>NZ_JBEZFI010000066.1:0-20705 GCF_040649295.1 Micromonospora sp. NPDC048999 | reverse complement strand
CGACCGGCTGCCCGGGTGGTGTCGGTGGGCTGGTCGGAGACCGTGACGTCGGTCAACTCCAGGTCACGGTTGGCGTGCAGCACCGTGACCTGACGAGCACCGTCCTTACCGGTCTGCGGGTCCGTCGCACGAACCTCATCGCCGACCGCGACCTCAGCGATCCGCCGGGTACTGCCATCGGCCATCAGGACCAGCGTGTCCGGGTCGAAGCTGTGCGTTCTCGTACAGGTCAGGTCCGCCGGGTCCCGCCGCTCACTCTCCGACGAGTCGGCCCCCTGCTGTTCGGCCCGCTTCTTCGGTTCCTTGTTCGTCGGCTCCGGCTTCTTCGGCTTGGCCTCCTTCGCCGGTGCGTTCTCCTTCTTCGGCGTAGTCTTCGGCTTTTCCGGCTTGGCCTGCTGTGACGGTTGCGGCTTCGGCTTGGGTCTCGGCTGCGGCTTCGGCTTCTTCTTCGCGGCAGGCTTCTTTTTCTTCTTCGGCAGCTTCGGCTTCTTCGGCACCTTCTTCATCACATCGTTCAACAGCTTCCGGCCCGCGTTGATCGCATCCGACGCACGCCGCATCACCGTCCGCGCGCCCTCAACAATCCGTTTCCACAACCGGTAGCCCTCGAACGCACGCTCCGCGGCCCTGAACAACGACCGGCCCACCTTCAGCGCTTTGATCGGGCCCAGCGCATTGGAGGCCAGGTCAGCGCAGTCCCACAGGCTGCCACCCAGACAACCCTGCAACGAGGTGTAGCCGATCAGATCCAGCAGCATGCCGACACCAACCTGCAACAGAATGTCCAGCAGCGAGACCCGGCCTTCCCGCTCCGCCCGCTGGAACTCGGCCTCCTGCTGCGCGATCTGCGCCCCCGCGGCCTGCATGTCCCGGTCGCGTTGCTCCATCGCATCGTTGTAGACATCCATCGCCGCCTGATAAATACGCAGCGCGCAGGCGTAGTCGTACTCACCGCACTTACCATCCACCGCGTTACCGGTGGTGTCGGTATTCGACAGCGGATCACCTTCGGCATAGGCGAACCGGTTAGCCGAACCTGACGTCGGGATCGGGTTGTTGTCAGCGGTGTCGCGGGTGTCGAACGCGCCGGTCTGCGGGTCGTACCACCGCGACCACATGTTGACCTTGCCGGTGGTCTGGTCCGTCCATTCCTGCTGGAAGCCCAGCTTGCCGACCATGCCCGCAGCGGCGAGGACCTTGCCCCACGGGTCGTAGGACACCGAACCCGTCAGCGTGGTACCGGTGTCGGTGAACTCACCCACCACATCGGTGTGCGCGTCGGTCCACGCGTACCTCTTCGTGCTCCCGGAAGCCACCGCCACCAGATTGTCCGCGACGTCGCGGACGTAAACGGTGCTGCCGTCGGCGGCGACGTCGTTGCCGAGACCCGTGTAGCTCATCCCGGCCTGCAGCAACCGGCCCAAACCGTCGTAGCGGTAACTCGTCGATCCCCCGGTCTTGGCGCCCTGCACCTTCACCTGGTTGAACGCATCGGTCTGAGTGACGACCGCCTGTCCACCGCTGATGGTGGACTGCAGGGTCCCGCGTGGCGTGTACTGATACGTGGCACCCGTGGAGTCGGAGACCAGCTGGTTGCGCTGGTCGTACGTGAACGTCGTGGTTCCGGCCTGGATGCGGTTGCCGGACTTGTCGTAGGCCACCGGGGTGCTGCCGTTGTCCCACAAGGTCAGCCGGTTGGCCAGGTCATACTCGTAGGTGTTGGTCGACGACCCGTTGAACCCGGTGGTCGTCTTCTTCGTCAGACTGTCGTTCAGGTTCCACTCGTAGTCGATTTTGGCGATCGTGGTGCCGGCCGCGTTCTTCAACGTGTCCGAGGTCAGCTGCTGCAGATCGTTGTAGCCGAACGTACGCACCGTACCCGGATAATTGATCTTCTCGACCCGCGACATGCTGTCGTAGCTGTACGTCATGTTCACGCCCGCGGCCGCGTTCTCCACCTTCAACGGACGGCCCGCCGTGTCATAGCTGTACGACGTCGTCCCCGCAGCATCCGTCCGCGACGTCAACGCACCATTGCCGTTATAGGTGTACGACGAGGTCCCGGAGACACCGGTGATCGAGGTGACCAGACCACGATCGTCATAGCCGATCTGGTTCGTTCCGGCGGAGCCGGTGAACGACTCCATCCGGCCGACTTTGTCGTAGGTGAAGGTTTTGTCCGCAGTCGCGACCTGCGCGCCGGTGCCGGAGCTCTTGCGTAGCCGGCCCATCGCGTCGTATTCGGATTCGACTTTCACCCCGCCCGGCGAGTCCACCCGGACCAGGCGGCCGCCCTTGTCATAGGTCATGGTGAAGGTGCGGTCGGCGGCGGTCGGTGTCGCCGTGGTCGCCGGCTCGATCTGCGATTCGGGCAAACCCCACGAGTTGTACGTGGTGGCGAATTTGCTGCCGCGGCCGTCGGTGAACCGGGTTTGCCGGCCGTTGAGGTCGTAGCCGAATTCGGTCGTGATCGTCTGGGACGGGCCGACCGTCTCGCGTTGGGTGACCAGCTGGTTGAGGGCGTCGTAGGCGAACGTCTTGGTGGTCTTGCGGGCGTCGGTGGCTGCCGCCAGGTTGCCGGAGATGTCGAACCGCCGTGACTCGTTGCGTAGCAGCACTCCGGCGGCCGAGTAGTCGGTCGCGCTGAACTGCTGACCGGCGAAGTTGTAGGCGGCCGTGGAGTAGGTGCCGTCCGGCGCAGTCGTGCGGGTCACCCGGCCAGCACCGTCGTAGGTCATCTTCGTGACCTGGCCCGCCCCGTCGGTGATCCGGGTGGGCTCGCCGACGCTGTTGTATTACGACCTTGGTCGGTGAGATCACCGAGGTCGGCCAGGGGCTGCCGTTGTCGTAGCGGTATTCGGTGGTGTAGCCGGTGCCTGTCTGGCGGACGGCGGAGGTGCTGGTCAGCGTGCGGCCGAGGTAATCGAACGTGGATGACGCCTTCGCCCCGTTGGGGTCGGTGTGCGACAGCAGGTTGCCCAGCAGGTCGTACTCGTACTTGGTGACACCCTGGTCCGGGGCGATGATCTCGGTGTTCCGGCCGAGCAGGTCGTACTTGGATTCGGTCTTCGCCCCGAGTGGGTCGGTGGTGTACCGGATCTGGCCGACCTCGTTGTACTCGACGGTGCTCGTCGCAATCATGGTCTTCGGCGTCGGATTGGGTGCGGTGTAGGCGGGTGAGGCCTGTTCGATCATCTGGCCGAGCGCGTCATAGAAGTTGGTCGTGACGTAGCCGTACGGGTCCTGTTGTTGGGTGACCTCGCCGAAGGTGTTGAAGCCAACCCGGGTCTCGGCCACTGCCGTGACGGGGGTGCCTTCGCCGAGCACGGTGCTCACCGGCGGGCTCGTGGTCACCACTCCTCGGCCGGCTTCGTCGTTGGTGATGTAGCTGGTCTGCCCGTTGGGGCCGGTCACGGAGGTGATCGAGCCGCTGGTGTCCAGGCCGTAGGTGGTGCGGCTGACCTGGGCGGCGGCCTCCGGTGCTGTCCCGGCCAGCAGCTGGCCGACCTCGGCCGGTGTCAGGGCCTGCTGGTACGCCTGGACGTCGTCAATGAGTCCGGCGAACCATCCGGATCCGGCCGTTTGCGCGCCGACCCGCATGTCGGTGGCCTGGTTGTTGAAATGTTCGGTGGTCGACAGCGTGCCCTTGACCACGCCGTCGACGTACAGCACGGCGGCGCCGGGCGTGGTGGCCGGCGTAACCACGACGGCTAGGTGCTGCCAGCCCGAGGTGGCGGATCCGGCGGTGAAGGTGCTGGGTTGGAAACCGACCGTGCCGTCCGCTCTCCGGACGGCCATGGTCAGCCGCCAGGAATTGGCCGCCTTGTCGTAATAGAGTTTCAGCGCCGAGTTGTTGAGGTCGCCGCCCATCACCAGCACGTGCCGGTCGGCGCTGGTGTCCGTCAGCTTGGCCCAGGCCTGCACGGTGCCAAAACACTGCTTCAGGCGTGTGAGCTGCGAGTTTGCGAGTAGCTCAAGCCGCCCGGTGATACTCGTTGATCACGCCGCCCAGGACGCGGCGCCGCCGGATCGGCTTGTCGATCGCGACGATCGCACCGGGGTCGTAGTCGGGTGGATGCTGATCCAGGCTCTGATGCGGCCGGTGCCGGTCGAAGTGGTCCTCGTAGTCGCGAAGCACGGTGCGGGCGTGCCGTTCGCTGTAGATCAGGACGCGGTCGGTGCACTCGGCCCGGACGCTGCGCACGAAGCGTTCCGCGAACGCGTTCGCCCGGGGCGTGCGCGGCGGAGTTTTCACCACGTCGATGCCTTCGGCGGTGAACACGGCGTCGAACGACGCGGTGAACTTGGCGTCGCGGTCGCGGATCAGGAACCGGAACCGTGTCATACGGTCGCCGAGGTCCAGCATCAGGTTGCGGGCCTGCTGGGTGGTCCAGGCAGCGGTCGGGTGTTCGGTGATGCCGAGGATGTGCACCCGTCGGGTCGTGATCTCCATGACGAACAGCACATACAACCGCCGCAGCGTGATGGTGTCGATGTGGAAGAAGTCGGTCGCCAGAAGCCCGGAGGACTGGGCCCGCAGGAACGTCCGCCAGTTGGTATCGATCTCGCGCGGGGCAGGGCCGGTCCTTGATCGGGCGAGGATGCGGCGGATGGTGCCGGCGCCGACCCGATAGCTGAGCCCGACGAGCTCACCTTGGATGCGACGATGTCCCCAGCCAGGATTCTCCCTGGCCAGGCGCAGGATCAGGTCCCGGAGGTCGTCGCTGATCGGTGGTCGTCCAGGCCGGTTCGGGTAGGTCCAATGCCGGCGAACCAGCCGACGGTGCCAGGCCAGCAGAGTGACCGGGGTGACGATCCGATGCCTCCAGAGCTCCCGCGGCAGCGCCCGGACCAGCGCGGACAACACCGCCCGCTCCGGCCACGACAGCCGCGGCCGACCGACCTGACGGCGTAGCACCGCCACCTCATGGCGCAGCACCAGCAACTCTGCGACCAGCGCGGACTCGCTACGCGTGGCCTGCGACAACCAGCCAAACATCCGCACCGCGCTCAGGTACCGCAGCCGAACCAACACGCCTGCCATCCTGCGTCATTGCCGCGAAACAGCAGCTCACACCCGGTGCGACGAGTTTTGGCACGGCACAGGGCGATTGGCCCCGTTCACCGAGGACCTGTGGCCCGCGTGTATCGGGTGGGTCGCCAACTGGGCGGGGGTGATCCGGTTGGCTGTTCGCGCGGGTGGGTGGGAACTCCAACCCGTCGTCGGGCAGAGCCCGCCGCATCCTGCGGGCATGGCCGATCTTCTGTCCGGCATTTACGCCGTCGGCGAGCAGGGCGAGCTATGGATGAAGCAACTCCTCCGAGCGGGCGGGCCGCCACCAAAGGATGCTATTGCCAAGGCCGAGCGCTTCCTGACCGGACCAGGGTCCATCGAGGATCTCGAGCGGTTCTTCTACGACTGAAACCCCTCTTTTTTCGGCATCCTCGCTTCCGAATGAGGATTTGGCGAGCTGAAGCGAGGCCTGGTAGGCGACGGCGGGCCAGCACGTCTCGGACGGCCCGGTACCGCCGCTGTTCCATCACGCTCATCTCCACCGACGCTCGGCGAAATGTCACGCAGGTCCTGATCCCGATCTGGGCGGTCTCGGCTGACGCTTGACATGATCGCGGCAACCGTGCCTCCCAGCGGGATGGACTCCGACTCGCTCGTGACTCCCTTTCGATTCACACCACGGACGCGCGCAGGGGATCCGCCGGGTCGATCGCGGCGTCGTCGAATCGCTGCTCCAGAGCCTCGGTGTCGTGCTGCTGACGGAACGCCTTCTCGGCTGCGGTGATCGGCAACAACCACAAGAGCCGGGCATGCCCAGCTGGCAACTCGCAAACCTCCAGTTCTGGGCCGTGCAGGTAGGGCAAGCTGACGAGCAGGTGATCGCACGCCGAGCCCGGCAGCCAAGGGTCACCAATCGGCATCGTGTGCCAGTGGTCGAGGCGATGGGCCGCGTGGTAGTAGGTGACCATGGCGATCAGATCGACTACGGCCGCTTCCCGCCGTTTCGACGTCATCACGAACTCGACACCGTGGCCGTCTTGGTTCACCGCCGACCAGCAGCCAGCGGTGACATATGCCCAGGCGCTGCTGCGGGGTCCCGGACCGACGATCATGATGCGCAAGTCAGGCACGGCCCCACGACGGCCGAACCCAAGGTCGTAGTTGACGACCCCAACGTCATGCCCAGCGAAGAACGCCCGCACGTGAACCTCGGTCGCCTCCACGGCCGCCAGCCGTTGCTGCCACGGTGTCACCGCACCCTTCTCCTTGCCTCAAGTCGTGGCCGCCGCTACACCGCCTCCGAACGGGGTTCTATCCTGCCCGTCAAGGCCGTGACCCGCGTGGTCACGGACCCCGCGGCGGATGACCTGATCATCATGCACGGCCCGAGCTTTACCACGGTCCGTGGCGTCCCCCTGCTGCCGCCGACCGTTGCCGCACGCACCGCAGGCAAGGAATGGCGTCCTCAGCCTCATCGTGATCATGTCGTACATCGGCCGACGCCGTTCCGCAAAGCATCATGCGAGACCAGGCACCGCCGGCGGCCGGCTGTGCGGCGCTGGCCGGTCCGCTCGAACGTGCCGCCGCCGATCTTCAGCTGGCACTATGGCGCCGTGGCGGAGGTACTGGACTGGCTGACCGGCCGAGGGTTGATCGGCTGCAACGATCCTGAGGTCGTGGATGCCGCGCTTGACCGTCATGAACGTCATGCCGGTGTGGCCCTGATCGGACTGGTGCTGCACCATCACGATCCGCACGTCGTCCTACCGCGCCTCAAGCGAGGCCTCCGCTCCCCGAACCCACCGACCAGGGCTAACGCCGCGCTGTCGCTCGGCCATTTCGCCCGACTGCACGGGCTGATAGATGGCGACTCTCTGGCGCTCCTACGGCGCGCCCTCCGCGACCGAACCGTTGTAGGCGGCTATCCGACCAGGGGGACAGCAGAAGACGCGGCAGGCGATGTGGGCTACTACGCACCGCGACATGACCTGCCCCGATGGCTGCGGCGTCACCACCGCAGACCAGGACCACGACCACAATTCCCCACCGGCAGGGTCCGCCGTCGCACCCTTGACTGAAATACGAGCGTCCACTTCGCCGGCAGCCGGCTGTCCGGCCTCGGGACCTGTGGGCCTAGATCGACATCAGGACCTGCGTGACACTCCGCCGGGTCTTGCAGAGGAGAACTCCGGGACACAGCGGGCGCGTGCGCCGGCAGAAGCATCAGGTCAATCGGAGGCAGCGCTCGGGGAAGCCTGCCGCAGCACAAAGAGGTCCGCCTCCAGCAACCGGCCCGAAAGCCGGCCCGCCTCGTGGATTTCATCGGCGGTCATTCGTGGCACGATCGCGTGTGCTTCGTGGATGCCGTCGCCGCTGCCAACATTCAGCATGGCGAGGTACCACCGAAGTGCCTGCACAAGGTCGATCGGCCCGCCGAATCCGTCGCGGTACCAGCAGGCCGCCGCGAACATGCTGCCCTTGTCGCCGGCCTCGGCGCCGCGCACGTACCACTGCAGCGCCTCCTCGTCGAGGTCACGCTCGCTGAGCCGGTCCCCGAGCCGCGGGTACGCCTCAGTGACCCCGGCCTCAGCCGCCTGGCGCAGCCAGTGCACCGCCTCGTCAGTCTCACCGGACAGCACGCCAAGGTTGAACGCAGCAAGCGGGTCCCCCGCCTCGGCTGCGGCCTGGTAGAGAGCGGTCGCCCGGAGGTCGTCCTTTGTCGCGCCGATGCCGTGCTGGACCAGGTAACCGAGCGTGCGCTGGGCGACCGGGTCCCCTTCGTCCGCCGAGACGGCCAGCAGCTTCACCCCTCCGGCCGGATCTTCGAGATGGAAGGCACGGATCACGCCGAGCATTGTGCGCGCCCGGCGGTCCACCGAAGCCGGCATGCGGAGCTTCGGCGCGAGCAGAGTCAGTTCCCGCTTGGCCTCGATGCCCGCCTTGGCGGCCTCCAGGTACCAGGAAGCAGCCTCCGGCAGGTCCACCTTGTGGTACCCGAAGAGGGTGCCCAGATCGTGCAGGGCCTGCGCTTCCCCGGCGGCGGCAGCCATTCGCCAGTGTCGCTCCGCCTCGTCCTGGTCAACCGGCGCTCCCTGACCGGTGCCGTACATCAGCCCGACCATCCGGAGCGCGGGCACACTGCCCAGCTCGGCCGAACGCTGATACCACCGCAACGCCGCCGCCTGGTCCTGCGCGACACCCAGGCCGGTGGCGTACAGCACCCCGAGGTTGTGAGCCGCCTCGGCATTGCCCAGCTCAGCCGCACGCTCATACAGCCCCCGGGCCCTCACCGGGTCTGCGGGCTCGCCGTGACCGCTGCTGGCCAGCTGACCCAGCAGCAGCAGCGCCCGATCATCCGGCCCGGCCAGCTCCAACTGCTCACGAGCCTCCTCGAAGGCCCCGCGCTGCACAGCGAGCACCCCACGGTCGTACGGCTGCAGTGTCACGCCGGGCAGTGTAGAGAGGTTGCGAACCGGCCATCGACGCAGCGCTTGTGACCATCTCTAGCCGGGCGTGTCACCCACGTCCCGAGACTGGTCTGTCACGGAGGTCCTGACGTCAACCTGTCACGCATCAAGTGGAGCCCGACATTGCCGGCATCGCCGGCAGCCGGCTGTCCGACTCCGGCTGATGGTTGACACTGCAGCCTCGAATGAGGTTTTGCATGATCGCGTCAGCCGTGCCGCTCGCGGCGTGCGAGTCCATCGTCTAGACCGAGGTTTTGGGGTCGGTTCGTGCGGCCTCGGGCTTGCCTGCGATGAGTACGGCCATGTCGTGAAGCCGGCGACAGTAGGCCGCCTCCTGGTCGGCGAGCACCGGGATTATGCGGATGACTTGTTCCTGGCATGACGCGAGCACCCTGGACCGCTGGGCGTCGAGACTGCCTCGGTTCTGCAGCCACGAGCTGACACAGCCTGCGACGTCGGCGTCCAGCATCACCACGTCGACACCCGCTACCTCAGTGCCTCTCAGCCGACTCGGGAAGGGAGCCTGCAAATGCGTCTCCCACAGATCAGCAACAGCCGCGAATTGCTCGCCTGCAGGGAGGTCGGTGCGTCCAGACTCCTGCGATGTCAGCGCGACCAGCTCGGCGCGCAGATCCACGGCAGGTTCACCGAGCACGATCGCGCTGAGCACCAGCTCGACCATCACCCGGTCGTATCGATCGGAGCTGCGACGGTAACGCGACGGGTCGGACTCCACCGTCGCAGCCGAGATTTGCCAACCACCGCCGCCTACGGGCGAGAACGATGCTTCGAAGACCCCATTGCCGGTCCAGCTGCGATGCAGGAACACGACCTGGTCCTCAACGAACACCTCCCACTTCTCGTCCATGTCGCAAGCCGCATATCCGAGCTTGATCCTCTCCCACTGCTCGTCGGACCACGTGCGCGTCGGGAGCTCGGCCATAGACATCGGTGCCACGATCGGAAACACCTGCCGCAACGACGACCGGGTGACCAGCGATGGTTCGATCATCAGCAGATGGTACGGCCGCTACCGACAGGCAGGTCCGACCGCCTCGCAAGCCTCGTCGCCCGTACCATCAACCGCAGGGACGGACCTATTCGATCTCGACCTGGCGTCAACGCTCCTGCGACGCCGTTTCGTCAACCATCATGCGAGACCAGGCATGCCGGCAGCCGGCTGTCGTACTCCGCTTGATGCGTTCACGGTGGCTTCACATGATGCTCGACACGGTGCGTCGGGTGCTGGTGGAGATGCTCGATGCTTTGGCACGACGTGGACGCCCGTCGCACTATCGCGCGCTCGATGCATCTTCCTCGTTCCAGATGGAGATGACGTGCCCCTCTCCGTACTCCTCGATGACGCGAGACCACGCCTCATCGAGGGACCTGGCAAGAATGCGTAGCCGAATGCCCGGCTTGTCTTCGATCCAGATCAAGCCCGCGTACTCCCGCATGGGTGGGCCCTTGTCGGCGTTCACGGTGCTCACCATAGGGTCACTTGAACAAACGTGCTCGGCCCAGCAGCATCCCCGGTCAAGCTCGCCAGCAAGGTAGCCCAATCCGCGCCCGCTCTCCTGCGTGCGCGGCCAACCCAATCGGCGCGGCCCCGACCGCTTCCCCGGTCACGACATGATCATCTAGCTGGACCTGTCACGCATCATCTGACGCTGACTCGTAACGGATCAACTGAAGCCCGGCATTGCCGGCAGCCGGCAGCCGGCTGTCCTGCGCCGGTTGATGGTTGACACGGCGGGTTCGGCTGATCCTTGACGCTCGGCCCGTCTCCGACCCTGCGACGATGATGCCCGTGTCGAGCAGCGAGGCAGACAACACCCGGACTTTGCGACTGATCGGCTACTGGTGTGGACCAGGCGAAGAGCACTGGCCCGACCCCGTGCTGTTCGTGGCCCCCGAGGCCGATGCGGCAACCCAGCGACGGGTAAGCGACTACCTGCGTGGTGGCAAGTGGTTCGTCGCTACAGCAGGCCACTCACTGTGTCGGCTGTGTGGCACCCGCAACGGATCCACCGAACTGACCGACGGTAAGTACTTCGTATGGCCAGAGGGGCTCACGCACTACATCGACGCGCACAACGTGCGACTACCCGATGAGATCACCGAGCTAATGGATCGGCCGCCGGCACCCGTCGACGTGGAAGCGTTCGAGCGTGATGTCCTCGAAACGGAACAGATCCTCATCGACACCGCCTGGTGGCATTCAGTGCGCGGCCCACAGCCCTGAGCCCAGGGCGATTGCATAGTCGGCCGGTGGGCCGCTGACCAGGAGTTTCGAGACGAATTCGGCCTTTGTGGAGGCGTAAGGAGCGGGTGAGGGCCGCATCGGTGATCATGGAGTTGCGACGCTTCACGACTCCGAGGAAGACCCCACCCGCCGATGGCATCATCTCTCATCCCTGCACTGGCCGTAGCAGCACCCGCCTCCATCGCCGAGGCCGTGCCAGTCACCGACGGTGAACACGGCGGGCTGCTGCACGCGCTCGCCGCTGTTCCTGATCCACGCGACCCACGAGGCGTGCGTTACCCGCTGACCTCGCTACTGGCGGTGGCGGTCTGCGCCGTCATGGCCGGGGCGTCGTCGTTCGCCGCGATCACGGATTGGCTGCACGACCTGGACGAACGCGCCCAGGACCAGCTCGGGTTCACCGCAGGAGTGCCGGTCGGCAGCACTGTCTGGCGGATCCTGACGCGCCTGGACGACACGCTGCTCGGCACCGTCCTGGCCGGCTGGCTGCGCACCCGCACGCCCGCCGCGGTGAACAGGCCGAGGCGGTACCGCACCGTGATCGCCATCGACGGCAAGCGTGGCCTGGGTCAGGTTGCCAGTGCCGGTGGATCGCAGGAGGGGTAGGGCCATGGTGGCGAGCCAAGTCGCCCCGGGTACGCCGGCCTCGGTCGATCAAGAGCGTCGCCGACCTGGTCCGGTTCGGTTCCCAAAGCGGCAGGCAACGCATCGGCCGCGACGGCGAAGCCAAGGGTGTGGGCGGTAGGTCAGCACCACTCGCGACGTCGTCGCCTTGTCGGATTCCGACGCCCGACCTCGTGGCGGGACTGCTCCCCGACCCGGTCTCCCGCGCCGGAGCCGTACGCCACGCAGTCCTGACCCCGGAACTCGCCGCACAGCTGGCCGGTGACCCCGACCACCAGGTTCGCCGCCAAGTCGCCGAGCACCCGCAGCTTCCCCCACCAGTACGGGACCTACTCGCCGAGGGCTCCAGCGCGAACGTACGCGTGGGTGTCTTCAGCCGCCCGGACACACCCGAGCCAATACGCCACCAGATCTACACGGAGATCCAGCAGGGCGACCGCCCGCTGACCGACCTGCTCAACGACGAACTCGATGACACCGCGCTGCTGCGGCAGTTCGAGGACCACATGGCCGTCGCCGAACTGTCCTACCTGCGGCTGGACTGGGTCACCGCCGACCCGCTGCCGTACGTGTCCTCGCCGTACATCTGCTTCCGGCGCTCTGCGGCACGGAACCGGACGTTGCCGGCCGATGCGGTCCTCCGGTTGCTCAACGACGACGACAGCGGCGTACGTACGACCATGGCCGCGCACGCCCCGCACCTGGTTGACCCCACCATGGCCGAGCGCATCGACCGTGAGTTCCGGCCGGACAAAGAGACGCGCTGGCGTCCGGCCGACCTGTTCACGTTCCCGCCACAGATCCTGCGCCGGTTGGCCACCGATCCGGATCCGCGGATGCGGTGCCTGGCACCCCGGGACCCGGACCTGCCCGTCGAGATGGCCGAGAGCCTGTCCATCGACCCCGACAGCGCAGTCCGCCGCACAATCGCCGGGTATCCCCACCTTCCGGTGCACGTGCGTCGCGCCCTGCTCGCGGATCCGAACGAGTGGGTGGCGCAGACAGCGGCCGCGGCGGCGACCCTGCCCGTGGCCGAGATGGACCGGCTGCTCGCCCTCGCCGGCGTCTGACCACATAGAGCACCAGGGGACTTGAACCCACGACAACCTCTTGTCGAGCATCGACTCTCAGGGCTTGTCATTAGTTGTCAAAACCCCTTGTTACCAATCGTAACCACCTCTCGCTTGTCGCTGATTGTCAAAACCCGCCATTGACCTGCACAAACACGACGAGGCGCTAGTCATAGCTAGTCACTGATTGTCAGCATGAGGCAGGGGTTTTCGGGGGGTAAACGGGGGGCAGCCTGCGCCTACTATGCCTCGCGCGAGGGACTGCAGGTGACTGTCCTCGAGCGGGGGACGGTGGCGGGCGGCACAACCCGCCGCAGTGGGGGCAAATCCTTCGCAGACAAGGAACCCGGCCCTGAACTGAAGCTGGCACTGGCGTCCCGTACGCGCTGGCTGAAACTGGCCGCCCAGTTCGGCCTGCGGTCCGCCGATGTCCGTCGCCGGCCGTAGCCTCGTCTGCCCGGTTGATACAGCCATCGTTACAGCGGGTCGATCGGCGAACGATGTGGGTATTCCGTAGGCCGAGGCGTGCACGTACATTCTCCACCTCCTGCGAGGCGACCCCGAGACGCGATACACCTAACACCCCCGCCGAAGATGCCGGCGCTCCGTCTCAGACACCGGTCTTCTTCGGACACCAGTCGCGCGTCCACCAACGCGGTAGCCGCCGGCACCGCCCCGTTCGCCTCGATCATCGTCCCGCTCGTCACAGCTATCTCCCTATGTCTCAGCTCAGGGAGACAGCCTCATTCCTCAAATCCCTCGATGTCGGCCGATCTGTGTCCGACCCAGCATGTCGTTCAACGACTGCCGGAAGATGCGTGCCTCCATTCAAGACAGCCAACTGAAGCCCCAGCAGGACCGGCGGCGACAGGATAGATCAGGGTCGAAGCCGACCCCGATCGGGTTGAAGCGAGAGGAACGCGGCGATGCGAACAGCCAGGGCAACACTGATGGCAGCACTTGCCACCTGGACCATGGTGACAGCCGTGGGCATCGCCTCTCCGGCTGCACACAGCGCGCCGCCCGTTAGCCCGCCAAGCTGGAAAACGCGAAGGTGTGCGAGATCACCAAGCCGCCGCAGGGCTGGCCCGACGGGACCAGCGCGGGGTTCGACACGATCGAACGCGGTGGTGCGCGTCACGAAGGGAGACGCGCCGTGAGAGCCGCACCGGCCCTCGCCAGCTCGGCGCGGGACAGTCCGCTCGGTGGCGGCGTCGTCGCCGGTCCGTGCCGGGTCCATCCCGTTAACTCTCAACTCCGCTAGAGGAGAACGTTGTGAAAGTGCGGACACATAGGAGTGCCTGGTTCCTCCTCCCGGTGGTTGCCTCGCTGGTGGTGCCGCTGGCGCTGACCTCGCAGGCAACGGCGGTGCCGGCCAAGGCTGCAACGACAGCGGTGCCATCCGCGGCCACTGCGTCCGCGATGACTTCGGCGGACCTGCCTGACCCGACGGCCCGCGGGCCGTTTGGGCATCAGGTCTTCCAGGAGGCCAAGTTCGGTTTGGCCACCATCGAAGAGCCGAATTCTTCCGGAGATGCTCCGACGGCAGGGACGGCACAGGCGCCGGAGCAGGTCGAGATTCGCGGTCAGCTCTACATGCCGGACTGGGCCCTGCGTACCAAGCCGTCGCCACTGATCATCCTGGTGCACGGCAACCACGGCTCGTGCGACGCCGGCCAGGACAGCGCGCGCCTCACCTGTGCGCAGTTCAAGCACAACGAGAGCGGCTACGCGTACCTTGCGGAGAACCTCGCCACGTGGGGATACACGACGTTCTCCGTCTCGCAGGACCAGCTGATGATGCGGCAGGACAACAACAAGGGCAAAGGCATGCATAACCGGCGCATGCTCATCGCCGCCACCCTCGACGCGATCAGCGCGGCGAGCAAGGCCAGAGGGTTGCCTGTCGATACGCACACGACCATCGGCGCGACGCTCTCCGGTCACCTCGACATGACCCGCATCGGCTTGATGGGTCACTCGCGGGGTGGTGACGCGGTCTCGAACTTCCTCGACTACAACCGCATCCGCACCGACGGCCCGCGCTATCCAATCCGCGGGGTCATCTCGCTCGCGACGACGGACTACGAGCGCAAGGCTCCATACGGCATGCCGTACATGACGATTTTGCCGATGTGTGACGGCGACGTCTCCAACCTGCAGGGCGCACGCCTGTTCGAGCGCAGCAAGTACGTCAGCCCGGGCGACCCCTTCCCGCGGATCCAGGTCGAGCAGTTGGGCGCGATCCACAACTGGTACAACACCGTCTGGTACGCCGACGGTGGCGCGGACGGCCAGGCCAACAACGACGCGGCGTGCGGCAACTCGGCACCGTTCGCGACAAACAACATCCACCCGCACAACCTGCGGCTCAGCGGTGCCGCGAGCTACACCGACCGGAACCTGAACTACTCGATCGACAACTCCGACCCGTTCAACCCGACCGTGAACACGAAGATCTCGGGTGACGCGGCACGCATGGGTGACCAGGAGAAGCTTGGACTGGCGACCATGGCCGCCTTCTTCCGTCGCTACATCGGCGGTGAGGGTGCCTTTCAGCCATACATGACCGGCGAGCTCGCGAACACCTCCACGGGGCTGCAGGTCCCGCCGTCAGCCTGCCCGACGAGTCCGTCCGGCATGGCCATCCCCTGTAACCAGCGGGTCAACACGACCTACTTCGGTGCGCCGCAGGAGCGGGTGGACGTGATCCGCCCCGAGGTGGAAAACCCGCTCACGCTCAACGCTCTCGGCGGCTCCCTGACCGGCAGTGGGTTCGCGGACCCGTACGCACAGGCGGCTGGTGTCGGGCCGAAGCCGGCGCCGACCGCAGGCGGTTTCGACTGGTGCAACCCGGAGCCCCAGGACTTCGCGCCGTCGCAACTCGGCAAGAGCGGGCTGCCGACCGCCGCCAAGCCCTGCCCGCTGCCTGCGGCGAGCGCGCTCGGGGGGCAGAACGGCACCCGCGAGAACAGTCCGATCAACCATTCCTACGGTCGCCAGCTCACTCTCGCGTGGGACCAGAACTCGACTGCCACTCTTACGGCCCAGATCCCGGCCGCGTCGGGGAACATGAACGGCCTCAAGGTTCTGGCTCTGAGTGCTGCCGTCAACTTCTTCGACACCCGCAACCCGGGCGCCGACAACCGTGGCGACAACACCAGGGACACGACGGTGAACGGCACCCCGGCGAGCCCGGTCTGGCCGAACGAGTTGCCGACGTCGTACGACCCGACCTCGACGACCCAGCACTTCGTGATCGCGTTGAGCGACACGGCCGGCCACGAGGGCACCGTCGACGCCGGTGACCCACGCTGGGGCAACGCCCTGCACATGTCGACCGGCACGAACACGCCGAACACGCACGTCGTCCTCGACCAGATCCGCGTCCCGCTCAGCGAGTTCGCGGGACAGGGTGTGGACATCGGCTCCCTGTCGAAGCTCGAGTTCCGCTTCGGTGTGGGTGATCTGCCGAAGTCTGGCTCGATCGAGATGGCCGATGTGCGCTTCCAGGAGAACAAGGCGGGCTCGCAGATCCTGGCCGACGGCAACAAGGCCAACGGTGCCGGTTACGGCCGGTCGGCCCTGGGCGGTCCGGACCCGGCGACCTACCTCAACGCGTACGACAACACTCCGGGCAACGTCAAGCTCAACGACGTGGTCGGGAACCCGCAAGGGAACACGACGTGGACCGTCGACGACGACAAGAAGGAGTGCCCGAACGCCCAGTTCACCTCAATCCAGATGGCCGTCGACTACGCGGCGCCCTGGGACACGATCGTGGTGTGTGCGGGTGTCTACCAGGAGTCGTCGACTCCGGTGAACAGCGCATCCAACCCCGTCCAGGCGGGCGCGAAGAGCGGCTTGACGATCAACAAACCCTTGAAGATCAAGGGTGCGGGAGCGGACAAGGTGATCATCGAGCCGGACCAGTCGCTCGGGACCTTGGCGGGCAATCAGCCGTACCTGCGTGACGGGGGCGGCAACGTGATCACGATCTCCAGACAGTCTCTCGGCTCTACCGACACCAACGAGATGTTCGTAGACATCTCGGGCGTGACGGTGACCTCGGGTAACGTGTGGGCCGAGGCGGGCATCGCATTCTTCGGCGCCGCCGGACGGATCGCGAATAGCACCATTGGTCCGATGAAGGTCGCGACCAACGCCCAGGAACTGGCCGAGCACCCGCATGGCTGGGGCGTCGTCAAGACCGGCGTGATCCGGGGTGCAAGCGCCGGCACGGTCGAGAGCGAGCTCACCGTCACGAACAGTGTGGTCACCGGCTACCAGTCGGGCGGCATCCTGTTCGACGGCGCCCGTGGCAAGGACGGCAGCCCGGACAACACCGTCCGGACAGGCATCCGCTACCACGGTTACGTGACCAACACGGTCATTAAGGGCACACCGAACAGCCTGTACCCGCAGGTCGGCGTCAAGTACACCAGCGGTGTGACCGGCTTCGTGAACAACAGCCGGATCACCGGGAACTACTACACTCCCGCACCGTCGCAGTCGTACGGCATCCTGCTGACCGACGCCGGCACCGATACGGCCGGAGCGCTCACTGCTTCGGGCGACATCATCACCGGGAACGGGTTCGCTGTGTACAACGCCAACGCTGACAACAGCGCTGTGCGCGATGGTGCCCGGTTCGCCGTGTCGGACAGCTACCTGGGCACCGGCGACCCGGTCCCAGGGGGTCCGGCCAAGCCGAGCACCGGACTCGAGGCCATCTCCGGCCCCGACAGCACAGGCGCAGCCACGGTCACCATCACGAAACGTCTCTCGTCGCCGCCGCGGACGGTACCGACCGGCGTGGGTCGCATCGTCGACTCCGCACCGACCGCCGAAGTGGCCGACCCGGGGCGCGGAACGCTGTTCCAGGTCGGATCGACGGTGCATCCGCTGGTCCGGGGCACCGACGACTTCGCCGTACAGTCGGCGACGTTGATGGTCGACGGCACCCCGGTCGGCACCACCACCACAGCGCCGTATGAGTTCAGCTGGACACCGAGTGCGGCAGATGCTGGCAAGCACGTCATGTTGCGGGCGCTCGTTGTCGACTCGTCCGGAAACACGAGGCTCTCCAGTCCGGTGCACTACTGGGTGGCCCCGCGGCCTGGACACCATTAGTGAAGTATGGGTGATCCCGTCACATGCACTGACCGGAAGGGCCCTCGCAAGGGGGCCCTTCCGGTCATGAACTTGAATCAGTGGACCGGAATTGGTGCTCCCTCGGGTTGCGCGTCTACGCGGTCTTGCCTCAACGGTGCAGCGACGACGGCGTCTTGCCGGGGACGCCGGCAGACAGCAAGCTTCAACGCGCCGAAACCTCGCCGGCGTGGGGGTCCAAGTAGATTGATCGACACAAACCGATGCCCAACGTGGGATGCGGCTTACCGGCGCTATCCCGCTCGGCTGAAGATCGGCCTACTTTGACGGGTCCCGAGCTAGGCGTTCGGGACCCGTCTTTGCGCGCGAGCCCCTTCAGCCGGACGCACCTCCACGACCCGACGCGGTACGCGCTCATGGCTCCCCTCTGTGTCAAGACACCGCCGAGATCGGGGTTCTAAGCTGGGCCTCGGCGGGTCCGGGAAGTGACTTCTCCGAAGAGCCGGCTTGGGGATGCGAGCTGGTCACGCTGGAGTCTGTTGTCGTTTCCCGTTGTCCTCCCGGGCCTGCCGCCATGGTGGCCGTGGCGTCGTTGACCATGGACCGGTAGACGATGTCGGACAGGCGTCGTTTCAACGCGCGCATAGCTTCCATCGATGTCTTGCCGGAGGCCCTTTTCCGGTCGTCGTAGGCGCGTCCTTCGGTGGGGTTGCGCAGCTGGACGGTGGCCATGATGTGCAGCACCCGGTTGATCTGCCGGTTGCCGGCGCGGGAGAGCCGGTGGCGGATCTGGTCGCCGGAGGAGACGTCGATGGGGGCGGTGCCGTTCCAGGAGGCGAAGTGGGCCCGGTTGGGGAACCGGGTGATGTCGGCGACCTCGACCAGCAGCCGGGCGGCGCCGGATGGTCCGATGCCGTGCAGGTCCATCAGGGTGGTGCCGGTGGAGGCGACCAGTTCTTTCAGTTCCTTGTCGGCTTCCTTGGAGCGTTGGTAGACCCGTTCCAGGTCGGCGATCAGCTCCGCGGCGACCCGGCGGCGGGCCTTGCCGACCGCGTCACGGGGTCTGACCGTGGCCAGCAGTGCCTTGGCCTGGGCGGCGGACAGGCTCTTCTTCGCTCCACCCGGGATGAGTTCGAGGAGCAGTTGGTGCAGCGGGGAGACCATCCGGGTGTGGTCCTCGCCGAGGGAGCGGCGGCGGTCGACCAGGATCCGCAGCAGGGCGAGTTGTTCGTCGTTGACGACAAGGCGCAGCCCCACCATGCGGGTGCCGACCAGCGCGACGGAGTGGGCGTCAGTGGCGTCGGTCTTGCGGCCCTGCCCCGTGACGAACACCCGCGTCCGGGCGGACAACTTCGGTGGCACGTCGACGACCTGTTCGCCGTCGGCGAGCAACCGGTTGGCGATGTGCCGGCCGATGCCCTGGCAGCCCTC
This sequence comes from Micromonospora sp. NPDC048999, assembly GCF_040649295.1. Taxonomy (NCBI): domain Bacteria; kingdom Bacillati; phylum Actinomycetota; class Actinomycetes; order Micromonosporales; family Micromonosporaceae; genus Micromonospora; species Micromonospora sp. NPDC048999. Next base: position 1,721 of record NZ_JBEZFI010000066.1, on the reverse strand, counting down.
GATCGCCCACACCCGGCTTGGCCACTGCTTGGCGTACTTCCTCATCGCCGCGTAGCCGTCCCGGCCGCGTCGCGGCCGGTGTCGAAACGGCCGCCGCCGACAATCGTCTCGTCGCCGGCCATGACCTCGATCAACAGGTCCTCCGATGCTCGCTCCAACTGGTGTCGAGCCGGGAGGGCAACGCTACTTCGAGCAGAGCAAACCCCTCTTGAGCCTCTCCCCGCCCTTGGGGCGACGCCCGGGACTGCGCAGGCCAAATGAGAGCCACACGACCAGCGTGGGCAGCCGATGTGAGAGCGACAGCCCGGGCGCCTCGACCGAAGCCTGGCCGGGCAACGGTCGTGAGTCAATGAAACAAGTAGCCGATGAGAGCATGCTCAACGGCACCCAGCGGTTTGCGCCGCCCGTAGGCCGCCCGTAGGCCGCCCGTAGGTCGGCGGGCTAACGGGCGACCACCGGTTCATACGTGACTTAACCTAGAGGGCTATTCACGACGGCGGGTACTGACCGTACTCATCGCCAAGCTGCGACCTGGTCGAACGGGAGAACGCGTCTCGCTTGTCGTGATAGCTCTGGGCGACCAGGTCCGGATCAACTCCGGCGGAGCGTGCCTCCTCACGCCGCGCGGCCAGGTAGATCTGGCTCTGCTGAACCCGGGCTTCCAGTTCGGCGTCTCGAATCAGAGCTTCGGCGGCGGCCTCCTGCTGCCAGCGCTGGAAGAGGAATACCGTGGCCGCGCCGCTGGTGCTGGCGCCGACGAGGTAGAGCAGTGCCTTGGACATGACGGAGCCTCTCAGCTTGCAGTAGAGGAATAGAGGATCGTGTGTTGCACAAGCTTGGCACGGTGCCGATGGAGAGCGCAAGACGATCCTGTATTCTTCTCTTGTGAGTGACGACGAACGCGCCGAGCCTGAGGGCCCGTGGCAGGTTGCGGCGGGTACTCCTGGCAACCGCCGCTTCGGCGCTTTGCTGAAGGCCATGCGCGAACGCAGCGGCCTCAGCCCGCAAGAACTCGCCGACCGGGCAGACGTGCACGTGTCGTTCGTCCGCGGGATCGAGCGTGGCGCCCAGGCACCGTCGGTTGCGACGGCTCGCCCGCTGCTCGCCTGCTTGACGGAGCAGCATCGAATCCAGTGGAGGGACAGCGGTACTTACGACCTGCTGATCTATGACTCCGAGGCCGAGCGTGACGTCGCCTTCGATTTCAAGGCAAAGATGAAAGGCCAGAACCGGCGCACCGATGTCCATCGACAGGCAGCCTTTGAGGCAGCAATGGTGGAGAGGATCGAAAGGTGGTCGCCGAGCGATCGGGCGGCCTTTACTGACGCCATATCGCCGTCCCTCAAGGCGGCCGAGCTGATGAGTGCGGCCTTTTTGGCCAACGTGGGCGAGGCGCTGCGACGGGTCGTGCTGCCGCAGGTTGCCGAGACCGGCGAGCCGCGTGCGGATGCCGGCGACCATGACGGCGACGAGCAACCCCGGTCGTCCGCACCTACTGACGACACCAGCTTCGGCAGGGTGGTACGTCTTCTCGCTTCAGCTGACGACGAGCTGCTGGGGCGGGTCGAGAGCATGCTGCGCGACGAGCTCGGGCATCCGGGCACGTAGGTTCTGTCTCGCTGGGCTTGCCAGCGGACACGCAAAAATCTGGGTGGGCGGACGGTTCACTCCGGGCTGATGGACATGAAATCTCCGGGCTGGTGGTCACACGGTCTTCGGGA
>NZ_JBEZFI010000065.1:0-21006 GCF_040649295.1 Micromonospora sp. NPDC048999 | reverse complement strand
CGGTCCCGGGCCCGGCGGCGGGCCCGGGGGGGGGCGCCGGCCACCCGCGGGGCGGCGCGCGCCGGGGGGCCCGGCCGGCCGGGGCCCCGGGTGGGTGGCGGCCGGCGTCGGACCAGCCGGATGGCGTGGCGTGCTGTCGGCGGCGAGGCCGCCGCCGGTCGGGCGGTCGGGCGTGGTGTCGGCGGCCAGGCCGCCGTCGCCCGGGCCGGCGTCGGCCACGGCGAGCGCCGGGCCGGTGAAGCGGGCCGGGCCGGCGCGGCGGGTGCCGGCGAACGCGGCCGGTGAGGTGGCCGCGAACCGGGCCAGCAGGTCGCCGCCGCGGGCAGCGGCCAGGCCGCGCGCCGCCGACAGCGGGCGTCCGGCGCCGTCCGGGTCGTCGATGATGATCCTGTCGTACGCCGAGTCGTCGCTCAGCGCGGCGAACGCGGTCAGCGCGGTCTCCGGCAGCGCCGTGCCGTCGGGCAGCGCCACCGTGCGGCCCGCCGCGAGGCGGACGAAGCCGGGGATGGTGAGCTGCTCCACCGGTGACAGGTCGCGGAACTGGCCCGGGGCGAAGTCGTCCTCGACCACGTCGCCGAGCCGACCGGTGATCCGGTCGTCGCCCGCGCCGACGCTGACCCCGGTCAGGGTGAACCGGTTCGGTCCCTTGATCCTGGAGGTGCCCATCCGGGACAGGTCGGTGTCCAGTGGCAGCACGTTCTCCCGTACCGACAGCAGGGCGCCCGGTTGCAGCAGCATCGGTCCGGTCCACCCGGCCAGGTCGCGTAGGGTCACCGGCTCCCCGGCGGTGAGCGCGGGCCGGACCTCCCAGGCGTCCGGGGCGGACAGCGCCCGGTGCAGCGCCTCGCCCGCGTCGACGTACGTGGGCTCGTCGGCGGCGGCGAGGTCCCCGTCGGTCCAGGAGAACTTCGCCGACACCTCCCACAGCAGGAACTTGATCCGGGCCTCGCCCCAGGCCCGCCACGGGCCGGGCCCGCTGATCCCGATCAGCAGGTTGACCGCCAGCAGTTCCTTGTCCTTGAACTTCAGCGACACCGTCGCGCCGATCTCGGCGGTGAACCAGAACGGCTTGAACTGGAACATCACGTCCAGCCAGGCCCGGCCGTCGATGACGAACCCGCCGCCCTCGAAGTGCAGCTTCAGCTCGGCGCCGAACTGCGCGGTGTTACTGGTGACGGCGAGGTACGCGGACAGGTTCACCCCCTTGCCGGACTTCTGCAGGGCGATGTTGAACCGCTTGACCGGGGGGAAGCCGGGTGGGGCGGTGAAGCGGGGGTGGAAGCCGCCGATGGAGACGGCGAAGGTGCTGCCCTGGCCCCATCGGGCGCGCAGCGCCATCTCTCCGGAGACCGGGCGGCCGAACAGCTTGGAGTCGACCAGGGCGGCGTCGACGCTGATCTCCCGGCGGGCGAAGTCGACGATGCCCGCCGAGTCGAGGCGGAACTTGCCGGCCTCCTTGAAGTCGATGACCAGCTTGCCCAGCAGCAGGATCCGGACCGGGTCGGGGAACTCCACCAGCACGGCGAGGTCGGCGACGACCTGCCCGGCGAGGAAGTTCAGCCGTACCATCGCGCCGAGCACGGTGCCGGTGGTGTCCACCGGGAAGATCCGGCTGAGGGTGGCGATGACGGCGGGTGCGTTGCCGACCGGGTCCTGGGGGAACAGCAGCGCGTCCAGGGTGCCGGCGCGGGCGGCGTTGCGCACCTCCTCCGGGTTGGTCCGCCGGTTCCAGCCGACGACGAGGCCGAGCCCGGTGATGGAGATGCCCCAGAACAGCATCAGCCCGGGGAACCACTCGTAGGTGCCGGCGAGCAGCAGCGAGAAGGTGTGCCGGCCGTCGGCCTCGGTGAGTCGGCTGCCGTCGGGGTTGCGGGTGTTGAGGATGGCGGTGGCCTGGAGCCGGAACCCCTTCATCGGCGCCAGGGCGGAGGTCATGCCGAGTTGCAGCGCCCCGGCGTACATGCCGCGGGCCTCGTCGACGAAGAGGTAGCCGCCGCCGCTGACCAGCCCGTTGTCCATCCGCAGCCCGACCCCGTCGGGGCTCTTGAAGCGGGGGCGCAGGTCGGCCGCGCCGAGGTTGCCGGCGGTGGCCTGGCCACCCGCGCCGGCCGGCAGCGCCGGCGGGAAGGTCAGGTCGGCGCGGACGCCGATGTTCTCCACCACCACGTGCAGCGGGCCCAGGGCGGCCCGGAATGTGGTGGTCAGGGTCAGGCTCACCGCCCGGGTGGCGGTGGACGCCTCCAGCGCGATCCGGAGTCCGTCGATGCCGATTCCGTGCCAGGACAGGTGCACCGGGTACTCGGCGGCGAGCGCGGCCGCCCCGGACAGGTGCAGCCCGCCCCGCAACGACCAGGCCAGCCCGAGGTCGAGACCGACCCGCAGCCCGTCGGCGGGGAGCAGCTTGGCGAGCAGGCCGTCGCCGTCGCCGGGGCGGATCACCAGCTCCGCCTGGCCGGCCCGGATGCTCAGCTCGACGTCGTCGCGGCCGGCGCCGAGGCTGGCCTTCCCGCCGAGGACGAGCTGCCCGACGGCGAGGTGGGTGCCGCCGGGGGCGCCGAGGATCCAGCCCGGCTGCCCGGCCGGGGCGATTCGGGCGATCTCGGCGGCCCACTTCACCACCGCGCTGCTACCGCTGAACGTCACCCCGTCGCTGTTGACGGCCAGGGCCGGGCCGGCGCCGCAGAGGTCGGTGGCGACGTTCCACGCCCCGATCGAGCCCTCCAGGTGCGCCTCGCCGGTCGGCGCGAGAATCACCGTGAACCGGCCGTCCCAACTGGCCAACCCGAGGGTGACCCCGACGCCGAAGGTGGGGCTCCACGGCGCCAGCCCGGCACCGGGCGGCGCCGTGCCATCAGGCGTACGCAGGCCGCTGAAACGTAGCCGCAGCAGGCTGTCGGCCAGCCGCCGGCCCACCTCGCCCTGGTCCGGCCCGAGGTCGGGGCGCACACCCTGGTCGGCGTCGAGCCCCAACGCCCGTAACGCCCGGGCCAGCCGGGGCAGCAGCCGGGCGGACAGTTCGGCCACCCCCTCGGGGGTGGTCCAACCCTGCGGGGCGTACAGCGCGCGGAAGTATTCGCCGGGGTCGCGGACCAGGTCGACCACCCGGTCCAGGCGCAGCTCGTCGCGGCGCTTGGGCAGCCGGATGGGCGTGTCGCCCGGTGGCATCGGCAGGCTGGGCGGGTTGGCGGTAGCCGGGTCGACCAGGCCGAGCAGGTCGAGCACCGGCAGCGACCAGGGCACCCGGCGGGTCAGGTAGGTCAGCACCAGCAGGTCGATCAGGTCGTCGGCGAGCTCGGCGGGCAGCCCGGGCACGTCGGGCAGCCCGTTCTTCACGCTCGGCAGCTCACCGATCTTCCCGAACACCCCGCCGGCCGCCGTGGCCAGCTTGCCGAGCCCGTCGAGGGTGTCCAGCTTCGCGTCGTTGCGGACCACCGACACCGCGGCGAGGGCCTGCTCGACCGTGCCGGCCCACTCCTCGAAGCGGGCAGCGTCGAAGCCGCTGACCGCCTCCAGGTCCCAGCCGAGCGCGCGCATCAGCCGGGCCCGCCGCCACGGGTCGTACGCGGACAGCACCGGCTCGGCGAGCAGCCGGACCTCGTCCCAGAGCAGGGCGAGGGCGTTCTTCGGCTCGGTCATCGCTGCTGTGGTCCTTTCGTGCCGCCGGTCATGCGGTCACCCTCGGCAGGTCGCTCAGGTCCAGCCGCAGCGAGTTGCGGGCGGCCGAGAGGGTCCGTTCGGCCGCGGGCAGCGCCGCGACGGGCAGTGTGTAGCGGTGCCCGGTCGGCCAGGTCGGCCACCCGACGAGCGTGGCCAGCGCGGCGGCCACCGGCGCGTCGGTGGCGACGACCTGGCCAATGGCGGTGATCAGCGCGAGTTCGTGCGCGTCGGTCCAGCCGGTGGGTGGGCCGCTGAAGTTCTGGCCGAGCGCCTTCGCCCGGGTCAGCACCGTGTGCAGCTCGCTGGCGGCCCGGGGCCGGGTCCGGAACTCGGGCTTCTCCGCGCCGCTGGCCGGCGGCCCCACCGCGACCAGCTGGTGCGCCCGGTACTGCTGCCAGCAGGCCAGTGCCGCCACCGACCGCTCGGAGGTGAACAGGTCGCCGATGCGGGCCCGGCGGGGCTTGCCGTCGGCCCCGGGCACGTCCGGCACGGTCGGGGTCACCGCCGGGTCCGGCGTGTCCCAGTCGGTGGCGAGCAGATCGTGCAGCCGCTGCCGGGCGACGGTCCACAGGCCGCGGCGCACCCCGTCGTGGGTGCGCAGGGCCAGCGCGTACCGGTGCAGCCAGTGCCAGGAGCGCAGGCCGAGCAGTTCCAGCGTGGTGCCCACGGCCGCGCGGGCCGCGCCGGTCGAGTCGGTCTCGGCGGGCCGGGCCCGCAGCACCCGCAGCTCGGGGTGAAGCAGCCCACCACCGTCCTTGCCCCAGCCCGGTACGGCGTTGATGCCGCCCTGCCCGCCGAGGGCGTCGTACGCGTCGCGGTCGGTGGCCCGCAGGAACGCCAGGTACGCCCACATCTCGCCCGGCTCGGCGTTGATGTCCAGCGCCGGCGGCAGCGTGGTGGGCGCGCTCTGCGGTCCGTGCGCCCGCCAGCCGAACGGTCCGAACCGGAGCACCGCCGGGTCGTCCGCGGCGACCCGGTCCAGCCAGCCGCCGGCCGCGTCGGGCACCTGGTTCTCGGCGACCGCCCGCAGCACCTTGAAGGTGGACAACTGGCGGGCCGCCCGGGCGCCCGCGTCGCCGCCGCCGGCGATCGTGTTGATCAGCTCGGTCAGCGACGGGCCGGTGTCGTGGTTCTGCGGCCGGGGTAGGACGGCTTGCGGCAGCAGTTCCGACTCGGCGTCGAGCACCGGCCCGCTCCACTGCGCGTCGGTGACGTGCGCGCGGTACGCGCCGAGCCGGATCAGCTCGGGGTGCCCCGGTGGTGCGCTGCCCGCGCCGGCCGGCCGACCGGTGACCACCCGGGAGTAGAGCCGCTGGTCGGCGGCCTGCACCTGGTCGAAGAGCCAGACGTTCGGCTTCTCCAGGCGCTGCGGGGTGTCCCCGTCGACCTGCCACGACTCGACGACGACCGGGCAGCGCCACCGCCTGTCCAGCCAGTGCTGGATCGCCACCTGGGTGGCCAGGTCCGCGACCCCGCTGATCGGCCCGAGGTAGCGGTCCGCCTCCGGCACGTCGACCGGTTGCAGCCGGTCGGACCAGCGGGACGCGGTGGCGCCGGCCGGCTCGACCGCGGTCCGCTCCCGCCGGGCGTACGCCTGGAACTCCCGCACCGCCCAGTAGGTGACGATGCCGTACTCGCCGTCGGTGTGCTCGGCGGTGAGGAAGCCCAGGGTGGCCAGGTCGTGCTGGAGGCGGCTCACCCAGCGTTCGGTGACCAGGTTCGCCGGCCGCTCCACCCCGTCGTAGCGGGCCTTCGCGTTGCCGGTGGCGTCGTGGTCGCCGGAGCGCAGCAGGAACCCGCCGTAGGGCGGCGGCTTCGTCAGCGAGCAGCCGAACGAGAGGTCGACCGTGTAGCTGGTCAGCGCGGCGGCCCGCTTCTCCCCGGGCAGGTGCCACCAGAGCCGCTGGGTGGCGGACTTGCACTCCCCGGCCGGCCAGTTGAAAGTGATCTCGCCCAGGTTGTTGCGCCCGACGATCTCCTTGCCGTTGCCCCAGGACCCCTTGTAGTGGTCGAGGTTGCGGGCGGCGGCCAGATACTGGGCGAGGGCCCGGTCGCGGGGCAGCCCGGCCGGGTCCACCACCGCCTCCGGGGTGCCGTCGCGTGGTGCCGTCGGGTCGGCCTCGTCGTGCCGGAGGAACTGGACGTACACGTTCCAGTCGGGTTGCCGGCCGAGCACCTTCAGCGCGTCGATGTCGCTGACCGCGGGCCGGCCCGACACCCACCAGCCGGTGGTGTCGTCGGCGCCGACGGTCACCTGGACACCGGCCTGCATCCGCTGCCCTTCCTTGCCGGCCAGCTCGTTGGCCCAGCCGACCAGGTCGATCCGGCCGGTCACGTCGAGCAGCGGCACGTACCCGACGTCGTGCAGGAGCCGGGTCTTCATGTCCTCGTTGCGGAACGCGCTGGACACGAACCCGGCGAGCACCCCCTCGGTGCGGTTGACCCCCTCGTACGGTTTGGCCGGGTCGGGTCCGCAGGCGTAGGGGAGGGTCGCCGAGTAGCGGATCCGCTCGGCGGAGCCGAAGTGGATGTCCCCGCCGAGCAGTACCAGCCGCCGCCGGCGCACCCCCTTCTCATCCGGGGGCGCGGCGGCGAAGAGCCGGGCCAGGATCTTGTGTACGGCCGCGTCGCTGGCCACCCAGGCGTCCTCCGCGTCGGCGGTCCACCGGCCGGCGGTCGCCTTGGCCAGCGGCTGGGCGAGCTGCTCCAGGATGGGTACGCCGAACAGCGCGACCGGCTGGGCGACCACGGTCACCGCGTCATCGCCGAGCACTCCGCCGCCGGTGAGCATGTCGTCGAGCGGGTGGTCGTCCAGCAGCAGGCCGCCCGGGTTGCCGGTGCCGCCCGGATACTGCCGCCAGGTGCGGGTGTCCAGTGCGATGAGCTGGTAGCGGGGCCAGGTGACCGTGTAGTGGTAGGTCAACGCGCCGGCCGGCCGGACCAGGCGGCCCTCCTTGGTGACCCCGGTGGGCAGCCCGAGCCGGGTACGCAGAGTGAGGTCGTCGGCGTCGTTCGGCGCGCTCGACCAGCCGGCCAGCGCGGTCAACGCCGTCCGTCCCGGCTCGCCGGCGTCGCCGGTCGCGGCGAACCGGTCCGGGGTGTTGCCCCACGCCTGGAAGGCCACGAACGCGGCCATCGCGTTGCGCACGACGCGCCGGCCCAGCGCCGAGTTGACCACGGCGTCGGTTACCCAGGAGCGGGTCATGTTCCAGTCGTCGGTGACCTCGTGGTCGTCGGCGACCATGTACGTGGCCACGTTGGCGAGCTGCCGGCGTACCGCGGCCAGGCCGGTGCGGAACGTTTCCAGGGCCAGCGCCTGCCGCTGCCAGCGTTCCCAGCGCTCGATGATCTCCTTCTGCTGGGCGCTGGGCGAGTACGCCCGGCCGGCGCGCATCAGGTCGTACACCGTCTCGCCGGGCCGGCGGCCCTGCGGGTCCTTGAGGATCCGGGTGTCGGCGGCCAGCACGTGCTCGAACCTCGGCCAGGTCGCCGGCCACAGCACGTCCGACCAGGCCAGCAGGTACATGCACAGGTACTCGCGCAGCGACATCAGATGGCTGTCGGCGGCGCCGGAGGTGAACTTCGCGTCCCGCTCCATCGTGGTGGCCCGCTTGCCCGGCAGGTACGTCACGTCGGCCGGCGGCGAACTGGTGCCCACCGGCATCGTCTCCGGGCCCAGCCCGAGCCGCGCCGCCACCCCCTGGTGTGCGGGCACCGCCGGGTCGCTGCCGCCGGCCGGCAGCGCGTCGTGGCCGTGGATGATCGCCAGCAGCGGGTCCGCCACGTCGTCGGCGTAGATCTGGTCGCCGCCGAGGACGAGCTGGTGCGGGCGCAGCGCCGGGTCGCCGCCGGCGGCCGCGATGATCGGGTCGAGGACGGGAAAGGCGTCCTGGCCCTCGCCGTGCGGTTTGCGGCACGAGCCGTGGAAGACGCGCAGCTGGTTCGGGTCGGCCGGCGGGGTGACGAAGGTGGGCACGGCGGGTGCCGCGGCCGGTGCCTGCGGGTGGCCCTGGTAGGTCAACGCGGCGCGGGCGGTGACCGGGTCGGCGGCCACCACGTCGGGGTCGAACAGGCTGCCCGCGCTGACCCCGCCGGAGAACGACAGGTCGTAGCCGTACAGGGTGCCCGGTTGGAGGGCCACCCCGGCGGCGGTCACCGCGACGACGTGCAGCCGGTCGGCGAGCCGTACGGTGGCCCGGCTCCCGGTGCCGACGGTGGCGCCCCGCGGGTAGCCGGGCGCGGGTCCGAGCGCGAAGACGGTCAGCGTCACCGTGCACCCGGCGCGCAGGGCGACGAAGACGCTGACGCTCGTCGGGTCGACCCGGCGCACGATCGGGCCGCAGAGCACGATGGGCAGGCCGGTCGGAGCGGTCATGAGGGGGTCCCTTTCGCGCTCGGCCATGGCGGTTCGGACTTCGATTGAAATCGCTGTGTCCCGGCCGCGCCTACGGCGCAACAGCGCGAACGTTCCGCCGTGCCGGATGACAACCATCGGCCGACGACGCCTCGGCTCCGTCCGACCGTACGGGCTGAACGTCCACTCAGGTCGTTTCACTGACGGAGACCCGACCGTCGGTTGCCGGCGGCGCCACCCGCGCGCTATGACGCTCCCGTCGGAAATTGAGTGCCGATCTCGGGCGCCGGCCCATAGGGTCGGGCGATGATCGAGGTGCACGACCTGGCGAAGCATTTCCGGGTGCACCGGCGACCACCCGGGCTGGGCGCGTCACTGCGCTCCCTGTTCCGCCGCGAGCACGTCACCGTCCGCGCGGTCGAGCGGGTCAGCTTCACGATTCCCACCGGCGAGGTCGTCGGCTTCCTCGGCCCGAACGGCGCCGGCAAGACGACCACCCTGAAATGCCTGACCGGGCTGCTGCATCCGACCGCCGGGGCCGTCCGGGTGCTCGGGCACACCCCGCATCGTCGGGAAGCCGCGTTCCTGCGCCGGATCTCCCTGGTGATGGGGCAGCGCAACTCGCTGTTCTGGGATCTTCCCGCCGCGGATGCCTTCGAGGTCAACCGGGCGATCTACGGGCTCGCCGAGGCCCCGTACCGGTCGGCGCTCGCCGAGCTGGCCACCCTGCTCGACATCGAGCCGCTGCTGGACAAGCAGGTCCGGGTGCTCAGTCTGGGCGAGCGGATGCGCTGCGAACTGGCAGCCTCGCTGCTGCACCGGCCGGATGTGCTCTTCCTCGATGAGCCGACGCTCGGCCTGGACGTCAACGGCCAGGCGGCGGTCCGCACGTTCCTGCGCGACTACAACGCCCGGCACGGCGCGACCGTCCTGCTCACCAGCCATTACATGGGTGACGTGACGGCGTTGGCCCGCCGGGTGCTGGTCATCGACGGGGGCGCCCTGCGTTTCGACGGCGACCTCGCCGCACTGGTCGAGGCCCACTCGCCGCACCGGCTGGTCCGCGTCACCCTGCGGGCGGCAGTACCGGTGGAAACCTGGGCCGGTCTCGGTGAACTGTCGTCGGTCGACGGGGCCGTGGTCACCCTCGCCGTGCCCCGGGCCGAGACCGCGGCGATCGCCGCCCGGTTGCTGACCACCCTGCCCGTTGAGGATGTGGCGATCGAGGACCCGCCGGTGGAGGACATCATCCGGGCGGTCTTCGCCCATGCGTGACATCCTCACCGTGTACCCCGCGCTGGTGCGCAGCGCGACGCTGGTGGCGGTGACCTATCGCGGCCGGATCGTGCTGTCGGTGCTCACCGCCTTCTTCCCGCTGCTGACGATGGCGGTGTGGCTCACCGTCGTCGCCGAGGGCGGCCCGCCCGCGGGGTGGACCACCGGTGACTTCCTGTCCTACTACGCGGCGGCGACCCTGCTGTGGAACCTCGCCGGCGACCGGGTGGTGTGGCAGTGGGACGCCGACCTGCGCAGCGGCGACCTGTCGGTGCGGCTGCTGCGCCCGGTGCACCCCTTCCACCAGTACGCCAGCGACGATCTCGGGCACCGCCTGCTGTTCCTGACGGTGCTGGCACCGGCCCTGGTGCTCGCCGCGCTGCTCGTGCCGGGCCTGGACTACCCGGTCACCCCCGGCCGGCTGGTCGCCGTCGCCGCCGCGCTGGTGTTGGCGTACGCGCTCAGCCTGCTGATGGCCTCGACGTTCGCCCTCATCGGGTTCTGGAGCACCCAGGCGTCCAACGTGTGGTTGCTGTGGTGGGGCCTGGGCTCGTTCGCCTCGGGATGGGTCGCGCCCCTGGCGCTGATGCCGGACTGGTTGCGCACGGCGGGACTGGTGCTGCCGTTCCGTACCGCGATGGGCTTCCCGATCGAGCTGCTGATGGGCCGCCTCGACGGCCGCGAGGCGGCGTACGGATTCGCCGTCGGGCTCGGCTGGCTCGCCGTGTTCGGCCTGCTCTACCGGGTCGGCTGGCGGCGCGGCGTGCGCCGCTACCAGGCGGTGGCCGGATGAGCCGGTGGACGCGGCACGCCCGCATCCTCGGGATCTGCTGGCGGGCGGCGGTGGCCGGCGAGGTGGAGTACCGGCTCAACTTCGCCTCCAACATGCTGCTCAGCACGTTCTGGATGGTGTGGGCGGCGGCCGGTGCCTCGGTCTACTTCCGGTTCACCGGGACCGTGGCGGGTTGGACGCACGCCGAGGTGCTCGTCGTCATCGGACTGTTCTTCACCCTCAACGGGCTACGCCAGGCGCTGCTGCAACCCAACCTGGAGCGGATGACCGACTACGTGCGCCGGGGCACCCTCGACTTCCTGCTCACCAAGCCGTTCGACGCCCAATTGCTGGTGAGCCTGCGCCAGATACGGGTCAACAACCTGCTCGACCCGGTGCTCGGCCTGGCCCTGACCACCGTCGGCGTGGTCCGCTCCGGCCGGGGCGTGTCGCTGGCCGCACTGGCCTCGTTCCTGCTGCTGCTGGCCTGCGCGATGCTGCTGATGTACGCCCTGACCGTGGTGCTCATGGCGGTGGCGGTGGTGCTGGTGGCCGCCGAGGACCTCGGCCGGGTCTCGTTCGCCTTCGTCGAGCTGTCCCGCTTCCCGGTGGACCTGTACCGCAACCCGGCGCAGGCCGTGCTGACCGTGGTGCCGGTGGCGTTCCTCACCACCTACCCCGCCGCCGCGCTGCTCGGCCGGCTCGACCCGTACCTGCTGCTGATCGCCCCGGCGGTGGCGGTCGGCGCCGTGGTCGTGGCCACGCTGGCCTGGCGGCGTTCGCTGCGCGCCTACTCCGGCGCGAGCGCCTGACAGCGACCGTCCATGGCTATGGTGTGAGCGGGGGAGGTGCGACTCGATGGGATCGCAGCGGGACGGGTTCGGGCTGGAGGCGGCGGTCCCGGGTGGCGTGTCGATCCGGGCCGGTGACCGGCTGCGGCTGGCCCACGACGCCTCCCACTACCTGCTGCACCCCGCCGCGGTGATCACCCCGGCCGACGCGGAGCAGGTCGCCGCGCTGCTGCGGCACAGCCGCCGCACCGGCACCCCGCTGACCTTCCGCTCCGGCGGCACCAGCCTCAGCGGGCAGGCGGTCACCGACCAACTGCTGGTCGACACCCGCCGGCACTTCCGCGAGCTGACGGTTCTCGACGAGGGCCGCCGGGTGCGGGTGCAGCCCGGGGTGGTGCTGCGGCAGGTGAACAACCGGCTCGCCCCGTACGCCCGGCGGCTCGGCCCGGACCCGGCCAGCGAGTCCGCCTGCACCGTCGGCGGCGTGGTGGCCAACAACTCCAGCGGGATGACCTGCGGCACCGAGTTCAACACCTACCGCACCCTGGAGTCGCTGCTGCTGGTGCTGCCCAGCGGCACGGTGCTGGACACCGGTGCCCCGGACGCCGACGACCGGCTGCGGGCCGCCGAGCCGCAGCTGCACGCCGGCCTGCTGCGGCTGCGCGACCGGGTGCGCGGCAACCCCGACTCGGTGCGCCGGATCCGCGCCCAGTACGCCATGAAGAACACCATGGGCTACGGGGTGAACGCGTTCCTCGACCACGACACCCCCGCCGATCTGCTGACCCGCCTCGTGGTGGGCAGCGAGGGCACCCTCGCCTTCGTGGCGGCGGCGACCTTCCGCACCGTACCCGTGCACCGGCACGCCGCGACCGGCCTGTTGGTCTTCGACACCCTGGCCGCGGCGATGTCGGCCATGCCGGCCCTCGTCGCCGCCGGGCCGGCGGCGATCGAGCTGCTCGACGCCGCCGCGCTGCGGGTCGCCCAGTCCGACCCGAAGGCGGACGCCGCGCTGCGCGGCCTCGCGGTGCGCGAGCACGCGGCGCTGCTGGTCGAGTGGCAGGAGTCCGACCCGGACGCGCTCGCCGCACGGGTGGCCGCGGCCCGGCCCGTCCTGGCCGAGCTGCCGCTGACCGCCCCCGCGCGGCTCAGCGGCGAGGCGGCGGCCCGCGCCGCCCTCTGGCACATCCGCAAGGGCCTGTACGCGGCCGTCGCCGGCGCCCGTCCGTCGGGCACCACCGCCCTGCTGGAGGACGTCGCCGTCCCGGTGGGCGCGCTCGCCGACACCTGCGCCACGCTCGCCGACCTGTTCGACCGGCACCGGTACGAGCAGAGCGTGATCTTCGGCCACGCCAAGGACGGCAACCTGCACTTCATGCTCAACGAGCGGTTCTCCGGCGGCGAGGCCCCGGCGCGGTACGCCGACTTCACTGAGGAACTGGTCGACCTGGTGCTCGGGCACGGCGGCACGCTCAAGGCCGAGCACGGCACCGGCCGGGTGATGGCGCCCTACGTGCGTCGCCAGTTCGGCGACGAGCTGTACGCGGTGATGCGCGAGCTGAAGACGCTCTGCGACCCCGACGGGCTGCTCAACCCGGGTGTGCTGCTCAGCGACGACCCCGAAGTGCACCTGCGGAACCTGAAGACCGTGCCCACGGTCGAGCCCGAGGTGGACCGCTGTGTCGAGTGTGGCTACTGCGAGCCGGTCTGCCCCAGCCGCGACGTGACCACCACACCCCGGCAGCGGATCGTGCTGCGCCGGGAGATCGCCGCGGCCCGCGCCGCCGGGGACCTGCCGCTGGCCCGCGAGCTGGCAGACGCGTACGACTACGACGCGGTGGACACGTGCGCGGTGGACGGCATGTGCGCCACCGCCTGCCCCGTGCTGATCAACACCGGTGACCTGGTGAAGCGGCTGCGTACCGAGCGGAACGGTGGAGTCGCACAGGCCGGCTGGCGGGCGGCGGCCAACCGGTGGGGTGCGGCCACCCGGGGCATGGCGCGCGGCCTGGACCTGGCCGGGGCGCTGCCGCCCGCGTTGCCCGAGGCGGCCACCCGGGCGGCGCGGGCGGTGCTGGGCGCGGAGCGGGTGCCGCAGTGGCGGCGGGACCTGCCCCGCGGCGGCGAGGCGCGTCGCCCCCGCCCGGTGGACGATCCGGACGCGGTCTTCGTACCGTCCTGTCTGGGCGCCCTGTTCGCGCCGGCCGAGGGCGGGTCGGGCGTCGCCGCCGCGCTGCGCACCCTCGCCGAGCGGGCCGGGGTGCGCCTGCTCGTGCCCGACGGGGTGGCGAGCATGTGCTGCGGCACGCCCTGGTCGTCGAAGGGCCTGACCGCCGGCTACCAGCGGGTGCGCGACCGGGTGCCGGCGGCGCTGTGGGCGGCCAGCCGGGAGGGTGCGCTGCCCGTGGTCAGCGACGCGGCCTCCTGCACCGAGGGCTTCGCCACGCTGGTCGCCGACGCCGGCGCGCTGCGGGTGGTCGACGCCGTCGCGTACACCGCCACCGAGCTGCTGCCCCGGCTCACCGTCCACCGCCGGGTGGGTTCGCTCGCCCTGCACCCGACCTGCTCGTCCACCCGGTTGGGGCTGGACGAGGCGCTGCTGACCGTGGCGCGGGCGGTCGCCGACGAGGTGGTGGTGCCCGACGGGTGGCAGTGCTGCGGCTTCGCCGGTGACCGGGGGCTGCTGCACCCCGAGCTGACCGCCTCGGCCACCCGGGCCGAGGCCGACGCGGTCGCCGGGCGGCCCTTCGACGCGTACGCCTCGGTGAACCGCACCTGCGAGATCGGGATGGCCCGGGCGACCGGCCAGCCGTACCGCCACCTGCTGGAACTGTTGGCCGATGCCACCGCCTGAACGGGCTGCGGGTGACCGGTGACGGGTGAGCTGCGGGAGCTGGCGGACCTGGCCCCGGCCCGAGCCCAGCTGGACGAGCGGGAACTCACTCTCATCGAGCGGGCCCGTCAGCAGGGCGTCACCTGGGCGGAGATCGCCACCGCGCTCGGCCTGGCCAGCCGGCAGGCGGCGGAGCAGCGCCGGCAACGCCTCGTCGCTGCCGCCCGGACCCGGCGCCTCGACGCCGACCGCGGCTGTGCGCCGCCCCTGGCCAACCTCCGGCTGGCCGTGACCGAGCTGCACCGGTGGATTCTCGACGACCGGAACTGGGCGTCCCGGTTCCCGCGCGCCCCGCTGGTCCGTGGCACTCTCGCCGCTGCGCTCCTGGCCCCGCCCGGTTCGCTGCACGACCTCGCGACCCACGCTGCCGCCGACCTGGCAGACGTCGAGCCGGCCCGACTGCCCCCGGCCGTGCGGGCTGCCGCCGTCGCCCTCCAGCTCGCTCTGTCAACGACTCGTTGACATCTTCAATGCATCTTGAAGTGGGTCGGCTCAAGTTTGAGCATGGGTGTTCACCACTCGCCGGGGGAGCCCATGCGACGAAACGCGGCCCTGTTCGTGGCCATCTCTCTGCTGTCCGGCTTCGGCAGCACGACGATGTCCCTGGTCACCGGCATCTGGCTGCTGGACCTGACCGGATCCGCCAGCCTCGCGGCCCTGGCCGGCCTCTGCGTCTTCGCGCCGCAACTGGCCGGCCCCTGGCTGGGCGGCGTCCTCGACCGGCTACCTCGGCTGGCCGTCGTCGTCACGGCGAACCTGCTCCTCGCCGCCACCCTGCTCAGCCTCCTCGCCGTACGGGCGGCCGACGACGCATGGATCCTCTTCGCGGTCTCCCTCGCCTACGGCACCAGCTACGTCATCATCGAGGCCGGCGAGTCGGCGTTGCTGCCCCGCGCGCTGGACCCGGACCGCCTCGCCGATGTCAACGGCTGGCGGGGCAGCGCCCAGGAGGGGACCAAACTCGTCGCCCCGCTGGCCGGCGCGGGCCTGTACGCCTGGCAGGGCGGGCACCTCGTCGCCGTGGTCAGCGCCGCCATGCCCGTCCTGGTCGCGATCCTCTACCTCGCGGTCCGCTTCACCGACGCGCCGAGCACGCCGCCGCCTGATCGGGAGCGAGGGCTGCGCGCCGGCCTCGCCGTGCTCCGGCGCGAGCCGGCGATCCACGTCAGCGTCGCGCTGGCGGCCGTGGCGATCGCCATGACCGGCTTCACCACCGCCGCGCTCTACCAGGTCGTCACCGTCGACCTGCGCCTGCCCACGACGTTCCTCGGGGTGCTGGTCAGCGCCCAGGGAGCGGGTTCGCTGGCCGCCGGCCTGGTCGCCGGCCGAATCATCGCCCGGCGCGGGCCGACCGCGGTGGCGGTGGTCGGGGCCGTCGGCTACGCCACCGCCTGCCTGCTGCGCTGCCCGCCGTGGTGGCCGGCGAACGTCGCGGCTTCCGTGCTGGCCGGCATCGGGTTGATGCTCGCCCTGGTCGCGGCCGTCACCGCCGTCCAAACACACACCCCGCAGCATCTGCTCGGGCGGGTGTCCGCCACCGCGAACACCGCGATGTTCGCCCCCCTCGCGCTGGCCATCCCGCTCGGATCGGCCGCCGTGCACCTCGGCGGACGGGCGACCTTCGTCATCGCGGCCACGCTCTGCCTCGCGGCCGCCACCGTCGCGTACCGCCGGCAAGCCCCGACGCCCGCGGCTTCGCCTGTTGCTGACGCGATGTCGGAGCAGGCAGGAACGACGGGTCCGATGTCGACTCCCACGGGCCCGCGATGACGCGCCGGCTCTGTCGTACGGGCCACCTACTCTCCCCGCCATGACCGCGAAGCTGATCCGGCTGCTCGACTCCCTTGCACCGGGGACCCTGCCGCCCGGCCGCACGGTGGAGCCGGAGGACGGCGGGCCGCCGCCGTACTGGCTCAGCGACGCCCCGGTCGACCCCGAGGTGTGGGTGCGGATGCGGTCCCGGCACCGGCAGACCGGGCTGTGGCCGCTGCTGCTGAGCGGGTTGCCCCGCGAGGAGGGCCGACCCTGGGCCGACGGCGAGGTGTATCCGGCCGGCACGTCGTCGCCGGATCAGCATGACCCGGCGGAGTTGCTGGCCCGGTGGTGGGACGCCAGCACCGGCACCGACGACGATGACGACACGCTGTCGTCGGCCGACCGCGCGGCGGTCACGGCCCCGTTCCGGCAGACCTGGCCCGGGCTGGCCGAGCCCGGCGACTCCGCAGGGCCCGCCGCCCACTTCGGCGACCAGTACGCGGAGTTCCTAGGGTCGGAGCCCGCGCGACTCGGCCTGGTGGCGGCGACCCGTGGTGCGGACGCCCTGGCCGTGACCGGCTGGTCCGGCCCGGCCAACTACCACGACACCGGCGAGGTCGCCGCCGTCGTACGGAGCTGGGAGGAACGGTTCGGCGCCCGAGTGGTCGGTGTCGGGTTCAGCACCCTTTACCTCAGCGTCGCCGCGCCACCCACCACGCCCCGCGATGCCCTTCGGGTCGCCGCCGAGCATTTCGCGCTCTGCCCCGACAACGTCTGGCAGGGCGCCAACACGCTCACCGCCTACGCCGAGCAGATCCTCGGCATGAACTCCTGGTCCTTCTGGTGGGACTGACTGACTGATCAGATCGGCACGGCGAGGGCAGCGTAATATTCGTCGGCGTGCTGAGGAGTTGGTGGTTGGCGGGCGTCGCGGCGGCCTGTGGGGTGTTCGTGGCGGCCACCCAGCGTTCCCCGTGGGTCGCCGTCGTCGAGGTCCTCATCTTCGCGGCGCTGGCCGTCCTGCTCTCGCCGATGGTGTTCCCGAGGTCGGTGACCGCCGAGCAGGCACAAGAGCGCAGCGCCCGGGACGGCCGGCCGATCGTCTACTGGCGGCCCGGCTGTCAGTACTGCCTGCGGCTCCGGCGTCGGCTCGGCGGCCGGGCCGGCCAGGTCCACTGGGTCGACATCTGGCGTGACCCGGCCGGAGCGGCCGCGGTCAGGGCCATCACCGGGGGCGACGAGACGGTCCCGACAGTGGTGGCGGGCGGCGAGGCCGTGGTCAACCCGAAGCCCGACTGGCTGCTGCAGCGCCTGACGCCGTGACGGACCAAACTCATCGACTTGTGATCCGGACGCAGCGGCATGGTCGGGGCGTGGTGGGGGAGGGGACGGGCAGATGACGGTGCAGGTGCCGCACGGCGGCCGGGTGCTTTTCATCGGCGACAGCATCACCGACGCGGGAAGGGACCGATCCTGCGACGACGATCTCGGCTCCGGGTACGCCATGATGGCTGGTGCCTGGTTCACCGCCCGCCATCCCGGCCATCGGGCCACGTTCGTCAACCGCGGCATCAGCGGCGATCGGGTACGCGACCTGCGCGCCCGCTGGGAGACCGACTGCCTGGCCCACGCCCCGCAGGTGGTGTCGGTGCTGATCGGCGTCAACGACACCTGGCGGCGGTACGACCAGGGTGATCCGACCAGCGTCGATGGCTTCGCCCGCGACTACCGGCACATCCTGGAGGCGACCCGGCGGCTCGGCGCGCGGCTCATCCTGATCGAACCCTTCCTGATCCCGCTCGACGACGCCAAGCGCGCCTGGCGGAAGGACCTCGGTCCGAAGGTCGACGCGGTGCGCAGGCTCGCCGCCGAATTCGACGCGACATTGGTCGCGGTGGACGAGTTGTTCCAGGCTGCCGACGTCGACGGCCGGGTGTGGACGAACGACGGGGTGCACCTGACACCGTTCGGCCACGCGCTGCTCGCCCAGCAGTGGCTGCGGGCGGTCACCCCGACCGCGTGAGCCGCCTGCATGCTCGTCTCACGCTCTGGGGCGCGGTTTCGGGGAACACGCGTGAGCGCCAGCCGGCGGGCTCCACGTCGGGCTGACAGCGTTGGGTCACACCAGCAGGTGCCGGTAACGCTCCGGCCACGGTGACGGCGAGTGATAGCCGGCGGACCTCGCCCCCTTCACCCACCACGCCTTTGCTTTGCAGCCGTGGACGCAACGGTCACAAACGGTTAGGTGTTGCGGATATGGCGGCAAAGCAAAGGCGGGCGGACGAAGGTTCCCCGTGGATCCTGCTTCGCGGCTTTCTGCTGGTCACGCGGCTGAGGTGGCGGCTGCGCCGCACGAAGGCGTCCCCAACGCCCGTCACGCCGCGTGACGGCAGGCCTTCGATGGTGAGTATTACCCACAGTCACCGGTGATGCGGTGGGCCGCCCAGCCGGCGAGCCCTGGTTGACGGCGGGTTCGGCCCCGGTCGTACGTGGGTCGCCCTGCGCCGTCCGCAGCCCTCCTGCGCGCCGTTCCAGGCGGCGCGCGGCCACGCCGCGCCGAAGCAGCTCCCGTTGTCGCAGGCGCCGCTAATATCTGCCGGGCCCGGGCGTACGGGGCCGCGCGGGCGAAGGCATAGGCTGGGCGCCGTGGCGAGGTACTACGATCTGCACCCGGACAATCCGCAGCCGCGCACCTTGCGACAGGTGGTCGACCTGATCCGGGACGACGGGTTGATCGCCTACCCGACGGACTCCTGCTACGCCTTCGGCTGCCGGGTCGGCAACCGGGAGGGTCTGGACCGGATCCGGGAGATCCGTCGGCTCGACGACCGGCATCACTTCACCCTGGTCTGCCGCGACTTCGCCCAGCTCGGCCAGTTCGTCAAGGTCAGCAACTCGGTCTTCCGCCTGGTCAAGGCCGCCATCCCGGGCAGCTACACCTTCATCCTGCCGGCCACGCACGAGGTGCCGCGCCGGCTGCAGGAGCCCCGCAAGCGGACGGTCGGAGTGCGCGTACCCCGGCACACCGTGACCCAGGCGCTGCTCGCCGAACTCGGCGAGCCGCTGCTCTCCAGCACCCTGCTGCTGCCCGGCGAGGAGGAGCCCCTGACGCAGGGCTGGGAGATCAAGGAACGGCTCGACCATCTCGTCGACGCCGTGATCGACGCCGGCGACTGCGGTCTGGAACCGACCACCGTGGTCGACCTGTCCGGCCCGGAACCGGAGATCCTGCGCCACGGTGCCGGCGACCCCGCCCGCTTCGAACAGTAGTGATTACCCCGTTCCACCCCGCCGGCACCGCCCGCCGTACCACCATGTTGGGGCGGCGAGCGGGTGACGGGAGTACGGCATGAGCGGTCTCGTGCTGATCGCGGTGCTGGGCGCCACCGTCCTCATCGGCACCACCATCGGCGGACGCTACAGCGTCGCGCCGCCCGTGCTGCTCATCGCCATGGGGGCGGCGCTCGGCCTGCTGCCCGCGTTCTCCCACGTGCACCTCGAACCGAACGTCGTGCTGCTGCTCTTCCTGCCCGCGATCCTCTACCGGGAAAGCCTCGTCATCAGCATCCGTGAGATGCGGGCGAACTTCCTCGTCATCGCCCTGCTCGCCGTCGGGCTGGTGATCATCACGGCGGTCGCCGTCGCGTACTCCGCGCAGGCGCTCGGGGTCGCACCGGCGGCGGCCTGGGTGCTCGGCGCGGTCCTCGCGCCCACCGACGCCGCCGCCGTCGCCGGCCTGGCCAAGCGGATGCCGCGCGGCATCCTCACCACCCTGCGGGCGGAAAGCCTGATCAACGACGGCACGGCCCTGGTGCTCTTCTCCGTCACCGTCGGGGTGATCGTCGGCGGGGCGGTACCCGGTCCGCTCGGCCTGACCGGCCGTTTCGTCGGCTCGGCCGCCGCCGGGGTCGTGGCGGGACTGCTCGTCGGCGGTGCGGTCATCCTGATCCGGAAGCACATCGACGATCCGATGCGCGAGGGCGGGCTGAGCATCCTCACCCCGTTCGTCGCGTTCCTGCTGGCCGAAGCGGTGCACGCCAGCGGCGTCCTCGCCGTCGTGGTCGTCGGCCTGCTGCTGTCGTACGCGGGGCCCCGGGTGATCCGGGCCCGCTCCCGGGTGACCGCGTTCGCGTTCTGGGACCTCGCCACTTTCATGATCAACGGAAGTCTCTTCGTGCTGCTCGGCATGCAGGTCCCGGGGGCGCTGCGCGGCATCACCAGCCACACGCCGGGGCAGGCGCTCGGCATCGCGGCGCTGGTCACCCTGGTCGTGGTGGTCACCCGGATGGTGTGGATGCAGTCGGCCCTGCCCGCCCTGCAGGCCGTCGACCGGCGCGAGTCCCAGCAGGCCCGCCGCTTCGACTTCCGGGTGCGCGCCGCCGCCGGCTGGGCGGGCTTCCGGGGCGCGGTCTCGCTCGCCGCCGCGCTCGCCGTCCCGGTCACCACCCGGACCGGCGCCCCGGTACAGGACCGCGACCTGATCATTTTCGTCACCGTCACGGTCATCGTGCTGACCATGCTCGGGCAGGGCACCACCCTGCCGGCCGTGGTCGGCTGGGCCCGTCTGATGGGCGACCAGGAGCGGGAGCACGAGGAGCGCTGGGCCCGGATCCGGGCAACCGAGGCCGGACTGGCCGCCCTGCCGCAGGTCGCCGCCGAGGTCGGCGCGTCGCCGGACGCTGTCGACCGGCTCCGTGCCGACTACGAGGATCACCTGGAGGACATCCGCTCGCCGGGTGACGAGGAGACCGCGCGGGAGCGCGAGACCGCCCGGCGGTTGCGCCTCGAACTGCTCGACCACAAGCGGCGCGAGATCACCCGGCTGCGGGACAGCCGGCAGATCGATGACGCGGTGCTGCGGCAGGTGCAGGCGTCTCTCGACATCGAGGAGATCCGGTTGCTCGGCCCGGAGAGCGAGGAGTGATCGGCGCTAACGGCCCTCGGGGACGGCCATCTCGCCGAGCAGCGACCAGTCCTGCTGCGGCACCGTCACGTTCACGATCCGGGGCGTCTCGGCCAGGTACGGCGGCAGGGTCCGCTGCGCCTCGCGGAAGTGTGCGGACTGCACGTGCGCCGCGCCGGCCTCGTCGTCCCGGAAGGCCTCGACCAGCACGTACTCTGTCGGGTCGTCGAGGCCGCGGGACCAGTCGAACCACAGGCAGCCAGGCTCGGCGCGGGTCGCCTCGGTGAACTCCGCGGCGATCTGCGGCCACCGGTCTGCGTGCTCGGGCAGCACCCGGAACTTGGCGGTATTGACATCCTCCCGGCCCTGAAGGGACCGGGATTCCCACGGTCGCCCGTGAGGTTTCCTGTTTCATCGCCGACTGCCCGTCCGGGAGGACTTCTTCCCTTGAGGTCTCACACCAGCTCCGCAGGCGTTTTACCTCTCCGCCAGCCCGGCGGCGAGGATGTTTCTGGCAGCGTTGATGTCCCGGTCGTGCCCGGTTTGGCAGCCGGGGCACGTCCAGACGCGGTCGTTGAGGGCAAGGGTGGTGTTGATGCGTCCGCA
>NZ_JBEZFI010000064.1:0-22171 GCF_040649295.1 Micromonospora sp. NPDC048999 | reverse complement strand
GGACAGCGCCAAGAAGGTACGACGTCAGCCGGACGGCCCTAGCCCAATTTTCACCCGCTCAGGGTCGCGCCGCTAGGCGCACGAACTACTAACCCACGGGCTCGGACAGCGCCAAGAAGGTACGACGTCAGCCGGACGGCCCTAGCCCAATTTTCACCCGCTCAGGGTCGCGCCGCTAGGCGCACGAACTACTAACCCGCTTTCCCCGTTAGCAGGCGAGAGGGAACCGGCTCGTTCGCGGCGCTGCACGGACCACTCTCCCCCGGGCTCCTTGACCTGGCGGACCAGCGTCGCACCGTGCTGCTGCAGCCGGGCCAGGGGGCGAGGGACACCTCATATCGCCGGCAACGGGGACAGGTCAGGCCGCTTCCAGCTCCCGCCTCAGCCTGCGCAGGGTCTCGCGCATGCCGTCGCGGTTGACGGTGGGGCGGTCAACGGCGGCCCGGCCGGTGAAGATCCGGCCGAGGGCGCGGGACACCTGGTTACGCCGGTCCCGCCAGTACTCGGTCACCTGGGTGCCGCCGTCGGTCTCGGTGAAGCGGTAGCCCCAGCGGGCCACCGGCTGGCCGAAGGTGGTGACGTCGAAGGCGAACTCGCTGTTCGGCGTCGCGGTGACGACCCGGCAGGTGGTGAACCAGAGGTACGGCCCCCGCCGGTTCCAGCCGACGAAGCGTCGGGGCTGCCCGCCGTCGCGTCGGGTGACCCAGATCGCGACGCACTCGGGGCTCCACCGGACGATCCGTCGGACGTCGGCGACGGCCGCGTAGACCGTTGCCGCCGGCGCCGCGACGGTGATCTGTTCGGTGATCTCCGGGCCGGGCCCGGCGGCCTGTGGGTTCATCCCGCGACCATGGGCGTCACTCGTTCCTCCAGGGCAGGTGGTCGGGCAGGTCGCTGCTGACCCGCCCGGTGAAGGCCGGGGCACGACGCTGCCGGAAGGAGTCGAAGCCCTCCCGCGCGTCCGGGCTGCTCAGGGCCTCGGCGGAGAGCCGGGAGTCCAGCCGGTGGGCCGGGTACGGCGAGTCCAGGGCGCTGGTCCGATAGAGCATCTGCCGGATGACCGCCACGGACACCGGCGCGGTGGTGGCGGCGATGGTCCGCGCGAGCTGGTAGGCCTTGTCGAGCAGGTGCTCCGGCTCGTGGACGCTGTGCACCAGACCGGCGGAGAGCGCCTCGGCGGCGTCGAACGCCCGCCCGCTGATCATCCAGTCGAGCGCGCGGCCCATGCCCACCAGACGTGGCAGGAACCAGGTGGACGCGCCTTCCGCATAGATGCCCCGCCGGCTGAAGACGTAGCCGAATCGCGCGTCGGTGGCGGCGAGACGGTAGTCGGCCGGCAGGATGATGGTGGCGCCCGCGCCGACGGCCGCGCCCCGGATCGCGGCGATGACCGGCTTGTTCATGGCGAAGATGCGCATCGAGCAACGGCCCGCCGGTTCTGCCCAGTCGGCACCCGGGTCGTCGGGGGTGTCGAACTCGGTCAGGGACAGGTCCAGCCCGGCGCAGAAGTGCTGCCCCGCGCCGGTGAGGACGACGACCCGGACGTCGTCGTCGCGGTCGGCCCGGTCGAACGCGTGGGCGAGTTCGTCGGCCATGCGCAGGGTGTAGCTGTTGCGCTCCTCGGGACGGTTGAGCGAGATCGTGGCAATCCGATCGGAGACGGCGTAGGTGATCTCGCGGTAGGTGTCCACGCCCGGCACCATAGAGCACGGTCAACGCCAGCAGCTCGACTGTTCGGCCATCTGCTTCGTCCTGAGTGGACAATTGTTCAGGTGCTCTTGTTCGGGCAGACTCCCCCCGTGGGCTCCAGTGTCTTCGATCTCTACCGCCGCCATCTCGGCGAGGGGCTGGGTCGGGTCGCGGCCATGCTCAACACACCACTGGAGGTCGGCGCCACCGGCGCGGTGGTGCACACCGCGGACGGTCGTCACCTGTTGAACTGCGCCGGTTACGGCGTGTTCTTCGTCGGCGCCGGGCATCCGACCGTGCTCGGCGCGGTGCGGGACCAGCTCGAACGGCAGGCGTTGTCCACCCGGGTGCTGCTGAACGAGCCCGCCGCCCGGGCCGCCGAGGCGCTCG
Organism: Micromonospora sp. NPDC048999; assembly: GCF_040649295.1. Taxonomy (NCBI): domain Bacteria; kingdom Bacillati; phylum Actinomycetota; class Actinomycetes; order Micromonosporales; family Micromonosporaceae; genus Micromonospora; species Micromonospora sp. NPDC048999. The sequence continues at coordinate 20,092 of NZ_JBEZFI010000064.1, read as the reverse complement.
CCTCGGTGACGCCGGAGGGCCTGGTCAAGGTGCACTTCTCCAACTCGGGCGCGGAGGCGGTGGAGACCGCGATCAAGATCGCCCGGGCGAGCGGGCGGCACCGGCTGGTCTCCATGCACAGCGGCTACCACGGCAAGACGGTCGGGGCGCTGTCGCTCACCGCGCGGTCGCTCTATCAGGACCCGTTCCGCCCACTGCTGCCCGAGGTCACCCACGTCAGCTTCGGCGACCTGGACGAGCTGGCCGCCGTCGTCGACCGCGACGTCTGCGTGGTCGTCGAGCCGGTGCAGAGCGAGGGCGGGGTGATCATCCCCGAGCCCGGCTATCTCAAGGCGGTCGAGGCGCTGTGCCGCGAGCGGGGCGCGCTGCTCGTCCTGGACGAGGTGATGACCGGGCTGGGGCGGCTCGGGACCTGGTGGGGCGCGGATCGCGACGGCGTACGACCGGATGTCCTGCTGGTCGGCAAGGCGCTCAGCGGCGGGCTGGTGCCGGTCGCGGCGACGGTGACGACCGAGGAGGCGTTCGGGCCGTTCGACAAGGATCCCTACCTGCACACGTCGACGTTCTCCGCGAACCCCCTGGCGATGGCCGCGGTCCGCGCGACGGTCGAGGTGATCAGCGGGGAACGGCTGGTCGATCGGGCGGCCGAGTTGGGCGCACGGCTGCTCGCGGCGATCACCGAGCAGGTGCGGTCGATCGGGCACCTGGTGGCCGACGTACGCGGCGCCGGGCTGCTCATCGGCGTGGAGTTCCGCTCCGGCCTGCACGCCGCGGAGTTCCTGATGGATCTGCTCGACAACGACGTGCTCGTCAACCACTCGATGAACGCGCACCCGGTGCTGCGGCTGACCCCACCCGCCACGATGACTCCACACGAGGAGGCGCGGCTGGTCGCGGGGTTCGGGCGGGCCTGCGCCGCCCTGGCCGCACGTTTCCCCGCCTCGGGAAGCGAACCATCCGCATGACCCGGCGTACGGTCCTGGTCACCGGGGCCAGCGGCGTGGTGGGCACCGCCGTCCTGGCCGAGCTCTCCGGGTACGACGTGATCGCCGCGGCCTACCGGCGGCTGCCCGCCGGCTCGGACCGGGTGGTCCGGCTCGACCTGCACGCGCCCGCGCTCGGGCTCGATCGCCGCGCCTACCGTGAGCTGTGCGCGGCGGTCGACGTGGTGGTCCACTCGGCCGCGATCGTCAATTTCTCCGCCGACCAGGCGGAGGTGGACCGGCTCAACATCGAGGGACTCGGCCGGGTCATGGAGTTCGCCGCGGAGGCCGAGGCGACGCTGGTGCACGTCAGCACCGCCTACGTGTCCCGGTACGGCCAGGCCGGGGGCGGCGGCCGGCTGGGCACGGAGAAGGTGGCCGCGCGGACCGACGAGTACGTGACGTCGAAGCACCTCGGCGAGCAGCTGGTCCGCGACAGCGGCATCGACGCAGTGATCGTCCGGCCGGCGATCGTCATCGGCGACTCCCGCACCGGCGCCATCCGGCAGCAGCAGGGGGTGCACCTGCTCGCCGAATACCTGGTGACCCAGAAGCTGCCGTTCATTCCGGCGCATCCCGGCACGTTCTTCGACCTCGTCCCGCAGGACATGGTCGCGCGGGGCATCCGCGCGGTGCTCGACGCCGATCTGCGCACGGGCGAATACTGGCTGACCGCGGGGCCCGCCGGCCTACCGGTCGAGCGCTACCTCGAACTGGTGACGGAGACCGCCCGCGAGTGCGGCAGGGACATTCCCGCCGGCCGGATCGCCGATCCGTCGATCGTCGATCGGTTGGTCCGGCCGGCGTTCGCGGACGTGCTCGCTCCCGAGGACCTGGCGCGGTTGGACGGCGTGGTGGCGGTCTGCGGGCTGGTCATCATTCCCGAGCTGCTGCCGACGTCGTTCGGGACAATCCCCGGCGGACCGGACGCAATGACCCCGACGCAGGTGGAGGACGCGTGGCGGGTCAGCCTGCGTCACCTGATCCGGGGGTTGAAGCCGTGATCGTCGACCCGAGCTGAGGAGGCCATCCGCGATGGAGTGCTCCGTCATCGTGCACGCTCTGCTGCCCAGGGCGGACGCCAAGGAGTCGTTCGACCGGTTGGCCGACTTCGCCGCGTACCCGGAGTTCACCGACGCCGTGCGGACGGTCGGGGTGACCCGGGTCAGCTCCACCGAGGTGGAGTCGAAGTGGGAGGTGAACTTCCGCCGGGGCATCCTGGTCTGGACCGAACGCGACGAGATCGACCCGGTCAACCGCCGGATCGGTTTCGCACAGGTCACGGGTGACTTCGCGACGTTCACCGGCTCGTGGCTCGTGGTCGAGACCGACGACGGGGTCCGGGTCGAGTTCGACAGCCGGTTCGACCTCGGCATCGCCTCCCTGGCGAGCCTGATCGACCCGGTGGCGTGCGCGGCGATGCGCGACTCGATCCGGGACATCCTCCTCGGGTTGTTCGGCTCCGACATCGAGGTGACCGTGGTGGAGGCCGCCCCGCTCGGCTGAGCGGCCCCAGGCCGCCTGCGCGGCACCACCGGATTCCGGCGCCTTCCGGAAGGAAGGACCTCGGTCCATACTGGACGAATGAATGGCGTGATCGTTACGGCGCTGGGCGGGCCCGAGGGCCTGCGAGTGGCCGAGTTGCCCGATCCGGTGGCGCGACCGGGCCAGGTCGTGGTCCGGGTGCAGGCGGTCTGCGTACAGCCGGCCGACCTCGCGGCCCGCGCCGGGATGATCCCCGGCGGTCCGGTGCCACCGCCCTTCCTGCTCGGCTGGGACATCGCCGGCGAGGTTGCCTCGGTCGGCTCCGATGTCACCGAGTTCCAGGTGGGCGATCGCGTCGTCGGGATGATTCCCTGGTACCTGACCCGGGGCACACCCGGCGGATACGCCGAGTTCGTCGCGGCGGACGCGCAGTGGCTGGTCCCGCTGCCTGCCGGGCTTGACGTCGTGCCCGCCGCCACGCTGCCGCTCAACGCGGTCACCGCGCATCAAGCCCTGTCGCTGTTGTCGCACGAGGAGCCGGCCACGGTGCTCGTCACCGGTGCCAGCGGCGGTGTCGGCGGGTTCGCCACCCAGCTCGCCGCCCAGCGGGGCCACCGCGTGGTCGCGGTCGCCGGCCACGACGACGAGGCATGGGTTCGCGGTCTCGGCGCGGCCGAGGTGATCCCGCGCTCGGCCGACCTGGCCTCGATCGGGCCGGTGCCCGTCGTGCTGGACGCGGTCCCGATCGGCGAGGCGGCGGCCACCGCCGTTGCGGATGGCGGCACCATCGTGACCACCCGGCCCACGCCGCCCACCGACCCGAGCCGCGGCGTACGCCAGCACCTCCAGCTCATCAGCCTCGACCGGGAAGTGCTGGCCGAGTTGGTGGGGCAGCTGGCCGCGGGAAAGCTGCGCACGCGAGTCGCGGCCACGATGCCACTCACCGAAGCAGCCGAGGCGCACCGGCTCGTTGAGGCGGGCGGCCTGCGCGGCAAGATCGTGCTGACCTCGGCATAACTGGCCCGCGGCTATTCGAGCAGGTCGAAGAAGTCGTCCTGCGCCGCGTCGACCCGGTCCGGTTCCGTGTCGACCAGCGGCAGCAGGCGATTGACGGCGTCGGCGAGCCGCTGGCGGGTCACCCCGTCCATGGCGAGGTTGGTCAGGCTGGACTCCAGGCGGTTCAGTTCCTCCAACACGCCGAGCGCGGTCGACGCCTGCTCGGGTAGCAGCTCACCGCGCAGGTAGCCGACCAGCTCGCGCACGCTCGGATGGTCGAAGGCCACCGTCGCCGGCAACGTGAGCCCGGTCGCGGCGGCGAGGCGGTTGCGTAACTCCACCGCCGTCAGCGAGTCGAATCCGAGCTCGGTCAGGCTGCGGGCGCTGTCCAGGTCGGCGGCCGAGGCGTGGCCGAGCACCCGGGCGGCCTCGGCGAGCACCATCTCGCGCAGCAGCCGGTCCTGGTCGGCGGGCGCGAGCCCGGGCAGGACGCTGGCGAGATCCGTCCCGTGCGGCCGGGTGCCGCCGCCAGCCGGCTCGGGTGTGCCGCCGGCCCCTGACTCAACCGATCCCCGAACCGCACCGGGACCGTCTCCATCGGAGGCATGGTCCGTGGTCATCAGGTCGTGCAGCACGGCCGGCACCGACCGTGGGTCGTGCCCGTCGAGCAGCGCGCGGTCCACGTCGACGAGGACCGGCGTCGCCGGGTCCGAGTCGAGCGCCCGGTCCAGCAGTTCCAGTCCGCGCTGTGCCGGCAACGGCGTCAACCCGATCCCCCGCATGCGACGCAGGCCGGCCGCGCTGACCTGCTCGGCCATCCCGTCCGGCAGCTCCCACAGGCCCCACGCCAGTGACTGCGCCGGCAACCCCTGCGCGCGCCGGCGCCGGGCGAGGGCGTCGAGATAGGCGTTGGCCGCCGCGTAGCCCGACTGCCCGGGCGAACCGAACAGACCGGCGGCGGAGGAGAAGAGCACGAACGCGGCCAGGTCGCAGTCGCGGGTCTGCTCGTGCAACAGTCGTGCGCCGTCCGCCTTCGGCCGCAGCACCTCGGCCACCCGCTGCGGGGTCTGCGACTCGACGACCCCGTCGTCCAGCACCCCGGCCAGGTGCAGCACCGCGGTGAGCGGATGCTCGGCGGGGATCGACGCCAGCAGGTCGGCCAGGGCCGCCGGGTCGGCGACGTCGCAGGCGACGACGCGTACCGACGCCGCGCCGAGCGTGGACAACTCGCCGACCAGGTCGGCGACGCCGGGCGCGTCGGGTCCGCGTCGGGACGCGAGCACCAGGTGCCGGGCGGTGCCCCGCCGCACCAGGTGTCGTGTCACGAGGCGGCCGAGGGTGCCGGTCGCGCCGGTGACGAGGACGGTTCCCTCCGGGTTCCGCGGGCGCGGCCCGACGTGGGTGTCGGCCCGCGGATCGGCGGTCGCCCGGCTCGACCGAGCGGGATCGACGGTGCCGGCCGTCGGGTGCAGCCTTGGCACCAGTAGCGCGCCAGCGCGGACGGCGACCTGTGGCTCGCCGGTGGCGACGGCCGCCGCCAGGGGCGTCGGATCGTCGTCCAGGTCGATCAACGCGAACCGGCCGGGGTGCTCGGACTGCGCCGACCGCAGCAGCCCCCACGCCGCCGCCTGAGCCAGGTCTCGGGGCTGGTCGCCGACGGCCCCTCGGGTCACCACCGCCAGCCGGGCCGCGCCGTGGCGCGGGTCGGCCAACCAGCGGTGTGCCAGGTCGAGCGCGGCGGCGACGGTGCGGTGCGGGTCGTCCCCGCCCGCCGGTAGTTCGGCACAGACGACGTCGGGCACCGGGTCGGTGGCCGCCAGGTCGTCGAGCCAGACCACGGGCTGGTCGGCCGGGCCCGCGGCGGCGGGCACCCAGCGCAGCTCGTACCCGCCGCCCGGCTCACCGACGGACGGCCCGGGGGCGAGCCGGTCGGGGGTGATGGGCCGCAGTCCGACGTGCCGCACGGAGGCGACCGGCGCGCCGGACGGATCGGCGAGGACGACGTCGACGCCGTCGCCGTCGCGGGTCAGCCGGACCCGCAGCGCCGTGCCGCCCCAGGCGTGCACCTGCAGGCCGGTCCAGGAGAACGGCAGCGCGATCCCGTCGTTTCCGTCGGCGCCGCCGAGCAGACCGAGGGCGTGCAGCGACGCGTCGAGCAGCGCCGGGTGCAGCAGGTACCCCTCGGCCGCGTCGGCGTCGGGCAACGTCACGTCGGCGAAGATTTCGTCGCCCCGCTGCCACGCCCGGCCGACGCCACGGAAGGTCGGGCCGTAGTCGTAGCCGCTGGCACGCAGTCGGTCGTAGAACCCGTCGGTGTCCAGCGGCGCCGCGCCCGGCGGCGGCCAGAGCCGTAGCCGGGTCGCGTCGCTGGTCCGCACCGGGGCGACGGTTCCCGTCGCGTGTCGCGTCCACGTGCCGCCGGGCGGGCGGGCGTGGATCGTCAGTGGGCGGGTCGGATCGCCGTCCGCCCCGGCGACGACCACCCGGGTCTCGACGGCGCCGGCCTGCGGGAGCACCAGCGGCGCCTGCAACAGCAGCTCGACCACCTCGGGGCAGCCGGCGTGGTCGCCCGCCCGCGCCGCCAACTCCGCCAGCAGCGCGCCCGGTACGACGACCGCACCGCCCACGCGGTGCTCGGCGAGCCACGGTTGGGCGGCGATCGACAGCTCACCGGTCAGCAGCAGCCCGCCCGGCGAGTCCGGCGTCTCGACCGGTGCACCGAGCGGCCGGGCCGGTGGGATCAACCAGTAACGGGTGTGCTGGAACGGGTAGGTGGGCAGCTCCACGTGCGGGCCGTCGCCACCGATCAGCGCGGCCCAGTCGACCGTCACGCCCCGGGTGAACAGGCGGGCCACGGCCTCGTGAGCCGAGTCCCGCTCGTCGCGCCCGCTGCGCAGCAGCGGCACGGCGACGGTCGGGGCGGCCGGGTCGTCGGCGTCGTCCAGGTCGGCGACGGAGTCGAGCACCATGGCCGACAGCGCGCCGCCGGGCCCGACCTCCAGGAACCGGGTCACCCCCTGCTGACGTAGCCGGCGCACGCTCTGCGCGAACCGCACCGGCTGCCGCGCGTGCCGGCTCCAGTGCCCCGGCGTGATCATGTCCACCGTCCGGGCCGTCTCGTTGGAGACCAGCGGGATCTCCGGCGGCCGGTGGGTGAGGTCCGCCTCCAGCTTGCCGAGATCCGCGAGCATCGGCTCCATCAACGGGGAGTGGAACGCGTGGCTGACCCGGAGCCGGCTGGTCCGGCGGCCCTGCGCGGCGAACACGTCGGCGACGCGCCGCACCGCGTCCTGCGGGCCGGCGATGACGACCGAGGTCGGGCCGTTGACGGCGGCGAGCCCGACCCGCGCCGCCGGATCGGCGAGCAACGGCTCGACCTCGTGCGGGGTGGCGTGGATCGCGACCATCGCGCCGCCGGCGGGTAGCGCCTGCATCAGCCGCCCGCGGGCGGCGACGAGGCGGGCGGCGTCGTCCAGCGACAGCGCGCCGGCCACGTGGGCGGCGGTGATCTCCCCGATGGAGTGGCCGAGGACGAAGTCCGGCCGAATGCCCCAGTGGCGCAGCAGCCGGTACAGCGCCACCTCCACGGCGAACAGCACCGGCTGGGTGTTTTCGGTCTGGTCCAGCCGTTCCGGGTCGCCGTCGATGACCGCGCGGACGGGACGGTCCAGGTGACGGTCCAGCGCGGCGCAGACCTCGTCCAAGGCTGCGGCGAACCGCGGTTCGGCGGCGGCGAGTTGCCGCCCCATCCCGGGCCGCTGCGCGCCCTGACCGGAGAAGACCAGGGCCAGCCCGCCCTCGGTGGCTGTGCCGGTGATCACGGCGGGGGTGTCCTGCCCGGCGGCGAGGGCCGCGAGGCCGTCGCGGTCGAGGATGACGGCGCGCTGTTCGAAGGCCGTACGCCGGGCCGACGCGGCCGCCACCGCGTGCGCCGGCAGGTCAGGGTGAGCGGAGCGGAACGCGTCGAGGCGGCGGGCCTGTGCGCGTAGCGCGGGAACGGTCCGGGCGGAGAGCACCAGGGGCACCGGCCCGGCCGCGTGGTCGGTCGGGCCGGTGGGTTCGCCCGGCGGCGCCTCCTCGACGATGACGTGCGCGTTGGTGCCGCTGATCCCGAACGACGACACCGCCGCGCGGCGGGTTCGGGTGCCGGCCGGCCAGGGTTGCTCGTCGGTGAGCAGCCGCAACGGGCCGGCGGACCAGTCCACGTACGGGGTGGGCTCGTCGACGTGCAGCGTGCGGGGCAGCCGGCCGTGCCGCAGCGCCAACACCATCTTGATGACGCCAGCCACGCCGGCCGCCGCCTGGGCGTGTCCGATGTTCGACTTGACCGACCCGAGCCAGAGTGGCCGTTGCCGGCCGGGGCCGTACGCCTCGATCAGCGCCTTCGCCTCGATGGGGTCACCCAGCCGGGTGCCGGTGCCGTGCGCCTCCACCGCGTCCACGTCGGGCGCGTCGAGGCCCGCGTCGGCCAGCGCGTCGGCGATCAGTCGTTGCTGGGACGGACCGTTCGGCGCGGTGAGGCCGTTGGACGCCCCGTCGGAGTTGACCGCGCTGCCCCGCAGCACCGCCAGGACGCGCCGGCCGTGGCGGCGTGCGTCGGCGAGCCGTTCGAGGACCAGCACCCCGGCGCCCTCGGCCCACCCGGTTCCGTCGGCGGACGCCGCGAACGACCGGCACCGCCCGTCCGGGGACAGCCCGCGCTGCCGGCTGAACTCGGTGAACACCAGCGGTGTCCCGATCACGCTCACCCCGCCGGCCAGGGCGAGGTCACACTCGCCGGCACGCAGCGCTCGGGCCGCCAGGTGCAGGGCGACCAGCGACGAGGAGCAGGCAGTGTCCACCGAGAGCGAGGGCCCTTCCAGGCCCAACGTGTACGACACCCGCCCGGAGACGATGCTCGACGCGTTACCCGCCAGCAGGAAGCCGGCGACCTCCGGTGGGACGGCGCCGAGGCGCGGCGCGTAGTCGCCGGCGATGACGCCGGTGTACACGCCGGTGCGGCTCGCGCGCAGCGTGCGCGGGTCGATGCCGGCGCGTTCCAACGCCTCCCAGGTGATTTCCAGCATCAGCCGTTGTTGCGGGTCGGTGGCGAGGGCCTCGCGGGGCGACAGGCCGAAGAACCCGGCGTCGAAGTCGCCGGCGTCGTAGAGGAAGCCACCGTGCCGGGCGTAGGTGAAGCCGGGCCGGTCGGGGTCGGGGTCGTACACCGCCGGGTCCCAGCCCCGGTCGGTCGGGAACGGCCCGATGCCGTCGCGGCCGTCGACCAGCAGGTGCCAGTAGTCCTCGGGGGTGGCCACTCCGCCGGGGAACCGGCAGGCCATCGACACGATGGCGATCGGCTCCGGCACGCCCGCCGGCCGGTCGGCCGGCTCACCGGCGGATTCCCGGGGATTGGTGGGGCGTTCGAGGGTCGGGCGTTCGACCTGCTCGGCCAGATATCCGGCCAGGGCGGCAGGGTTGGGATGGTCGAAGGCGAGGGTGCCGGACAGGGAAAGCCCGCTCGCCTCCGACAGCCGCTCGGCCAGTTCGAGCGCGGTCAGTGAGTCGAAGCCCAGGTCGGCGAAGGCGCCGTCGGGTGTGACGTCCCCCCGTGGCCGGCCGAGCACCTCGGCCGCCTGGGTACGCACGAGCTCCAACCACCACTGCGTCTGCGAGTCACCCATGGGCGGCCGCCTTCCGCGATCTTCGGTCCAGCGCCGCGGTCACCCACCGGGCGGCGCTCCATCGTCCGTCGTCGACGGCGGCCGGCACAATCGCCCGTACGGTCTCCACAAAGGACCTATGGTCTTCGTCGATCACCCTGTCTACGCTGTGCGGCATGATTCTGGCGAGGCTGTGGTGAGCCGGTTCGTCGACACTCTCGTCGACCATGCCGCCCGGTCGCCGCGCGGCATGGTCACCGGCGCTCCCGCGAACCCGGTGCGGCGCGGCTGGGGGCAGGTGCACGAGGCGGCGCGGCGCACGGCGGCGGCGCTGGTCGCGGCTGGGCTGACCGGCCGTCAGGCGGTCGCGGTCCTGGCCGGTGACCCGGCGGAGGTCGCGCGGGCCGCCCAGGGGACGTGGCTGGCCGGTGGCAGCGTGACGATGCTGCACCAGCCGACCCCGCGCACCGATCTGTCGGTCTGGCGCGACGACACGCTCCGCGTGCTACGCATGATCGACGCGCGTCTGGTGCTGGTGGGCGCCCCGTTCGAGGCGATGGCCGGGGTGCTCCGCGAGCGGGGCATCCCCCACCGGATGATCGGCGACCTGGACAGCGACGGGGAGTTCGACGTCGTGCCCGCCGCCGAGGACGACACCGCGCTGCTGCAGTTGACCAGCGGCTCGACCGCCGAGCCGAAGGCGGTGCGGATCAGCCACCGCAACCTCCACGCCAACCTCGTGGACAGCTCGGCCCACCTGCGGTGCGGCGACGACGACGTGGTGGTCAGCTGGCTGCCGCTCTTTCACGACATGGGCATGGTCGGCTGTCTACTGCTGCCCATGTTCACCGGCATGGACCTGGTCATGGTCACGCCCGCGGAGTTCCTCGTCCGTCCGATGGTGTGGGCGGAACTGATGAGCCGGTACGGCGGGACGATCACGGCGGCGCCGAACTTCGCGTACGCGATCCTGGCCCGGCAGCTCGCCCGCGCCGAAGCCGGATCGCTCGACCTGTCCCGGTTGAAGGCCCTGTGCAACGGCGCGGAGCCGATCGACCCGGCCACGGTGGAGGCGTTCGTCGCGGCCGGTGCCCGGTTCGGCCTGCGGCCCACGGCGGTGAACTGCTGCTACGGCGCGGCGGAGAGCGCCCTGGTGATCTCGCTGTCGGCGCTGTCCGACCCGATGCTCCTCGACACCGTCGACGCCCTGGAACTGGAGAAGAACCGGCGAGCGGTGCCGGTACGCGACGACCACCCGAGCGGTGTCCGCCGGCTGCCGATGCTCGGCAGTGCCTTCCCGAGCGTCGCCGTCCGCGTGGTCGACGACTCCGGCGCGGAGCTGGGCGACCGTGAGGTCGGCCGGTTGCAGCTGCGCGGGGAGTCGGTGACCACCGGCTACCTCACCGAGGAGGGCCCGGCCCCCGCGCTGGACGACGACGGTTGGTTGGACATCGGCGACGAGGGCTACCTGGCCGGCGGCCAGATCGTGGTCTGCGGGCGGCGTAAGGACGTCATCATCATGGGCGGCCGCAACATCTACCCCACCGACATCGAGCGTGCGGCCGCCGGGGTCGACGGTGTCCGGGACGGCAACGTCGCGGCGGTGCGGTTGATGGCCGGTGACGGCGTAGCTCGGGAGTCGTTCGCGGTGCTGGTCGAGTCGCGGCTCGCCGGTGACCCGGCAGCCGAGCGGGCGCTGTCCGACGCCGTCGCCGCCCGGATCATCGCCGACGTCGACGCCCGTCCGGCGTCGGTCGTGGTGCTGCCGCCGGGCAGCCTGCCGAAGACACCGTCGGGCAAGCTGCGTCGCGCGGCGGCCCGCGCGCTCATCCCCCACTGACCGCCCGCCCCGGGAGGAATTCCTGTGCGATCGCTTGATCAGGCCCGTGCCCTCTGCGAGTCGTACCTGCCGGGGCTGCTCGACGGGTTGTCGAAGGTCCCGTTCGCGCAGCGGGAAGCCTCGGGCGGTGACACGCTGCCGGTGTTTCGGGCCAGCGGCGGCCCGAGCCTGGTGATCCCGAAGGACTACGGCGGGCTCGGCGCCACCCCGCTGGACGCGGTACGGGTGACCCGCGCGATCGGCGCCCAGGCGCCGTCGCTGGCGGTCGCGACCACGATGCACCACTTCTCCGTGGCGACGCTGTTCACCTTCGCCGAGAGCATCAAGAACTCCGGCATGGAGTGGGCCCTGCTGGAGGCGATCACCAGCCGCAACCTGCTGGTCTCGTCGGCATTCGCCGAGGGGCGCCCGGCCCAGGGAATCCTCTCCCCCACGATGACCGCGACGCCGGTGGACGGCGGCTACCGGATCAACGGGTCGAAGAAGCCGTGCAGCCTGAGCCACTCGATGGACCTGCTGACGGCCAGCGTGGCCGTGCCCACGCCGGACGGCGGGCAGCAGACCGCCTTCCTGCTCATGCCCGCCACGCTGCGCGGCGTCACCCGGCATCCGTTCTGGGGCAGCAGCGTGCTCGCCGGCGCGGAGAGCGACGAGGTCCGGCTGACCGACGTGTTCATCGAGGAGGAGCTGGTCATACCGACCGAGAACGGCCCGGACGGGATGCTCGACGAGCTGCAGACCGTCGGGTTCATCTGGTTCGAGCTGCTCATCACCGCGTCGTACCTGGGCATGGCCAGCGCCCTCGTCGAACGCGCGCTGGCCGGCGGGCGCGGGGCGATCACCGACCGCGCCGCGTTGGGCACCCGGCTGGAGACCGCGACGCAGCTGCTGGAGGGCGCGGCCCGCGCCATGCGGGATGGCGAGACCGACAACGACGCGTTGGCTCGGGTCCTGATGACCCGCTACGGCGCGCAGGACGCCATCACCGACGCCGCCCGGCAGGCGGTGGAGATGCTCGGGGGCATGTCGTTCATCCGCTCCCCCGAGGTGGCCTACCTGGTCGCGGCGTGCCAGTGCGTCGCGTTCCACCCGCCGTCGCGGGCCAGCGTCGCGGCGCCGCTGGTCGACTATCTCGACGGCACCCGCCCGTTCATCATGGCCGACGGCGCCCCGGCACCCGCCGCGCCGCCACCGATGGCGCAGCCGGCCGTGGCGCAGTCGTCCGTGGCGCCACCGGTCGAGGCCCCCGCCGCCGAACCGGTCCAGACTCCGGCCCCGGCTCGACCCGCCGAGGCCGTGGCCCCGGCCGCCGCGCCCAGCCGGCGCCCACAGTCGACGGTCACGTACAGTCCGCAGCCGGCTGCCCCCCGCGCCGACCAGCGGCCCGGAGTGGCCGCCGACGATGCCGCCGACTGGGATCAGGCGTCCTCGCTGTTCGACGGCGCGGAGGGCATCCGGCTCACCGCCGGCGAGTGCGACCTGCGGTACTGGTTCGCCAACGTCCCGCAACGCACGCTGCGCGGGAACGTCGTCGGCTACCCGCCGGAGCTGGTGACCCCGGATTTCCTCCACCAGCCGGGGCCGCTGCGGGACGCGCTCGTGCAGGAGGTCGCGTTCCGCGCGCTGGCCGAGGAGCGGGCGGCCCGCGCGATCGGTCACCTCGTGGCGTGCGCGCCGGACTCCACGACCGCGGAGTTCTACGCCACGCAGCTGATGGACGAGACCCGACACGCGATGATCTTCCGTAACCACTTGCGGAACCTCGGCGTCGACGAGCACGACGTCGCCGCCGTCATCGCCGAGCAGACCGCGACCGACAAGGCGACCATCCTCGATCCGCTGGAGGAGCTCGGCATGCCGATCGTGCGCGAGCAACAGGACTTCGTCGGCGGTGTGGTGCTGCTGACGATCCTGGTCGAAGGATTCCTCGCCCCGTCGTTCGAACTCAGCGAGCGGAAATGGCGACCGATCGACCCCCGGATGGCGGACATGGAGAAGGGCGCGGCCATCGACGAGGTGCGCCACCTGGCCGTCGGCACGTCGATCATCCGCGAGCATCTGAGCCAGCACCCCGACGAGCGGGAACGCCTCGTCGCGCTCATCCGCGACGGCATGCGGCTGTGGGAGCAGCTGCCGGTGGCCGACCAGCTCACCCGCTGGGAGAACTGGTTCCAGGAGGGCATCGCACCGCACCGGGCGATGATCGGGGACTACGAGATCTGGGACGGACGGCGGCTGGTCGACACCTCACCGGAGGAACGCATCCAGAAGGCCGTCGAGGTGACCAGCATCGTGCATTCCACCCGCCTCACCGACATGGGCCTCGGCCGGGCGTTGATTTTCTGACGGTCCGGTCCTACACGGGCATCTGTTCCGCGTCCCGGTGGCCGGACTCCGGGCGGATCCCCCACCGCCGGTAGACCGGTCGCAGCGGCCCGGGCACCCACCAGTTGAGCCGGCCGAGCAGCCGCATGGTGGCCGGCATCAGCAGCGCCCGGACGATGGTCGCGTCGACGACGACGGCGAGGGCGAGCCCGACACCGACGATCTTCACGACCAGCACGCTCGCGGTCGCGAACGACGCGATCACCACCACCAGCAGCAGGGCCGCGCTGGTGATGATCCGGCCCGACCGCTGCAACCCGACCGCGACCGCCTCGGTGTTGTCGCCGCTTGAGTCGTAGTGCTCGCGGATGCGCGAGAGCAGGAACACCTCGTAGTCCATCGACAGCCCGAACGCGACGGCGAAGATCAGGATGGGTTGCACCACGTCGATGTTGCCGGTGGAGGTGAACCGCAGCAGCCCGTCGAGGTGGCCGTCCTGAAAGATCCACACGACCGCGCCGAACGCCGCGGTCAGGCTGAGCACGTTCATCAGGATCGCCTTGACCGGCAGCACCAGCGAGCCGAAGGAGAGGAACAACAGCACGAACGTGGTGACCACGACGAGCAGCGCCATCCACGGCAACCGCTGCACGAGCATGTCCATCAGGTCGGCGAAACCGGCGGCGTCGCCCTTGACCAGCACCGTGCCGGACGGCGGCGGCGCGACGCCCCGCACCGCGGCGACCAGCTCCCGTCCCTGCTCGGAGATCGGTTGCGCGTCGAACCGTACGGTGACCCGTGCGGTGTCGCCGGCAAGGCCGGTGACGTCCGCGTGCCGTACGCCGGGCAGCGCGGTCACCCGGTCCAGGTACGCGGCGAGTTGCTCCTGGCCGGCCGACCCGGTCGCCGGGCCGGGCAGGGTGACGATGGCCTCGATCGGCCGGGTGACGCTGTCCGGGAACGACCGCTCGAGGGCGTCCTGGACCTCCCGGCTCGCCGCCGAGGTGGGCAGGACCCGGGTGTCCAGCCAACCGTAGGAGATGCGCAGGAACGGCAGGCCCAGCACCACCAGCACGACGATGACCGCACCCCCGACCAGTACGGGCCGGCGCATCACCGTCCGCGCGATCCGCGCCCACACCCCGGAGTCCGGGTCGGTGTCGACCGGCCTGCGGCGACGCTCTCGCAGCCGCGTCCCGAACAGGGCCAGCATCGCCGCCATCACGGTCATCGCGAAGAAGCCCGCCAGCAGCACCGCGGCGACCCCGCCGACGGCGATGGACCGGAGGAACACCTGCGGGAAGACGGCCAGGCTGGCCAGGGCGAGCGCGACGGTCACCGCGGACACGACGATCGTGCGGCCCGCGGTGGCCATGGTCCGCCGCAGCGCCGCCGGGACCGGGTGGCCCGCGCCGAGTTCCTCGCGAAACCGACTGACCATGAACAGGCTGTAGTCGACGGCCAGTCCGAGGCCGAGCAGGGTGACCACGTTGACCGCGAAGATCGAGATTTCGGTGAACTGCGCCAGCAGCCGCAGGCCGGCCAGCGAGCCCACGATCGCCAGCCCCCCGACCGCGACCGGCAGCAGGGCCGCCAGCAGGTTCCGGAAGATGAGGACCAGCAGCAGGAACAGAATCGGCATCGCCAACGCCTCGGCGCGGGTCAGGTCCGCCTTGCTCTGCGTGTTGACGTCGTCGATCAGCGCCAGCGGCCCGCCGACCCGGACGTCGAGATCGGGGCTGGTCAGGCTGCCCCGGACGGCCAGGTAGTTGGTGAGCCGATCGTTCTCGGTGGCCCCGGCGACCCGCACCGCCGCGAACGTCTCATGCCGGTCGGTGCTGACCAGGGCGGGCGCCGGGGACCGCCAGTAGTCGGTCACCCCTTCGATCCGGTCCGCCGGAAGACCGTCGAGCACCCGCCGGGCGGCCTCGGCGTACGCGGGATCGTCCACCGTCCAGCGGTCGCTGCGCAACAGCACGACGACGTCGGCGTCGTGCCGTCCGAGCCGGTCCCGTTCGACCTGGTCGGCGCGGGAACTCTCACTCGCCCCGTAGGTGAAGCCGCCGACGGCCAGGTCGTCGAAGGCGCCGGCTCCCCAGGCGCCCGCGGCGACCAGGAACACGGCGGCACCGGTGATCACCCACCGGCGCGCCCGGTACGCAAGCCGGCCGAGGAGATCCAACATCGCGCATACCCTTCGCTGGCGGCGGGTGGTCGGCGGAACGACCGTGGCGCCGGCACAGCCGCCACCGGCGCCACGGTCGATGTGAGCGGAGAATGACGGTGGTCAGGTCCAGCGTCCGATGCCGATCGCCTGGGCATCGGCAAGCAGCTGTTCCCGAAGCGCGACCCGCCGGATCTTCCAGGTGCCGGTGCGGGGGAACTCGTCCCACCTTATCTGGATCGGCGGGGCCATCGGGGTCAGGTCGGCGACCGCGCGTTCCCAGTCGTCCTTGTCCAGCGGGACGTCGTCCGTCGTACTGACCACCGGCACCGGCAGGTCGCCGGCGACCGGAAGGATGACGACCTCGGTGGTGTAGTCGATCCGGTCGAGGATGAGGTCCTCGAACTCGATCGCGCTGCCGCCCGGGATCCGGTCGATCTCCCGGTCGACGATCCGCACGGCGCCCCACTTGTTGATGACCGCGAGGTCGCCGGTGTTCCACCAGTTGCCGTTGCACTTCAGGTCGTGCCGGTCCTGCTCGCCGACGTAGGCGAGGCACCGTCCCGGCTGGTCGATCTCGATCAGGCCGACCTGGCCGCGCGGGACCTCCTTGCCGGTTTCCGGGTCCACCGCGCGCATCTTGGCGTGGAACGGGATGGGCCAGCCGATCAGCTGTGTCGGCGGCGGCCGGTGCGCCTTGCGACGTACCACGAAGCGGAAGAACGGGCGGATGCACAGCGCGCCGTTCTCGCTCTGGCTCCACGACTGGACCCAGATCGGAAACCGGCGCTTGGTGGCGGCCATGAACGTCCGGATCGTCCGGGTGTGGATGGCGTCGAAGGAGTTGACGTACTCCCGCACATTGCTGAACAGGCCGGCGGGGTCGCGGGTCAGTGGCTCCCACGCGAGGTAGATGTTCGGCAGCGCCTCCACCAGCGTCGGCTTGTGTTCGGCCAACAACTCCCGCACCCGAGGCGAGAACGGGTCGGACAGGAAGAGCACCCGGGGACCGACCGTGGCCATCGCCAGCTGCATCGTGGTGAGCCGCTCGTGGGTGTAGGGGTCGCAGAACGCCACCGTGTCGCTGCGCCGCAGCCCGAACCGGGGCCACCGCTCGGTCTCCACGATCGCCATCGCATAGATGGACTCGGCGGAGTGCATCACCAGCTTCGGCACCCCCGTGGTGCCGGAGGTGTGGGTGATCACCACCGGCTCCTTGAGCTCGCGCATGTTCGGCTGGACGGGCGGCGCGTCCTTGAAGTCGTCCAGGTGCGGCACGTCCGGCCGGCCCGCGACCGCGTCGACGCTGATCGTCCGTACGGTGTGCTCCGCCACCACCTCCGGGGTGATGCCGCACTTGTCGAGGTGCTTCTGGTCGGTCAGCAGGAACGGCCGCTCCAGCCGCTTCAGCATCGGGATCATCGCCTCCGGGCCGTAGGAGCCGGAGAACATGCAGGGGATCGCGCCGATGCGGGCGACGGCGCACCCGAGAATGACGATGTCCAGGTGGTTGGCCTTGAGGATCGCCACCCGGTCCCATGGCCGCACGCCCGCCTGGTGCAGCCAGGCCGCGGCGCGATCGACGAGTTCCGCCCACTGGGTGTAGGTGCGGGCCTCGGCGCCGTCGGGGTCGATGTCCGGCGGGCGGTCGACGATGACCAGCTCGTCCGGGGCGGTCTTCGCCGCCACGTGCCAGGTCTCGCCCATCTTCGAATGCTTCGGTACGCGGGAAAAAGGGCTCAGCCGACGACGCCACCGGGTGGGCGTGAACTCGGTGAGAAATCGCGGAATGGGCCGCTGCGGCTCGACGTCGTCGCCGGCGGCCGTCGAATCGACGGGTGAGGCCACGAGCGCTCCTCCTGTTCTCGGACGGGGCGAAAGCACGGCCGACAGAAATGATCATCAGCCATTCAATTGGCCGGTAACGATATCGACATCCTTCTGATTCGGCCAGATCTGGGCGGATGGAAATCCGATCCCGAACGCCCCCAAACTCCGACCCGTCCGACCAGTGTGGACGGAGCGACGACGGGCCATAATGCCCTCCGCCGACGCCGAGAGGGCGGCGAAGAGACGAACGCGCAGCACAGCCGGCGCTCGACGGGCGCCCGTCCTGCCCTGCCGCAGGGCGGGCGCGGCGACCAGTGTGCAGGGTGGGCACGCCGGCCCGGCCGTGCCGACCAGCCACCACCCGTCCGGTGTGCCGGGTGCCGAGCGTGTGGAGTTGATCGCGGCCATGTCTGCGGAGATCCTGCTGGGTGACGGCCAATGGCGGTTGTGGCCCCAATTCGCGCTGCGTGGACCGGGCTTTCCGGCCGCCGGCGTACTGCGCCTCGCGCCCCTCGGTCTGGCGGACGCCGCCGACCGGTTCACCCCCGGGCAACGCCTTTCCGGAACCGACTGGGACGAGTTCCTGGCCGGCTTCGCCGAGGCGGCCGTCCGAACCGCCCACGAACTGCAGGACGTCGCCGGATCGGAGCGGTTCCAGGCCGCCGTCGCGTGGCAGAACCCGGCGCTGCTGCGTACCGGGATCGAGCCGTTCTTGAACTGGTCACCGACGGCGGCGGGGCGGACGAGCATGCCGCGCCAGCGCGAGGAACTGGTCGCGCACTACTGGCAGCGGTTCTGCGTCAAGAACGACACCATCGGCTTCTTCGGCCCGGTCGGCTGGGGCGAGCTGGATCCCGGCCGACCGGGCCTCACCGTGACCGCTGGTACCGGGCTGGTCGCCGAATCCAACGTGTACTTCTCGAGCTGGGCCATCGACGCATTGGCCAAGGCCATCTCGGCGGAAGCCGACCTGCGCGAATGGATCCCGCCCCGACGCATGTCGTTCGTCCGCGCCACCGAGGACTCGATCGTGGTGCCGGGTAGGCCGGCACAGCCGGTCGACCCGCTGCACCGGGCCGTCTTCGTCCGCTGCGACGGGGTGCGGCAGGTCGCCGAGCTCGCCACCGAGGTCTCCGCCGAGCTGCGCCGGACGGTGACCGTGGTCGAGCTCGTGGAGGTGCTGGAGCAGCTCGCCGCGAAGCGTTGGATCGGGTGGCGGCTGGAGGTCGCGGCCGACGCGTATCCCGAGCGGCACCTGCGTGCTGTCCTCGACCAGATCGGCGATCCCGGGCTCCGCGATCGGGCGCTGGCCAAGCTCGACGCGCTGGAGCACGCCCGCGACCGAGTACGCGCGGCGGGCCAGGACACCGCCCGGGTCAGGGCCGCGGTCACCGCCCTGGAGGACACCTTCACCGAGCTGACCTGCTCGCCGACGCAACGGGAGAAGAGCACCCGGACGGCGTCCTGCCGGGCGTTGGTCTACCAGGACTGCCGCCGTTCCGCCACGGCCGTCGTCGGCGCCTCGATCCTCGACGAACTCGCCCCGCTCGGCCTGTGCCTGACCGCCGCGCGCTGGATGACCGCTCGGTTCGCCGAGTTCATCGGCGCCCGCCTCCGGACGGTGTACGACGACCTGGTAGCCCGGACCGGCCCGGTCGACCTCGGCACGCTCTGGCTGGCCTGTCTGCCCGTTCCGCACCCGGAGGCAGCCGAGGGCATCGCGGCGATCCAGGCCGAGCTGCGCGAGCGGTGGGCGAAGATCGTCGCCGCTCCCCCCGGCGCGCGCCGGGTTCAGCTGGCCTGGTCCGACATCGCCGGCGAGGTGGAGGCGGCGTTCGGGGAGGCCGACCCCGGCTGGGGACTCGCCCGCTATGTCAGCCCGGACGTCATCATCTCCGCGCCGAGCACTGATGCGGTGGAGCGAGGAGACTTCGAGCTGGTGCTCGGCGAGTTGCACCTCGCTTTGAACACCATCGGCGCCTCGTTGTTCGTGCGGCAGCACCCGGACCCGGCCGCGCTGTTGGCGGAGACCACCCGGGACTTTCCCGACCCCCGGATCCTGCCGATGCTGCCGAAGGAACAGCTGCCCCGATGGTCCGCGCGCAGCCAACCCACCCTGGTACGCCCCGAGGACTACTACCTCGGGTTGGTGGACCACACCGCCGACCCGCGTCGTCCGCGTGCGGTGATGAGCGCCGACGTGCCGGTGCACGACCGGGACGGCCGACTGGTGGTCGTGCTGCCCGACGGCGCGCAGTTCGACCTGCTCGAGGTGTTCGGCTGGGCGATGACCAACCGGGTGCTGGACCGCTTCAACCTGCGGCCGGACGCGGACCATTCGCCGCGGGTGACCATCGACCGGATGGTGGTGACCCGGGAGGCGTGGCGGTTCGGGGCGGCCACGCTGGAGTTCGCGGACGAACGCGACGAGGCCCGCCGGTTCGTCCGGGCCCGGTGGTGGCGCACCGAGAGCGGGCTGCCGCGGTTCGTCTTCGTGGTGCTGCCCGGGGAGCCGAGGCCGTTCTTCGTGGACTTCGACGCTCCGGTGTACGTGAACATCCTGGCCAAGGCGGTACGCCGGCTGGCCCGCAAGGACCCGGACGCCCGGTTGAGCGTGACGGAGATGTTGCCGACCCCGGAGCAGACCTGGCTCACCGACGATGCGGGCGACCGGTACACCTCCGAGCTGCGGCTCGTGGCCGTACACCAGTCGCCGTGAGGGAGCATCGCTAAGTGCTTAAGTTCGTAAATCCTTCGGGGGTTATGCGGCCAGGGCGTGTGCGGCAGGCTGGTGGTCGCAGCCGGCGGGTTGCTGGAGGTTGAGCTC
>NZ_JBEZFI010000063.1:0-22627 GCF_040649295.1 Micromonospora sp. NPDC048999 | reverse complement strand
ACGAGATCCAGCACGTGTCCGGCCGCCGCACGAACCTGAACGATGCCCTCGCGTGGGCCGCCGCCCGCTGGACCGTCGACCAGGCCATCGCCGCCGGGGCCAGCGTGATCTACCTGGAAGATCTGCGGTCGATGGAAGCTCGGGGCATGGGCCGCACCATGAACACGCGCCTGTCCCAACAGGTCCGCGGCAAGATCGCCGACCGCATCCGGCACCTCGCCGCCGAGGCCGGTGTCGCCGTCGTCACCGTCCCCGCCCGTAACACCTCCAAACACTGCCCGCAGTGCCTGACCCCGCTACGGCACCGTAAGGCCCCGGACAAGCCGACCGTGGCGGGGTGGAAGTGGGCCGTCTGCCCCCACCCGTCCTGCGGTTGGCAGGGCGACCGCGACCACGGCGCCTGGCGGCGCATCGCCGCCCGAGGCCTCACCCACCAAGCCAAGACCGTCATCGACAAGACCAGCGGTGCCATGGTGATCCGGGCGGTCGTCGACACGCTCGAAGCCGC
Organism: Micromonospora sp. NPDC048999; assembly: GCF_040649295.1. Taxonomy (NCBI): domain Bacteria; kingdom Bacillati; phylum Actinomycetota; class Actinomycetes; order Micromonosporales; family Micromonosporaceae; genus Micromonospora; species Micromonospora sp. NPDC048999. The sequence goes on along the minus strand of NZ_JBEZFI010000063.1, from coordinate 22,119 downwards.
AGCCGTCGTCACCCCCACCACTACCAAGATCAGCCGGACGGACCGGTCCAAGACCGGCCCCACCCCGCGCAAGCCAGCACGCCCCGCGCCCAGGCGACGCAGGGCACCCTCCCCCACCCGACCTCACGGCCGGGCGGGCAAGCGTCCGGAGGGACACGCACCAACGGACCGGAAACTGCCCCGCGCAGCCCACCGGCACCAGAACGTGACCACGACCAGCACACCCACCACAGGCCACCAGCCACACGGAGCAGCGCTGGGCGCAGGATTCCATCTCCACGCCCACGCCACCCCAGCCAGGTGGGAAACGATCCCGGAAACGTACTCCGACACAGGATCGCTTAGCTGATCTGAGACGCTTCGCAACCCATGCCGACCATCCTCGCGCATCAGGCCTTCGAGCACCCCGATGCCGGTCCGCTATTCTCCGCCGATGGCATCGAAGGGAAACGCCGCGCTGGAGGCGATGATCGAGGACGCCACGGTCGACGCGTACGGCGACGACGAGCAGCTCACCGGCCTGTTCACCATGATTGAAGAGCATCTGGCGGTGCCGTTCACCACCATCGTCCTCGGTGTCGAGGTCACCGTGCGCAAGATCGACCTGACCGAGGACAGCATCGTCGCGGTCTGCGCCCGAGGCTGCCACCGGCAGAGGATCGACCTCCTCGACCTACCGCTACCCACCCCCGCGCCGGACGGTGCCGCGTGGATCGACGCCTACCGGCACTGGGCCGTGAGGTAGGCCACGGTGAGCGAGTACCAGTACTACGCATTCATCGCGGTCGACCGACCTCTTACCAGCCGGGAGCGGGCCGAGCTGCGGTCGCTGTCCACCCGGGCCGACATCACCGCCACCAGCTTCGTCAACACCTACGAGTGGGGCAACTTCAAGGGCGACCCCCGCAAGCTGATGGAAACGATACTTTGACGCGCACCTGTACCTGGCGAACTGGGCCACCCGCCAGCTCATGCTGCGGCTACCGAAACACGGGCTCGACCCCGCCACGGTGGCCCAGTACTGCCAGGGTGACAGCGCGTCCGTGTGGACCGCCGGCAAGCACGTCATGATCGACCTCCACGACGAGGACGAGACGGCACCGGCGAGTGGGATCTCGACGGCCACGGTCTGCTTTCCCTCGATCATCCCGGTCCGGGCCAGCCTTGCCGCCGGCGACCTGGGCCTGCTGTACCTGGTCTGGCTCCGCTGCGTACAGTCCGAGGAGATTGCCGACGACGAGCCCGAACCGCCCGTCCCGCCGGGCTGGGCACCCCTCGACGCGCCCCTCACCGCCGTCGCCAAGTTCCTGCGCATCGATCCCGACCTGATCGCGGCTGCGGCGGCCGGGTCGGCGCCGGCCGCCGGTGAACCGACCGCTGCGCAACTACGCGCCTGGGTCGTGGGGCTGCCGCCAGGGACAAGGACGCCATCCTGACCGACCTGGTCACCGGCGGCGACAGCCACCTACGCAGCCAACTGCCGCGACGCACACCGCACCCGACGATGCCCGGTCATGCGGGTGCACAGGCTCGCGGAGCGTGCCGACGCACCTGTGGTGTGGTGCCGAGGTGGGTGTCGCGTCCCCGAGGTTGCCCCGGAGGGACCGTGACCGGACCTCGCGAGGGGGCGCGGCCTGGTCAGCTCGGGACACGCTGCCATGGAGCCAGCGTAATGAACCGAGACCGCCATCGGTGTCTGCCCGGCGCGTGGCGCGGTGGAGAGGACCGTTTCTGTGTGTAGCTGCGGGGTGACGTGAATGTGATCCTCATGTTTGACTATGCCTATGGCAGCGGGGGAGGCACGGCTGGCGATTGACTGTGGCACTGCCAGCACTGTCGCCGTACTTGCCTGGCGAGACGGCAGCTCATCTCTGTTGTCCTTCGACGGGATGCCGTACCTTCCCACCGGCGTCTACCTGTCACAGGACGGAGAGCTGTGGACGGGGCGGCGGGCGTGGCAGGCTGCGGCGGACCAGCCAGCTCGGTTCATCCCGAATCCACGGCGCCCTGTCGATGAGCAGATCACCGTCGACGGATCCGGTGTGGATTCGGTGGAGGCGATGGCCGCGACGTTGCGCCGGGTTGCTGGTGAGGCGGAGCGGATGGTGGGCGGTCCGGTTGCGGATGTGCGGCTGGTGGTGCCGGCGGGGTGGGGACCGCGGCGGCGGACGTGGCTGCGGCAGGTCGCTCACCGCGCCGGTCTGGCGCGGCCTCGTCTGGTGGAGGCCCCGGTGGCGGTGGCCGATCATCTCCTCGCCTCCGGATTGCAGGTGCCGGTGGGGTCGTTCATCGTCGTGTGTGATGTGGGTGCGGGCGCCGAGGTCAGCGTGCTGCGGCGGGGGCCGGCCGGGTTTGAGGTTCTCGCGACTTTGGCGGATCCGGACGCTGGCGGCGGCGCGGTCGACCGGGCTCTGGCTGCCTCTCTCATCGGTGGCCAGACGTCGGAGGGTGAGGGCTGGTGGGCGGTGGCGGCCAGCGTGCAAGCCGCGAAGGAGGCACTGACTGCCCATCCGGCGGTGACGGTGCCGCTGCCTGATCGGCCACCCGTGGTCGCCACCAGCGTCATGGCGGAGACGGCCGCCCGGCCCGTGGTGGAGCGGGTTGCGCAGTTGGTCGGCGATGCGATCACCGCCGCGGAACTCGTTCCAAGCGATGTGGCGGGCATTTGGTGCGTCGGTGGCAGCGCGCACCTGCCGCAGCTGCAGGCCCTGTTGACGGAGCGGACGGGTGTGGCTGCGTTGGTGGTGGCGGAGCCGACGCTGGCCGCCGCGCTGGGTGCGGCGGAGGTGGGCGCTGCCAGTCCCGACAGCGTCGATCATGTGGAGGTGGCGGTGCCGCCGGTGCGGCGGGCGGCCGCTATCGCGGTGCCGGGTTTGGCGTCCCTTGCCCTGCTGTGGCAGTTCGTGGTGACCGCGGAGGTCAACAACGCCTTGTACCGCGTTCACTACTGGGTGCTGCTGAACTGGGGTGAGCTGGCGGTGGCGGCCGTGTTCGCTGTCCTGGCGTGTCTGAGCGCGGGAACCGTCCTCGGCTCCCTCATTGCCGCTCACAGCCCTACCGCCGAGGCCCGGTCGGAAGGCGGGAAGGTCAGCGTCGGGATTGTCGCCGCCGTCTCCCTCGGGGTCGCGATTGCGGGCATGTACGCGGTGCTCGGCAGCCAGTACTTCAAGCTGCCCCTGGGTGGGTTCCTGCCGTGGGCGTTGTGGCCGATCACGCCGATCGTGCTGATAGCTGTCGCCATGGCGGTGGTCGCCGCCCGCCAGTGGCGGGCCCCGCACGGCGGCTGGACGGCGCTGCTGGCCGCGCCCACCGGCTCGGTGGTCGCCGCCGCCGCCGGGACGATGCTGATCCAGTACTCGATGACCGCCACCCGGTGGCCGAGGCTGGTGCTGTGGATCGACCTTGCCGGCCGGCTCGGTGGCCTCCTGCTCGGCGTGGGTGTGGTGATGGCCGTGGTGTCGCCACTGGTGTTGCGGCTGATCCTCGGCGTGCCGCTGACGATGATCACCGCGTCGATCGTCAGTTGGCGGGCCACCGGCATCCTCGGCGTCTTCTACGCCATCGCCATCGCGTTCTGGTGGGCGGCCCGGTTGTGGACCCGCATCATCCGCCCCGCCACACCCACTCCCCGCAGGCCCGCCTCGACAGCGATACCGGGTGGTGCGATGCCACCGGCCGGAGGTCGGTGAGGTGCGCTGGCCGCGGCAGGTGATGTCGCTGCTGTTCGTCCTGCTGCTCCTGACCGGCCCGCCGGCAGTGTTGGTGTTCGTCGTCGGCCCGCCGGTGCACGGATGGCCTGACGGGCAGCAGGTCCGGGCGTGGGTGCAGCAGCCACTGACCGAGCAGACCGTGGTGGCCGGATTGACCATCGCGGCGTGGCTGGTGTGGCTGCTGCTGGCCTACACGGTCACCGTCCGAGTCCTGGCCCGGCTGCGCGCCGGCGCCGCCTGGCTACGGCGCATGCCCCTGCCGACGCCCCTGCAGGCCACGGCCAGCGGAATGGCCGGAGCGGCGGTGTTCACCGTCGCCGCCAACACCGCGACCACCACGCCACCGCAGCCTGCCCTCCCGGTCGCCGCCGGCACCCTGGACGCCCCGGCTGACCCCGCCGACCTCGACCCGTACGGCAGCGTCCGCGGTGATGACGGGATCGCGGTGTCCGGCGGGTGGCTGCCCCGCGAGGTCGCCGACCAGATCGCCGCCGCCGCGGCGCTCGTCTGGCTGCGCCGCCGCCTGGCCTACCAGCCCCACCCACCTGGACCGCCGGCACGCGAGGACCGGGACCTGGTTCCACTGCCCGCGACCGCCTGCGCCGTGCAAGCGGCCCTCACCAACCACCCCCCACCTGCTGATACGGGTGAAGGCCCGCCGGTGGGGATGCCGGCCCTCGTCTCCGGTCTCCCTGCGACCGGGGTGGGGCTCAGCGGGCCGGGCGCGGCGGCTGCGGCGAGGGGTCTGCTGGTCACCGCCCTGCTGGCCGGACGCCAGCATTCGGCGGTCTCGCTCGTCGTCACCCACACCGCCCTGGCCCGCCTGCTCGGCCCCTCCGCCGAGGCGCTACAGCGGCATCTACCGCGGCTGACGGTCGTGTCCGGCCTCGACGAGGCGGTGCACGTCCTCGAATCCCCAACACCCAGTGATGGCAGTCACGGGCGGGACGAACCGCAACCAGGCACGTCGGCCGCTGTTCTGATCATCGAAGAACCACCAACGGACGCCGCCGACCGGCTGGCCGCCTCGCCGGCCGCCAGCGCGGTGGTCGTGGTCGCGTTGGGCGGATGGCCGGCCCGTACCACCTGGCAGGTCGACACCACAGGCCACACCCGCGACCCCCACCGACCCGGGTGGGCCGGGCCACGATTGTGCGTACTCGACGCGATCGCCGCCCTGGACCTGCTCACGGTGATCGCCCACACCAACCCGCCAGCACCCACACCACCAGCGCCGAACCCATCCCCGCCCGTCGTCCGGTCATCCGGCTGGCGGGTGCCGCGGCAGGCAACCGGACACGACCCGCTTCGCCGGCCCGATGCCCCTGGCCGGCCGCTGCAGCTGCGGGTCCTCGGCGACCCGAAGCTGATCGCCGACGGTCAGCCGGTGACCATCCGCCGCACCGCCGCCATGCAGGCCCTGGTGTTCCTCGCCGCCCACCCCGACGGAGCGGACAACCGCCAACTGGTCGACGCCCTCTGGCCGGGCCTACCCCGACACACGCTCACCAACCGGCTCTACACGACACTCAGCACGCTGCGGGGCGCCGTCCGCGCCGCGTGCGGGCTGGCCGTCATCGATCACACCGACGACCGGTATCGCCTCAACCCGGCCCACCTGGACGTGGACCTGTGGCGATTCCACACCGCGGTCCAGCACGCCGCCACCGCCCTCACCGAACCCGCCACCGCGTGGCAAACAGTCATCGACGCCTACCCGGGCGACCTCGCCGCCGGCCGCGCCTGGCCCTGGCTCGACCCGATCCGGGAAGCCACCCGCCGGCATGTCATCGACGCCCACGTCGCCCTCGCCGCCGCCGCACCCGACCCGCACCACGCCCTGACCGTGCTGCAGCACGGCCTCCTCGTCGACCCCTACAACGCCGACGTGCACGTGCGAGCCATGAACGCCCTCGCCGCCCTCGGCGACCACCAAGCGGTCGACGACCTGCACGACACCTACACCCGCCGCCTCGGCGAAGCCGGCCTCCACATCAGCGACGAGGTCCGCGACACGGCCGCACGACTCAGCAGCGCCACCGTTCCCGGCCGATAAGCGCCGCCCCTACCGGCGGTGCGGTCCGCTGCTGCAGCCCGGTCACCGTGCCCGCCCCGCACCTGCGCCCCGCCTTCCACATTCGACGAAACGCCGGGGTCGGGACACCAACATGGCGTCACGCGCACCTTTATCGCGTCGGGACAACCGCCTCCTGCGGGCCGCTGAGCTGCGGTGTTAGGTCGTGTAAGACCGTGTGAGGTTCTGTAAGCCCGCACGCCACTGCCGCGCACCGCCAGCCGGCATACCGTCGCCCCACCACCATCCCCGCACCACGCGGCACCGCCCATGCGCCGGTGAGGCACTCGACAGGCAGGAGGCAGGCGATGAGAACCCGAACGACGTCGGCAGCCAACGCGGTGGCATCCACGCTACTGCTCGCGGCCGTGCCCACCGCGCTCCTCCGCCTCGCCGCTCGGCCCAAGATCGAAGGATCGTGGTCTCAAGCGGTGCAGGACTGGATCCAGCAACCCCTGACCCCGGGCTTCCTCGCCGCCCTCGCCTACACCGCCGCGTGGCTGATATGGGCGCTGCTCGCGGCTTCCGTCGCGGCCCACGCCTACAACCGCATCACCCGGGCGCTGCGATGGATGCCGGCGCTGCACCTACCCGGACCGTTGCAGACCCTCACCGCGACCCTGCTGGGCCTCACCGCCGTCAGCGCCACCGCCGCCCCCGCACACGCCGGCACCCCCACCGCCACCTCGGAGGAAACCGCCCACCCATCCCCGCCCGCGCAGACCACCACCCCCGCCGCTGACGCCGTTGGCCGGCCGGCCGCAGCCTCCCGACCACCACAGGACCACGTCACCACCTACACCGTCCGCCGCGGCGACACCCTCGCCGGCATCGCCCGGCAGCGCCTCGGCGACGCGGACCGCTGGCCCGACATTTTCGCCATCAACCGCGGCACCCACTTCCCCAAGGTCGGCGGAACACTACGCAACCCCGACCTGATCTACCCCGGCTGGACCCTCCACCTACCCGCCACACCCAACACCCCACCGACACCGGGCCCGCCGCGCTCGGCTGCCACCCCACCGGCAACGGCCACGCCGACCACCCCGCCAGCAGCAGGGCCAGACACAGCGGCGACCGTCACCCCTTCGGCATCGCCGAGTGTCGCCCAAGGGTCGTCGAGTCCGACCGTGCCGCCCGCCGCGACCGATCAGGCACCAGCAACAATCCCCAGCAGCACACCACCGGCAGAGCACAGGCCGTCAGAGTCCACCGCGCCCACCCTCCCGGCGACCCCGATCCCCGCCGCGTCGGCGTCGGCTTCCGCCCCCTCGGCCGCCAGCGATAGCCACAACCCGGCAGTGGCCACCGACGAGCACGGCGTGCAGCTATCGCCGTCCAACTGGCTGCCCTGGTCACTCGCCGCCGCGATCAGCGCTGCCGCCGTGTTGGTCTGGGCACAACGCCGCCGCCGCTACACCGGCGAACCCGACGCCGATCCGCCCACGCACCTGCCACCACCCGTGCTGCACCTGCGCCGCGCCGTCACCCGCAACCGCGAACAGGCGAACCCGGACAGCCACGACACCGCGCCACCCGCACTCGTGCCCGACCTCGCACCGCTGCCAGCCGGCGGAACCGGCCTCATCGGCGACGGCGCGCACGCCGCCGCCCGCGCCGCCCTCGTCGCAGTCCTGGCCTCCGGCGACCCGGATCACCCCGACGAACGCGGCGAAATCGTCAGCGACACCGCCACCCTCGAAGCACTGCTCGGCCCCGACGCGGTGGCCTTCGGTCCGTGGCCGCGGCTGCGCGTCGTCGACAGCATCGATGACGCACTCACCGTGATCGAGGCGAAACTCCTGCACCGCAGCCGCATCCTCGACGAACACGCCCTCACGGACCTGGACACCCTGCGGCAGCAAGCCCCCGACGAGGAAGCGCTGCCGCCGATCATGCTCATCACCGAAACGCCGCCCGAAGCCGCCAGCATGCGAGCCAAGGTCGCTCTCGCGCTGGGCGGAAATCTGCACGTGTCCGCGCTGCTGCTCGGGGGATGGGCACATGGTGTCACCGTCGAGGTCGCCACAGACGGACACCCCACACCCGTCTCCGGTCACGCGGCCGAACCGATGCCGCCACGTCTGCCCGTGCTCGGACCGGCCACGGCGATCCAGATCCTGACCACACTGCGCGAGGCGCAGACCGGTGAACCGTCCGCCATCGCCTCCCCAGCCGTACCGGTCACGGTCGTGCCTCTGCACACCAGCCGCGTACAGAACCCGCCCGACGCCGCCGACCTGCTCGCCCCCGTCATCGCCAAGCCCGCCGCCGACACCGCGCCGGCACGCGTACGGCTGCGGGTGCTCGGCCCGCCGGGCATCGACAACATCACCGCGCAAGGCCGACCACTCCGCGCCAAAGCCCTCGAACTGGCGGTGTACCTCGCCGTCCACCCAGACGGGGCCACCACCCGCGAGATCGGCGAATACCTCGAACCCGACGCCCGCATCAGCCAAGCCGACCAACGCGTACACACCAACGCCTCGAACCTACGGCACGTCCTCGGCCGCGCCGGCGCCCCAGACACGAAGAACGCCTACCTCATCAAAACCGCCGGACGCTACCGACTCGACCCCACCACCGTCGACGTCGACGTGTGGACCCTCCGCGACCTCATGCGCCGCGCGACCATCGCCACCGAGCCACGCCGCCGCGAACTGCTCACCGCCGCCTGCGACCTCTACACCGCGCCCCTGGCAGAAGGCCAGGACTACGAGTGGCTGCAGCCGCACCGCGAAACGGTGCGCCGCTGGGGCACCGAAGCCCACCTGCTGCTCGCCGACGACCTCCTCGACCACGACCCGCAGGCCGCATCCAACCTGCTCGACAAGGCCATCGGACTGGACCGCTACAACGAGGCCCTCTACACCAAAGCCATGCACGCCCGCCACACCCTCGGCGACCCAGACGGCATCCGCACACTCCTGCGCGCCCTGACCAAAGCCCTCGCCGACCTCGACGCCGAACCACAAGAAGACACCATCACCCTGGCCACCCAACTCCGCACCAGCCTGGACAAGAAGTGACCGCCACCGACGCGCCACCCCGCGCACGCCTGCTGCCTCTGCTGGCCCCCGGGCCGATCCTGCGCTCGGCCACCGCCGTGCACAGTGCGTCCGGCGACCAGCCATGGCGAGTCGCCTGCTCGTGCCGGCAACCGCTGTGGGCCAACGCCATCCGCCCGTCCAGCCGATGCACCGGATACGGACAACGCATCGACCCACCCCCGTACACGGTCCAAGCCACCGCCCCGCTGGCCGCCATCGCACCTCCACTGCCCGGCCACACCGCCTGGCTATTGGCCGCCTTCGCGCGGTGGACCGCCGGCAGGATCGTCCTCGCCTTCGTTGACCTGGCCGCCGCCATGCGACTGCCGCACCGGGTCACCGCGATCACCACGGCCGGGTTCCTCACCAATCCGGCCGCCGCGTCGCAGGGGAAGCTCCGCAGGGGCGATGCCACCCTCGCGGCACGGGTCGCCGCCCTCAGCTGGCACAGCCGGGCGACCGCCTACGCCGAACCGCTGCTCGGCTCCGGCGCCCCGGCCGTCACCGCGACCACCCTGCCTCGTACGACTCGCCTGGAAGGCCCGCGCGCACCTGCCGCTCGGCCCGTCCCGGATCGCTGCCGCCGCCGTCGTCCTCGTGCGGCCATAACCACCACCTCGAACCAGCGAGGACGGAACCGACCGTGAACATCGACGACCTCAGCGCGCTCTACTACGCCAACGAGACACTGCTGACCGCCCTTGCCACCCTGGCCGGGCTCGGCCTCCTGCTCGCCATCGCCAGACGGATACGCAGGATGCAAGAGCACCGGCTGACGCTCCTCGTCGCCAACATCCTGACCATCCTCGCGGCGGCGCTGGCAACGATGGTGTCCGCGTCGGGCATGTGGAAGTTCTTCACCGACGTTCTTGGCCCGTCACCGCTGCGGATCGTGTTCTTCGCCTACATCGAGGTCGCGCTGTTCGCGAGCGCGCTGCTGGCCCGCGCCCGACTGCTGCGCGAGCCGGAGAAAGGCTCTACCGGGGTTGATGGCGTCGCGGTCTGGTTCCTCGCCGGCCTGACCGCAAGCCTGTCCGCCCTCGACGCCGACACCTTCCGCGAGGTATGCCTGCGCCTGGTCGCGCCGTTGGTCGCCGCATGGATGTGGGAACGCGCCCTGGCAGCCGAACGCAGCGCCCGGCTCGGCAGAACGGCAACCGGCATCCACTGGGCCATCACGCTAGAGCGGATCTTCGTCTGGCTGCGACTGGCCGAAGCCCAAGGTCGCGACGTTTCTGAGGTCGACCGCGCGCGTCGGCGTGCCCGGCTCGGCCGCGCCCGCCTGAACCTGCACCTGTTGCAGAACAAGGAGAAGACAGCCGCATGGCGGCTACGCCGCGCCCACCACAAGGTGATCCGGCAGGCGATGCAAGCCGCCGAGCACATCGGTCTGGCCGACTTCCCCGGGGCCGCAAACGAACGCGAAGCCATCCAGATGTATATGGCCACCCTCTATGGGTTCGCTGACGCCACCTCGCCGGCTGCCGTAGCGCACCTCAACGCCTGGCGGTCGGGTGCCACCCGAAAGCCGGACGGCAACATCCCCGCAGGACTGCACAACGAGGCAGGCGACGATGCCAAGCCGGGCCAGATCGCCACGACGCCCAGCAGCACCATCCCACTAACCGAGTTCGTGCCCCACGAGCCCAACGGGCACGGCAACGATGACAAGACCAGCAGGCCGAGCACCGTCGCGGCCCCACCCAACGGCGGTCCCGGCGAAGACAAATCAGGCCCCGACGAGCGCGGGCTCGCCCGAACCGAGCGCACGCGGGCTGGTCATCGACACGATCTACGTGCTGCCGGCTCCCCGCTGGACGAGCCAGCCCACCCGTACGGCCAACCAACAGCAGCACCATGGGAACCGTTCCAGCGAACCCAGCACGACGAGCCGCCACCCGACGAGAACGATGACCACGGCGAGGGCACGGAGGAGGACGCCGACACCTCTGCCGTCGCGGCCATGCGCCGGTTCTGGGACAGCGAGACCGCCAAGGGCCGTATCCCCACGGGGGCTGAACTCTCCCGCGCTGCAGGCGTGCCACCGAGCACCGGACTCGGGCGACGCAAGCGCCGCGAATGGAAGGCCGACTTGCCTGAACAGCTCAAGGCCGCCGTTGGGACGAGTAGGTGATCGCAAACTCAGCGATCACTTACCGGGCGAGGTCTCGAACAGGCAATGCCCGGTGCCAGCCGGCAAAGCAGGCACCGGCACCGAGGGCGGGCCGGCCAGCGGCTCTCGGCAACGGTGGTGTCGATGGCTGTCACGGGACCGGCAGGGACACCGGCGGCGGTGAGGCGGTCGGGCTGGTCGCACCAGGTCATCTCGGACAGGTAGAGCCGGCGGTCGATCAGCGCCCGCCCCGCGGATGACAACGTTGGCCAGGAATACCCCGACCTACTGTTCTCGACACCTTGTCGGCTACGCTCAGTTACTGGCTGGTGGCCAGCTGCCGCCCGGATTGCGGCAGATGCGGTCACCGTGCCCGACGTCCGACGTTGGCCGGGCGTTCGTCAGTGCAGAAGCCGTTGCGCCCAATAGACCTGGCCGTCGGGACCCACGCTGATCAGGGCAATCAGCAGGTCTTCCACTGCGGCGGGTGCCGTAGCCACCATCTGCTCAGGCGGTGTTCCCGGGCGCGCCGCGTGGAGCACGGTCTGGAACGTCACCGGTGATGCGTCTGCCGAATACACGAAGATGGCACTGCCCGAACTCCAGAACGACCCGTTGATCTCCCGCGTGCCGACGCCTTGCAGCCACGGGTAACGCTTCTGGGCGAGGTCGAGAGATCCGTCCGACCCTGCACCGACGTGGTCGGGCCGGGCCGAGGTCACCGCGATGAAGCCAGGCATGAGATGACTGCGCTTGTCCAGCAGAACGATCCGAAAGGAGCTGTCCTTCTGCGGGTTTGGCGGTCGAGTCCAGGTGACGCGCCCGAGGAAGATCTGGTCGCCGTCACCGGCTACTTCCGTGTTGACCGGTTTGAGCGCGGCGTCTGCTGTCGCCTGGTCAACGAGTTGAAGCGTCGCTTGAGCGCTCAGCGCAGCAGGCCCATATGGCGGTCGGTTGTGCCACCAGCGCCAGCCAATCACGCCGGCAGTTCCGGCGAGGAGGATCGCCACGCTCAGAATCAGACCCGCCCGTCGCTTCATACCGGCAGTAGAGCACAGCAGGTCGAACGCTCATCGACAAGCTGACGCCGCGGCGCCAACATCCGCACATCGGCACGTCCGGACGTGAGTCAGCCCGGAGGACGATCACCGTGCGTAACGAGCGCTTCGCGGCCAGATCCGCGCACGTGACCTCGGGCACGAGGCCGTCCAGGGCCGAGGACGCGCCGAGTCTTCTTGAGGCGGGCCGCGGTCAGCCGGAGATGGACGGCGGCGGTGGCGCTGTGCGGCCGAGTCGGGTCGATTGCAGTTGGGGCGGATTGGCCGCGCCGACGTCAGCGGACAGTTGGTGCCGGAGTTCGCTGGCGAGCGCGCGCAGAGCATGCGACTCGTCCGCGTGCAACGGTTGCTCCTCCGACTGCTCGCAGGCGTCGCGGTCGTCGGGTATCGCTTGGGCGAGGGAGTTGAGCAGCCGCATGTATACGTCCTTCGCGGCCACGGTAAGAAACATTCCTCCCGCGCTCTCGCCGAAGTACCAGTCGTGGAAGTCCTGGCGAAACCGACGAAGGTCTTGTCGCGTCGGGACTTCGGTGGGTCGCCAGTACCGTGGAAGGCACCTGGAGATGTGGAACAGCTGTTGGTAGCTTTCCAGCCGCTTGTCCCGCAGCGCGCGATCGTATGAGTGTTCAAGGTCCATGCGTTTGGTGGACCGCGTTGTGAGGTACGTGGCGACGGCGCTGAGAAGCGCTCCGAGAACCACGCCGACGAGGCCGACGAACGCCGCCATTGCATCATCCTCTCGTCCGGGCCGTGCATCTGACGTACCCCGGATGCAACCCTCGGGCCGGGCGACCCGGATCACAATCACCAAGCGGACAGCCGCCATCCGGTCATCGGCACGCGCGTGCACGGGGATCGAGCCGACGCCTGCGCCGGACATCCACGGAGAGTGACGGGAGTTCCTGCCTTCCGGCGAGCCCGCTCGGCGGCGGATCCGGATACGTGACTTTGGCAAATCCGCTCGGCGGTGGTGGCAACAGCTGTGACGGTGACCCTCGGGTCGTGGACCAGGCCGGTCAGGCGGCCGGTTCGCTGGTGGGCGACCGGTGGCCTCCGTGGCACGCGACCAACGCGTCTGCCACGATTTCAGCGTCAGCTTCTGCGACGTCCGCCGGGTACTCCGGTAGCAGGTCGTCCCAGACGACCAGCCACGACCCCCACAATTGGGCCTGCCCCTCGGGCCGAGCGAAGAACCAAACGTGCAGGTGGGCGCCACCATCTCCGATACGGTAGACGTGGGCCCGCGAGATGTGCGGCAGTGCCTGCATGTGGCGGACGATTCGAGTGCTCAACAGCCCCAGCTCGGCGGCCAGTTCGTCAGGTAGATCCGCCATGTCGTAGTGATCGCGCGGATACAGCATGAGCACCAGCGGGACGCCCACTCCCGGAATCCGGACCAGCCGCCAGTGATCGTTGATCCAGATCCCTTCGTTCCGGTCGCGGCAGGCGTTGCAGTCCGACGGATCCTCGCCGTGCCGCGCGGGCTCCGGGAGCACCGGCGGGCGCAACGGCGCTACGCGCAGTCCGTCCGGCTCGAACGGACTGATCTCCCATCCCGTCATGCGTGCCAACGGGAGCCGGCGCTCGCTGTCCGCGACGGCGACTGCGTGGTGATAGAACTCGTCCGGTCGTAAGGCCATGCGGCGAAGACTAGTACGACAGGATTCCAAGTGATCGATAGCCCTGTTGTGGCTGCCAGGCACCGCCGACGGTCTCGTACTCGATGGTCCGGATGAACCCGAAGCATCCGCTCGTCGGCAAAGCCGCGAGCGCTTGCTACGTCCCGGAGGCCATGTACGCGGCCAGGATGTAGTTGGGGTGCCGGTCGAGGTTCTTGCGTGCTCGGTCGTAGCGCATGGTGGTTCGCGGGTCGGCGTGGCGGGCGGCGATCTGCACGTCGCGGAGGCTGACGCCGGCGTCGAGCATGGTGGTCACGAAGGTGTGGCGGAGCATGTGGGGGTGCATTCTCGGCATCCGGATGCCCGCGTGTCGGCCAGGTGCTTGAGTCGGCGGGTGGCGGCGTGCCGGTCCATCCGCCGACCGTGGGTGTTGCGCAGGATCGGCCCGCTGGTGCGCTCGTCAACGGCCCTGTCGATGGCCCTGGCGACCGCGGGTGGCAGTGGGACGAGCACGACCTTGCCGCCCTTGCCGCGTACGCGCAGGACCCGGTGGCCGTGCTCCTCGCCCAGGTCCGCGATATTCGACCCGCAGGCTTCGAAGATCCGCAAGCCGAGCAGGCCCAGCAGTGCGACCAGGGCGAAGTCGTTCGGATTCGAGGACTGTCGGGCGGTGGTGATCAGAGCCTCAAACTGCAGGTGCCCCAGTCCGAGGGTCGGTGACTCAGCCGGCACCGTGGGCCGGCGAACGTAGTCGGCCGGCGAGTGCTCCAGGATGGCGTCGATGACGCAGACCCGATAGAACCCGACCACGACCGACAGCCGGCGGGACACTGTCGAGGGTTGATACTGGCGTACGTCCTGCAGCCAGCGCACATACTGCTCGATGTCCACCCGAACCGCCGTCAGCGGGTCAAGACCATGGTCGCTGCACCAGCGGAGGAAAACGCGCAGGTCGGACTCGGTATGGACGCGAGTCTGGCCACGGTAACGGCCCAGGAAGGCGGATACCGCGGCTCGCACAACGAGTTGATCGGCAGATACGACACCGGAAGCGGGAGCAGGATAGGCAGCCATACATCACCGTGCGTCACCACCGGTGATGAACGCCAGCACGCCGGGAGCGGCATGAGCGGATACTCGCTAAAGAAGCGGGGCGGTTGCCGTGGTCGGACCTTCGAGCGTGACGAGGTGACCTTTGCCGATTGCGTGCGTCAGACCGTTGTTCCCGGGAACCAGCCGGTCAACCCGCGCCGATAGCCGTATGCGGGCGACGACGTTGCCGGCGCGGTCGATGGTAACCAGCGAACCGTCCGCGAAGGCGAACAGCACGCCGCCGGACACCAGGGCCGAAGCGAGGACAACGCCGTGCGGTAGATGCCGTACGGCGGTGACGGCACCATGACTCACGTCGATGACCGTGATGCCGGCGTCCTCGACGAGCCACAGCGTGTCGCCGTGGAGGATCGGCGCTTGTGGGCGGAGATCACGCTCGTGGTGCCACAGCACTTGCACACCGCGCACCGGATGAAAAGTCATGACCGTGCGTCGACCGCTGAGGAAGGTGAAACGGCCATCGTTGCTGGCTCCATAGCTGTCGCCGGCATCGGGGAAGACCACCGGCGCCGGCAGCGTCCACTCCCTCAGGACGGCCCCGGAGGCGGCCATCATCAGTAGTTTTGGCAGACCGGTGCCCGCGATGAGCACCGCATCGGCGGCAGAGTCGTGTTCGGGCCTCCAACGAACCGGCTGCGGCCAGGCCAGTGGACCGGCTCCGGCAACCGCAGCGCCATCGAACGGCAGGCACCTACCGTCGGCAAGGGCCACCCGAATCAAAGGGTGGTAACCGCGCCACCCTCCAAGCAGTACAGCAGAGCCGCTGACGCTGATGTAATGCCGCAGGCTCATGCCGGGCGTCGACCACAGTCGTTGCCCGTCGTCCAGGTCGAAGCAGTGCAGAACTCCTGCTTGGCTCAGGTAAAGGCAGCACTCACCCGCGATAACGGCCGTGCCCCAGCAATCCTCGACACACTGTTCCCACAACTGCACCCCGCTACGCGGGTCCAGCCGGACCAGACGCGAGTGCCGCTCCGCCACGACGAGGGAACCGGACGCCACCGCCATCGCCTGCAGGCCCGAACTCAGATGTAACGGCCGCGACCACAACACGCTGACCGACTGACCCACCACGGCATGATCGCACGTATCGGCACGGTGGTGACACGCACTCAACTCGGCCAGTTCAGGATGCCCGAACGCCGCGAAGCGCCGACCACCCAGACTGAGGCCGACGCGCGGCTGACGCGCACGGACGGCGGCAGATGTGTGCCCATCTGGCCTTCCCTCGGATCGCCGGATGCGGGCACCACGAGCATCGACGCGCGTCCTCCGCTGGCCCGGCTGCTCGGCAATCCGAGAGCCCATATAGTCGCGTGGTGAACTTGGAGAAGGTCCGGCAGGCATATACGTCCGCCGCGGAGCTCTACATCGAAATGCTCGGTACAACCCAGCAGGTGCACGCCGACGACCTCGCCTTCATCGCACGGCATCTGGCGGGTCGACCTGGCACGGTACTCGATCTGGGCTGTGGGCCTGGCCATATCACCGATTTCCTTCGCTCGCTGGGCGTCAACGCAATGGGAATCGACATGGTTCCCGAGTTCATCGCCCACGCGCAGGCAGTCCACCCAAGCGGTAGCTACCAACTCGGGTCGTTCGAAAATCTCGCCGCTGCCACCCACTCCATCGCCGGCATCCTGGCCTGGGGCTCGTTGATTCATCTACCACCGCAAGATCTTGACGGCGTGCTCGCCGAGTTCCGGCGAGCAATGGCCCCGGTCGGAACGTTAGTGGTCGCTGTCTTCGTAGGTGACGAGGTCGCGGCCTTCGATCACAAGGTCGTGACCGCCTATCGCTGGCCCGTTGACGAGTTCTCCGAGCGACTGGCGCGGGCTGGCTTCGCGGAAGTTGAGCGCCTGCAGCGGCCCAGCGACGGCACTTATCGGCCACACGCCGCCATCGCGGCAGTCGCGACCGAAGGGTGAGCTGAGTCGACGAGCCCCGTGCACGCACTGTTTTCGGCAGAGTCGCGAACGGGCTGATCATGTTCCGGAGGCCATGTAGGCGGCGAGGATGTAGTTGGGGTGCCGGTCGAGGTTCTTGCGTGCTCGGTCGTAGCGCATGGTGGGTCGTGGGTCGGCGTGGCGGGCGGTGATCTGCACGTCGCGGAGGCTGACGCCGGCGTCGTGCATGGTGGTCACGAAGGTGTGGCGCAGCATATGCGGGTGCGTCCTCGGTATCCGGATGCCTGCGGCCTGGGCGAGGTGTTTGAGCCGGCGTGTTGCTGCGTGTCGGTCCATCCGCCGGCCATGGGTGTTGCGCAGGATCGGCCCGGCGGTGCGGTCGTCGACGGCCGGGTCGATGGCTCGGGCCACCGCGGGTGGTAGCGGGACGAGGACGACCTTGCCGCCTTTGCCGCGTACGCGTAGGACCCGGTGGCCGTGTTCCTCGCCCAGGTCGGCGATGTTCGACCCGCAGGCTTCGAAGATCCGCAGCCCGAGTAGGCCCAGGAGCGCTACCAGGGCGAAATCGTTTGGGTTCGGGGACTTCCGGGCGGTGGTGATCACAGCTTCGAACTGCAGGTGCCCCAGTCCGAGGGTCGGCGACTCGGTCGGCACCGGGGGCCGGCGGACATAGTCGGCCGGCGAGTGCTCCAGGATCGCGTCGATGACGCAGACCCGATAGAACCCAACCACGACCGACAGTCGACGGGACACCGTCGAGGGCTGGTACCGGCGTACATCTTGCAGCCAGCGCACGTACCGCTCGATGTCCACCCGCGCCGCAATCAGCGGGTCCAAGTCATGGTCGGCGCACCAGCGGAGGAAGACTCGCAGGTCGGACTTGGTGTGCACGCGAGTCTGGCCACGGTAACGGCCCAGGAAGGCCGACACCGCGGCCCGCACAACGAGTTGATCGCCAGGTACGACACCGGAAACCGAAGCAGGAGAGATAGTCATACATCACCGTGCGTTACCGCCGGCGATGAACACCAGTCCACCCGGAGCGGCAGAAGCGGGCGTTCCGTGAGTGTTGGGGGGCTTGTTGGGATACTCGATCCATGACTCGGAATCGGCGACGGCCCGGCGATGAGGCGTACCGAACTGCGGTCAGCGCTGTCGCTGCCTATCTCGCGGACGAGGACGCCGATGTCTACAACATCGCCGACGCTGCGGTTCGCGTCGATGGCTTGGGTTACGCGTTGAACCTCACCGCCCTCGCCGCGACGGCGATCACTGCTCTGGCTGGGGCAACCGGCCGTACACCATTGGAGGTGCTGCGGTCGATGGAGCCCGAGGGACGGAACTTGCCCAGATAGCCGGTAGGGCGGCGCGCTGTCGGGCCGGGTAGCGACGGCGCATTGCTGCGCCGCCGCCCCCTCAGAACCGGACGTGCACGATTTCCATGCATCCGGCTCAAGCAAGCTCTATGGCTCGCGGATGGTTGCAGTGCTGGTCTGCCGTTTTGCCGCTGGTGCGGCGGTGGCAGTGGGTGTGGAGCAGACGGAGTTGCGGACCGTGTGTGCTGCCGTCCTGTCGTAGGCTGATGGCGTTGTGATCCACAGCTTTCCGCAGGCCGCGATACCACTGTTCCCATTCGCGTGGGGTTCGTGGCGGGCGGTCGGCGTGCAGCAGAAGCTGCCCGCAGGCGACGCAGCGGGCCCGTTGGCTGTCGAGCAGCTGCTGGGTGGTGCGGTCGACCGGGGGTTGCATCCTGCGGCGTCGCCGTCGGCTGTTCCAGTAATCGGCCAGCACGGGGTCGTCAGGTGACGCGGTGCCGGTGACCACCTGGTGGCGCACGATCCTGGTCCAGGCGAATTTCTGCAGGTAGGCGCCGCTGTCGCGGTCACCGAAGACCCACTTGTTCTGCCGGGACTTGTTGAACATGCCGAAGTAGCGGGCGACGACCCAGCTCGTCGGCTTGTTCGGGTGGGTGTGTCTGGCCCATTTGTAGACCAGTTTCCACAGGTAGTGGTCCAGCGAGGTGAATATTTCGCTGGACACTACGCTCCGGTAGTAGGCTGCCCAGCCTCGGATGATCGGGTTGAGGCGGGCGATCACCGCGGCGGCGTTGCTGCCGCGCAGTGCACGCACTTCGGTGCGTAGCCGTTTCCGGATCCGTCTGACCGCCGCTTTACTCGGTTTGATCAGCAGCAGGCCGTGATAGCGGCGGACGTTGAACCCGAGGAAGTTGTAGCCCTCATCGAGGTCGACCACGCGGGTCTTGTCCTCGTTGAAGGCTAGTCCTCTCGGCGTCAGCCACGCGGCCAGCCGGGCCTTGATCTGGATCGCTTCATCCCTGGTTCGGCATAACGCGACGAAATCGTCGGCATATCTGATCAGTACCGGGCTGTCCGGGGCCGTGGCGACACCGTCGGCTGCGACGGCGCGGTAACGGACCCCGGCGGCGTGCTCCATCCCGTGCAACGCGACGTTCAACAGCAACGGGCTGACCACCCCGCCCTGCGGAGTTCCCTCCTCGGTCGGGGTGAACGCCCCCTGCTCGACCACTCCGGCCGTCAGCCAGCTGCGGATCTGTTCCCTGGCCGGGAACCCGCCGAGCTGACCGAGCAGATGGTGATGGTCGATGCGGTCGAACGCCGCTTTCAGGTCCGCGTCCAGCACCCACCGCCGGGCCGGGTTCTTTCCCTTGACGGTGTTGAAGGTGGCCTGGATGGCGTCCTGACAGCTGCGTCCGGGCCGAAACCCATATGATCTCGGCTCGAACCGGGCTTCCCATTCCGGCTCCAACGCGGCCGTCACCCGGGCCTGCAACACCCGATCGACGATCACGGGAATGCCGAGCGGACGACGCCGGCCATCCGCTTTCGGGATATACACCCGCTTGACCGGACGAGCCTGCCAGGGCTGCTGCCGACGCTGAACAGCCTCTGCCAGCGCGGCTTTCTCCTGGCCGCCGAGGACGATCCTGCCGTCCACGCCCGCCGTCAAGCGTCCAGCGTTGACCTCCGTGACCCGACGAACCGCCAACAGCGTGTTCGCGCGGGACCGCAGCATCAACTTCTGCAGATTCCGGACCGTTTTGAGATCCCCTACCCGCGACGCCGTGAAGATCCGCTGCCGCAACCGCTGTACTTGCCGCTCACAGGCACGCCAATCCACCGCGTCCCAGTCAAGCGCGTCCTCCGGTCCGTTCACCACCGTGACCACAGCCCCAGCGATGCCCAACTTGCCCTTCGGTTCCAGCTTCGTCGTCATCGTCTCTCACACGAGCTCACCTGACCCGCGTCAGCCTGCTTTCACAGCCGGGCACCCGGCCCGGTATCCGGCCAGTTATCCGCGACACCGCCCAGGAGGAGAACGGTCAGTTCGCCGCGGTTTCCTGCCGCCTTTCGGCCACCGGCATTCGCTTCTCGGGTCATCCTGTTCCCGCCGGGGAGCTGGGCCTTCCTCACGGTCGGCTTACCGCCCCCACAAACCAGCGGGCGGACCCCGTCGGGGTTTCCACGTTCCACACTCACGAGTTACGACCGGGGTGGGCGCCCTCTATACCCCGGGGACCAGCGGTGCTCTCCTGACCGGATGCCGTGCCCGGCCAGCGCCTGCCGCATTCCAGCGGCTACGTCCCTGCACTCCGCCTGACCATCCCACCGCGCGGAGCTCCGTTTTACGAGGCATCAACAAGGGTTCACGCGATTCACCCGTCCGGTCTGCCCCTCACCCGTGGTCCTCTCGATGGGACGAGGACCCCTTCGGCTTTCCCCTCGGGCTTCGCACCCCGCCGTTACCAGCAGCGCACGCCAAGGGCAGGGCCAGGCAGCGAGCACGCGCCCGGGACTACACCACCGACATCACGTCGGCCCTCCTAACTGCGAGTCCACTCGCAAAGTGCGACATCGTGTCGCAACGGCAGATCCGGATGCCGTGGGTCGCGCCCATACTTGCACCGTGACCAACCAGAGGGATGCCCTTCCCGTGCTCGTCATCGACGGAGCCTCGTTCGTCGACTTCGCCGGCTTCGTACGGGAGTTCTCGCAGCTGCTTCGTCATGGCACCTGGAATGGAAGCCTCGATGCCTTCAACGACACCCTCCGCGGAGGCTTCGGCACCCCCGAGACCGGCTGGGTACTCAAGTGGGTCAACTCTGACTCGTCCCGGATCGTGCTCGGTTATGACGCGACGGTCCGATGGCTGACGCAAATCCTCTTCACCTGCCACCCATCGCACCGCGCGAGCATCGAGGCCAGGGTCGGCGACGCACAGCGTGGCCGAGGGCAGACGCTGTTCGACATGATCGTAGAGATCATCCACGACCACGGCCCAGGCGGCAGCGAGTCCGAGGACGGCATCATCCTCGAATTGCTCTGAACCGTTCGGGTCCGACCTCCTGACCGTTGACGCCCGACCACCAACAGCGTCCGCTCACCAGGTCAACGCCTCCGCTGGCCACGGCTCCCAGGGACGACGCACGATCCGCGGCATGACAGGGCGTCGGATGGGTTGTTGGGATGGGCCGGTGAGGTGTGGAGCCGCAACAGGAAGAAGCAATGGTTGCAGGCGACCGAAGCACCGGTAGGCTTCGTCGGTGCTAAGAATCGGTGCCGCGTCAATGCTCGTGCTGCTTGTTGCGGGCTGCGCCGAGCAGGCTCTCCCAGCGCAGAAAGGCTCGACGACCCAGGCCATCGCTACACAGGACGAGCAGGTCTTGCGCCGCTGGTCGCAATGGAACACGTCGGCGTTGCCAGGTACGGCCTACCCGGAGTTGCCCCATCGCGACTCTTGCGGGCCCGATCCAAATTCGGACCTTTGGTTTCTCGATGCACAGCGAGTGCCGGGTCGGGACGAACGATGGACCTGCACGCTACCGGCGGGCCGGTCGCTGGTGGTAGTGCCGACCGGTGTTGTGAGCCCTGACCAGTCAATTTGCCGAGAAGGGCTCAACCGGCTCGACAGCCCGTTGTCCGCCGAGGGTGAGGCCTATGTCGACGGCGAGCCGGTGGTTCTGCAGATGGGCGAGCCGCTCCAGATTGCGGCGGCGGACCCGGTCGCAGCTGTCGCACCACAGATGTACTTTTGCGCGCTCTGGGGCATAGCAGGGCCCTTGGGGGCGGGGCGGCACACAATCATCCTTCGGAACACCGTCGCCGAAAAGACAGGAACAGCCACTGTGGACGTCACGGTGCAATGACTCGGCCAGTGGGCATGTGTGTTCGTCATCTGATGCTGGCTTCGTACGTTCCGCCGGATGCACTCACATCGGCAAGAGCGGATGTTCATGCTTGCCGGCATACCAGCGTCGGCGGGCTGCTGTGGTGGTCTACTCGCCTGCGTTTGCGTGGGTGAGTAGGCGGGCGGCCAGGGCGCGCACTTCGGCTCTGAGTTCGGCGGGCCGTTCGATGGTGAAGGGCCAGCCGAGCCCGGCCAGCATCTGGGCGGCGCCGTCGAGGTGTTCGGCTCGGGTGGTCAGCCGAACTCCGT
>NZ_JBEZFI010000062.1:0-25699 GCF_040649295.1 Micromonospora sp. NPDC048999 | reverse complement strand
CCGCATCCGCAGCGAACGACAACGACGCTGGGGCCAACCCGCTACTCAAGCAGCCTGACCCCAACACCGTGAACGTTCGTGGTCACGGCACTAGCTGGCCGGCGGCTCGGGGACGCACACCGGCCAGCTAGCCTCCTAGGACGCCTTAGCGGTGGTGACGCACCACCTCACACACGGCAAGAAGCCCGGTGTCTCGGGGGAGGAGCGAGTCAGCGCTTCGGGACAGGCGTGCCGAGCCAGCCGTCGCGCACCTCGCGGCCGGCGAGGGGTCGGTCCAGCCGGATCCGGACGGACCGGGTTTCGGCGGGGTCACCGCCCGACCACGACCGCGAGGGCGAACGCATCGAGACGTGCAGGATGACCGTGCCGGCATTCTCCTGCGCGGTCGCTCGGTGCACCACGAAGTCGGGGTGGGCCTCGACGAGCGCCACGATCACGTTAGGGTCGTCGGTGCTGTCGTACGCCTCGACGGAAACCTTCTCGGTGATCGGCCAGAGTAGATCGCGTGCCACCGGCACCGCTCCGACCGCGAGCACCGTGAGGAGTACGAGGGCACCGGCCCGGGGTCGCCGCAATCGCTTCATCGCCGCCTCCTAGGAAGCCGTCCAGCTTGGCACGCCGCGACCACCACTTCAAGCCCGTGTGCGAACCGAGCTCGCGTGACCAAGCGCCGGTCCGGGCGGGAGGCGCTCTACTGGCGTACCGCGCTGGGCGCGGCCCTGGTGGATGCCGGCCGCGCCGGGTGATGGTGCGATGCCCGACCCCGAGGTCACCCAGGTTCGGCGGCCCGCCAGAACTGGCGGGGCGCGTACCCCTCGCGGCGCAGCCAGTGCTCGGTGTACACGATCCGGTCCGCCGGCACCACGACCAGCGGCCCGGTCGGCGGCTCGTCCAACGACCGGGACCGCTCCACGTGGTCGGACTGCCACCGGTACGCGGGCCAGTGGTGCTCGAAGTCCGGGTCGCCGAGGTGGAGTACCCGGGCCCGGCCGAAGACCTGCGCCCCACGGCTGCTGGCCTGCCCGACCAGTGGAGCGAAGATGCCGATGGAGACGCGTGCGTCGGCGGCGATGTTGCGCATCTTCGGTGAGTTGGCCACGGCGGTGAACATCACCGTCAAGTCGAGGTGGAAGTAGCGGACCGGGGTGGCGAGGGGGCCGTCCGGACCGGTGGTGGCCAGGACGCACATGTTCTGTGCGGACAGCAGGTTGAGGATGCGCTCCTCGAGCCGGTCGCGGTCGAGGCGGGCGGTGGGGGAGGGACCGGCAAGCCAGGGGCTGGTAACGGGCATGGGTGATCTTCCCATCCGGCGGCTGCCTTCGGCATAACCCGGTCGGCGGGAGCCGCCGGCCCTGGTAGGTTCGCTGGCCGTGACGGGGACCGCGGGGGATCGGTTGGACGGGCGCTTCGCGCGGTTGTGGGCGGCGAGCGCCATGTCGGCGCTGGGCAGCGGGATGGCCATGGTGGCCGCGCCGCTGTACGTCGCGTCGCGCACCGACGATCCGCTGATCGTGTCGATGGGCGCGGCGGTGGCGTGGCTGCCGTGGCTGCTGTTCGCGCTGCCCGGCGGGGTGCTCGTGGACCGGGTCGACCGGCGTCGGCTCATGGTGGTGATCGACTGGGCGCGGGTGGCCGTCCTGGCGGTGCTGGCCGCCGCGATGGTCACCGGCCGGGCCGGGATTCCGCTGCTGTACGCGGTGCTGTTCGTCGTCAACGCCGGCGAGGTGGTGTTCCGCACCGCCGCCCAGGCTGTCGTGCCGGCGGTGGTGCCCCGGTCGCGTCTGGAACGGGCCAACGGCTGGTTGGGCGGCGGCACCCAGGTCATGCAGAACATGGTCGCCGGTCCGCTCGGCGGGTTCCTGTTCGTGGTGGCCGCCGCCATCCCGTTCGGTGTCAACGCCGGCACGTACGCGCTGAGCGCCGTGCTGGTCGGCCTGGTCGCCGGGACATACCGCGGCTCGCCGGAGCCGGGCGAACGCCGCTCGGTGCGCGCGGAGGTGGCCGAGGGGTTCCGCTGGCTGCTCTCGCAGCGGTTGCTGCGCACCATGACCCTGCTGATCGGGCTGTTGAACGTCACCCTCACCGCCGCGTTGGCGGTGCTGGTGCTGCTGGCCACCCAGCGGTTGGGTCTCGGCTCGGTCGGCTTCGGCGTGCTGTTCACGTGTATGGCGGTCGGCGGGCTGCTCGGCTCGGCCGTCGGGGACCGGCTCGTCGCCGTGGTGACCGCGACCTGGACGGTGCGGATCGGCCTGGTGATCGAGGCGGGCCTGCATCTGGCTCTGGCCGCCTCACGCAGCGCGGTGGTGGTCGGTGCGGCGCTGTTCGCGTTCGGGGTGCACGGCGCGCTGTGGAACATGGTCGCCAATTCGCTGCGGCAGCGGTTGACCCCGCCCGCCCTGCAGGGCCGGGTGGGCAGCACGACGTTGTTCCTCGCCGCCGGTGGCAACTGCCTGGGTGCGCTGCTCGGCGGGGTGGTCGCCGACCGGTTCGGGATCACCGCGCCGTACTGGGTGGGGTTTGTGGTCGCGCTGGCGGTGATCGCGATGACCTGGCGGGTCTTCGACCGGGCGACGGTCGCCGCCGCGTACACCGATCCTGCCCCCGCAGCGCCGGAAAGCCCGGCGAGTGTCGCCTGAGGAGCCCCAGTGTCGTTGCTGTCCGTACCGCCGCTGTTCGCCGCGCTGGAGCCGGCCCGCACCGTGCTGATCGCCGGCGCGGGCGGCGGTTTCGACGTGTATGCCGGGATCCCCCTCGCCGTGGCGCTGCGCGAAGCCGGTCACACGGTCCACCTGGCCAACCTCTCCTTCACCCAGCTCGAGCTGCTCGACCTGGACGTCTGGGCGGCGCAGGACGTCGCCGCTGTCACCCCGGACACCGCCGGTCCGGACGACTACTTCCCGGAGCGTGCGCTGGCCTGTTGGCTTGCTGCCCAGGGCCTACCGTCCACCGTGTACGCCTTCCCGAAGGTCGGGGTGCAGCCGCTGCGGAACGCCTATCGGCACCTGGTCGACGCGCTCGGCGTGGACGCGGTGGTGCTGGTCGACGGCGGCACCGACATCCTGATGTGCGGCGACGAGGCCGGCCTGGGCACCCCGGTCGAGGACATGACCAGTCTCGCCGCGGTGGCCGGGCTCGAGGTGCCGGTGAAGCTGGTGGTCTGCCTCGGGTTTGGCATCGACGCGTACCACGGGGTGAACCACACCCAGGTGCTGGAGAACATCGCTGCGCTGGATCGGGACGGGGCTTACCTGGGCGCGCTGTCGATCCCGCGTACCAGCCGGGAGGCCGAGCTGTATCGGGACGCCGTCGCGTACGGGCAGGCGGCCACCCCGCTGAGGCCCAGCATCGTGCACGGGCAGATCGCCGCCGCTACCCGGGGTGCTGACGGTGACGTGCATGTCACCCGGCGGACCCGGGGCAGCGTCCTGTTCGTCAACCCGCTGATGGCGATCTACTTCAGTTTCCAGCTTGACGGGCTGGCCCGCCGCTCGCTCTATCTGGACCGGCTGGAGCACACCGTCGGCATGCGACAGGTGGCGTCCCGGATCGAGGACTTTCGCGAGGATGTCGAACGACGCATCCCTCGGGCCTTCCCGCACTGACCGTCGGGTGAGGCGTCGACGGGTCGTGGATCTTCGTGCTCCGCTCCTCCCATGTCGGCCTGTCGCTTGCTCGCCGCATATCGGGGCAAACGGTGCTGGCGCCGTGGGCCAGAGGTGTGGCAGCGTGGCCGGGTGAACCGCGTACCCGTCGACGTCGACCTCGCGCTGGTGGGCGGGGGTGGCGCCGCCTCCCTGGTGCTCGCGGCCTTGGACCGGCACGGCGTCGCCGGCCTGCGGGTCGCCGTGGTCGACCCGGTGCGCAAGCGTGGCCAGGACCGTACCTGGGCGTTCTGGGGTGCCCCCGGCGGTGACCTTGACCCGGTGCTGAGCGCCAGCTGGTCGCGGGTCGATGTGGTCACGCCCGCCGGCCGCCGCGTCCTGCCGCTCGCCCCGCTGCGGTACGCGATGCTGCGCTCGGCCCCGGTCTACGACCGGGCTGCCGCGGCCGAGCGCCGACTGGGCGCGGTACGGATCGGCGCGCCGGTCGGCGCTCTGCACGACGACGGGCAGCGGGTGACCGTTCACGACCCGGACGGGCGGGTGCTGCTGCGGGCCGGCTGGGTGCTCGACTCCCGCCCCCGCCCGCCGCGGCGGCCCGGGCGGACCAACTGGTTGCAGCATTTTCGGGGTTGGTGGCTGGCGGCCGAGCGGCCCACCTTCGACCCGGGCCGGGCGGTGCTGATGGACTTGCGCACGCCGCAGCCCGCCCGGGGCGTCTCCTTCGGCTACGTGCTCCCGGTCAACGATCGGTACGCCCTGGTCGAGTACACCGAGTTCTCCCCGGCGGTGCTCACCGACGCGGCGTACGACGTGGCGTTGCGCGGGTACGCCGGCCTGCTCGGCCTGGACCTGGCCGCGTTGCGGGTGCGCGAGGTGGAGAACGGGGTCATTCCGATGACCGATGGCCCGTTCGTGCCTCGCCCGTCGCCCCGGGTGGTTCGGCTCGGCACCGCCGGCGGCGCCACCCGCCCGTCGACCGGTTTCACGTTCTCGGCCATGCTGCGGCAGGCCGACCAGGTCGCCCGGGCCCTCGCGGCCGGTCGGCCGCCGGTGCCGGCGCCCGCGTATCCCGGGCGGCACCGGTGGCTGGACGCGGTGGCGCTGCGTGCCCTGGATCGGGGGCACGTCGGTGGGGTGGAGTTCTTCGCGCGGCTGTTCGAGCGCAATCCGCCGGAGCGGGTGCTGCGGTTTCTCGACGGCGTCACCACGCCGGCGGAGGAGTTGGCGGTGATGCGGTCGAGTCCGCTGGTGCCGATGACCGGTGCGGTGTTGGGGGACGCCGCCGACCGGCTGCGCGGACGGCTTCGCCGCGACCGGGTGCCGCAGTAGGGCGCGGCCCGACCGCCGTTACCGGCCGAGTTCCCGGGCCACGGTGTCCCGGACCAGCAGCCGCAGCTGCTCCATCGGGTCGCCGTCGCCCGCGCCGAGCCGGTTGCGCACCGCCGCCACCGTCAGCCCCAGCTCGGGGTACGCGAACGCGAGGCTGCCGCCGCTGCCGGCGGTGCCGAAGGAACCGTCGTCGACCGCGTACCCGAGGCCGAAGGTGACCTCCTGCCCGAACACCCAGTCCTCGGCGCGGACGGCCACCGCCGACACCTCGCGGAGCCGCTCGGGCGAGATCAGGCGTACGCCGTCGACCGGGCCGAGCAGTGCCGCGTACATCCGGGCGACCGCGCGGGCGCTCATCGTGCCGACGGCGGGCACGTCGGCGCGGAGCACGTCGGGGCGGCTGCCGATCGTCGCGTCGGGTCGGACGCCGGGCGGGGCCACCGCGTCGAAGTTCGGCAGGTTGGCGCTGGCGTATGCGATCATGGCCGACAGGCCGGCGTCCTCCAGTCGGGCCAGCCGGGGCAGGTCGGCCTCCGGCACGGCGAGGAAGAGTTCGTCGGGTACGCCGAGCGGCCCGGCCACCTCGTCGGCGAGCACCTGGGAGATCCGTCGGCCGGTGACCCGCCGGACCACCTCTGCGACGAGCCAGCCGAATGTCCACGCGTGGTACGCGAGCCGTTCGCCGGGGGCCCACCTCGGTTCGGCGTCGGCGAGCAGCGTGCACATCCGTTCCCAGTCGGTGAAGTCCGCGGCGGTGATGTCGGCCGGCAGTGCCGGCAGCCCGGCGGTGTGGGTGAGGGTGTGTCGTAGCGTGATCCGGTCCTTGCCGTGGCGGGCGAACTCTGGCCACACTTCGGCGATGGGCAGGTCGTAGTGGAGTCGTCCCCGTTCGGCCAGGATGTGCACCACGGTGGCGGTGAGTCCCTTGCCGGTGGAGAGCGTGTGCACCGGTGTGTCGGCGGTGAGCGGCCGACCGGTGGTGGCGTCGGCCAGGCCGGCCTGCTCCTGCACGATCGGCTGCCCGTCCAGGTAGGCGGCCACCTGCACGCCGGTCTCCCGGCCGGAGGCGACCAGTTCGTCGATCGTGTTGCGCACCTCGGCCCGCAGGCCGTCCCAGTGTCCGTCCACGTCCGCCCACCCTGCCAGGCCGCCGTGCCGGTGTCGTGGGAATTACCGTCGGTGGCGGGGCGGGTGGGTCGGCTGGTCCGGTCGGTAGGCGTACCGGGTAGGTTGCCGGCATGGTGGAGGCGGCGACCGGTCGGGTCGTGGAGATTTGGACCGACGGGGCGTGCAGCGGCAACCCCGGCCCGGGTGGTTGGGGTGTGGTGTTGCGCTGGGGTGACCACGAGCGGGAGCTGTGCGGTGGCGAGGCGACGCCGACGACGAACAACCGGATGGAGTTGACGGCGGCGATCCGCGCGCTGGAGAGCTTGACCCGGCCGGTCACCGTGCGTCTGCACACCGACAGCACGTACGTGCGCAACGGCATCACCGGCTGGCTGGCGTCGTGGAAGCGTAACGGCTGGCTGACCGCGGCGAAGCAGCCGGTCAAGAACGCCGATCTGTGGCAGCGGCTGGAGGCGGCCTGCGTCCGGCATGACGTGACCTGGCTCTGGGTGAAGGGCCACAACGGGCATCCGGAGAACGAGCGGGCCGACGCGTTGGCCAACCGGGGCATGGCCGAGGCCCGGGCGGAGGCGGTCGCCGCCCGCTGACGGCGACGGGTTGTGTCGAACCCGGTCGATGGGTAACGTGGCGGGTCGATGCCGTTACGGACAGTCGCTACCGGAGGTGTTCGCGTGACCGTCGCGCCGCTCACCGACCTGCCGCTGTGGCCGCCGATCAACCTCGACCGCGATCCGCTGGTGCCGCTGGACGCGGCGGAGCGGCACCGTTTCTCCGGGCCGGTCACCCGGGTCCGGCTGCCCACCGACGCGACCGCCTGGCTGGTCACCCGGCACGCTGACGTCCGGCGACTGCTGCGCCATCCCGACTTCAGCGCCGACCTCAGCCGTCCGGGCTTCCCCCTGTTGCGGCAGCTGGCCCCCGGTCCGGACAACCGGCGGGGCGGCTTCATC
Organism: Micromonospora sp. NPDC048999; assembly: GCF_040649295.1. Classification (NCBI taxonomy): domain Bacteria; kingdom Bacillati; phylum Actinomycetota; class Actinomycetes; order Micromonosporales; family Micromonosporaceae; genus Micromonospora; species Micromonospora sp. NPDC048999. Next base: position 18,690 of record NZ_JBEZFI010000062.1, on the reverse strand, counting down.
CGGATGGACGGTGCGGAGCACTCCCGGCTGCGTCGGATGCTCACCGCCGAGTTCATGATCAAGAACGTGCGGCGGATCGAACCGCTGATCCGGCAGACGGTGGACCGGGCCCTGGACGAGCTGCGCGACGCCGGCCCGCCCGCCGACCTGGTGGCGCACTTCGCCCTGCCGGTGCCGTCGATGGTGATCTGCCACCTGCTCGGCGTCCCGTACGCCGACCACGACTTCTTCCAGGAGCGCAGCCGGACGCTGATCGACCGCGACACGCCACCGGAACGCGTCCAGCGGCACGTGCGGGAGCTGCGCGACTACCTGCACCGGCTGGTCGAGGCGAAGGTGGCCGCCGGCGACCGCACCGACGATCTGCTCAGCCGGCTGGCCCGCGACCGGGTCGACACGGGTGAGCTGGCCGTCGACGAGTTGGTCGGCATGGCGGTGCTGCTGCTCATCGCCGGTCACGAGACCACCGCCAACATGATCGGGCTGAGCACCCTGCTGCTGCTGCGGCACCCGGCCCGGTACGCCGCCCTGCGCGACGACCCCGGGCACGCCGACGGTCTGGTCGACGAGCTGCTGCGCTGTCTGAGCATCGTGCGCAGCGGTCTGGGGCGGCTCGCCACGGCGGACGTCGAGATCGGTGGGCAGCGCATCCGGGCGGGGGAGGGCGTGATCGCGGTGATCTCCCTGGCCAACCGCGACCCGGGCGTCTTCGACGGGGCGGACGAGTTCGACCCGTACCGGCAGGCGCAGCAGCACGTGGCGTTCGGTTTCGGCGTGCACCAGTGCATCGGTCAGCCGCTCGCGCGGGCGGAGCTGCGGATCGCCCTGGTGGAGCTGGCCCGACGGTTCCCGCGGCTACGCCTAACCGACGAGGCGGGGCGGCTGTCGACCCGGGACGCCTCGGTCGTGTACGGCCTCGACGCGCTGCCCGTGGCCTGGTAAGGCGAGGAGGTGGCCATGCGGATACGGGTGGACCGGGACCGCTGCTGCGGGTCGGGCAATTGTGTGGTGACCGCGCCGGAGGTCTTCGACCAGGACGACGAGGACGGCCTCGTGCTGCTCCGCTTCGCCGAGCCCGCCCCGGACGTGGTCGACCGGGTCCGGCGGGCCGTCGACCTGTGCCCGGCCGGTGCGATCCGCCTCGACGCCCCGCCGCCCCGGGCCGGGTAACTCCACGTTTGCTGGCTGGGTCAGCGGGGCGCGTCCGGGTGCGTCGGCATGGACGAGCCACCGGCGCTGCTGCCGGACGACCCACCGGCCACCCCGGAGCCGTCGTCCTCGGTGACCAGGTCCGGCTTCGGTGTGCCCGGCTCGGGCGCCGGTACGTCCGTGTCCGCGTCGACCTGGACCAGCCGGGCCTGGCCGGCCTCGTCCTCGGCGTGCGCCGGATCGATCGGCTGCTCGCCCTGGCGTGCCCGATACTCCACCCTTCCGCCTCCTGTCGGTGCGACGTGACGCCGACTCCGGCTACCCGGCTCCTGGGCCCCGAAACGTGCCGCCGCGGCCGGAAGGCACTCGGCGGCGGGCCGTCAGCGCCGGCGGCGTGCAGCGGGGGCCCGCCCGCGCGGGGGCCGCACCGGGGTGATCGCCAGCGACCAGTGCGCGGGGCGGCGTACGCCCGGCGGCAGGACCGTCCGCTGGTCGCCGCGGGCGGCGTCGACCTGCGACTGGTGTAAGAACAGGCACCGCCCCAGGTCGGCGCCGCGCAGGTCGGCGCCCCGCAGGTCGGCACCGGTCAGGTCCGCCGCGCCCAGGTCGACCTCGCGTAGGTCCGCGCCGATCAGGCAGGCCCCGCGTAGGTTCGCCCCGGACAGCCCGGCCCGGCGTAGGTCTGCCCCGATCAGCGTCGCCCCACGTCGGTCCGCGCCCGCCTGTCCGGCCCGGGCCTGCTCGCCGGCCCGGGACAGCAGCCGGTTGACCCGGTCCCGGTGCGCGTCGACGTCCAGCGCGAGCAGTTCGTCCGGGCTGCCGTCGGTGAGTCGCCACGTCTGCGTCAGGGTGGCGGCCAGGTCGTCCCGCAGCGGCCCGGGCGGGGTCAGCGCGAGGGCCTCGGTCAGGTACCAGAGCAGCTCGTGCAGCGGCCGCATGACCGCGAAGGTGTCGAACATGCCCCGGGCGATCGCCGGGTCGCCGCGCCAGTCCCGCCCGCCGAAGGTGCCCTGCGCGACGTGCTGGCCCGCGCCGAAGCAGTCGAAGACCGTGCAGCCGGGGAAGCCTCGTTGGCGCAGGTCGCGGTGGATGCCGCAGCGGGAGTCCCCGCGCAGGTTCGGGCAGGGCTGGCCGGCCGGCTTGTCGATGGCGAAGTCGGCGGAAGCGGCGAACGCCGGCGCGACGCAGCAGATCCCGAAGCATTGGGCGCAGTCGGCCCGCAGCTCACGCCCCCCGCTTGCCGCCACGTGCCGTTCCGCTGCCTCGGACACCCTGCCCGGCCTCCCGTCGTCTCGCCACCGCCGGCCGTGACCGGCCGCGCCCGGGGTGCCATTCTCTCCGGGCCGCGGCAGGAGGCCGGCCGCCGGGGTGGACGGACCCGCGGCGTCCGTTTTGCCCAGGGGCGCGGTGTGAATCCGTATCGTAGCGGTGAGGAAGGGGGGCGGCGAGATGGACGAGGACGCGCGGGAGCAGGCCCTGCTCACCGCCGCCAGCACCGAACACTTCGTGCTCCAGACCTCCCGCAGCGCCACCATCACCGAGTCGGTGGGCCGCGCGACGATCTTCATGTCGATGCTCTCCGCCGCGCTGATCGGGCTGGGCTTCGTCTCCAGCAGCGGCCACCTGCTCAAGCCGTACCTCGGCGCGGTGCTGCCGACCCTGGTGATCACCGGGCTGCTGACCTTCGCCCGGCTGGTGCAGAGCACGGTGGAGAACTCGCTGGACCTGCAGCGGATGCAGCGCATCCGCGCCTGGTATCACCGGCGCTTCGCCGGCGACGAGGACTTCTTCGCAGACGCCGTGGTGGGTGAGGGCGGCATGCGGGCGGCCGCGGCAGCGGTGGGCAGCTCGCGGAGTCGGTGGCAACTGCTGTTGACCACGGCCGCCCTGGTCGGTGCGGTCAACTCGCTGCTGATCGGGCTCGGCTCCACCCTGCTGGCCGGGTTGTCCGGTGCCGCACCCGGCGTGGCGATCGGGATCGGCATCGTGGTGGTACTGGCCGCCTTCGCGGTCCAGGTCGTGCACATCAACCGGGCCTCGATCTTCCTGGAGAAGTGAGCCGGGGCGCGGCGCCCGCGCTGCGGGCCGCGATCACCCCCATCGTCACGATCGCCGGGCCGGTGTAGCCGCCCTCGAACCGGGTAGCCCGGGCGTCATGGAGCTGGTCGAGGAGTCGCCGTACCGGTTCCGGATCGACCGGCATGATCCGATGCGGGTGCCGGGCGTGGTCTTCGCGTCCCGGTCGCTGTTGCCGGACGCCGGGGCGGACCGGTCGCTGGAGCAGGTGGCGAACGTGGCCACCCTGCCCGGCATCGTCGGCGCCTCCTACGCCATGCCGGACGTGCACCTGGGTTACGGCTTCCCGATCGGCGGGGTCGCCGCCACCGACGTCGAGGCCGGCGGAGTGGTCTCGCCCGGCGGGGTGGGCTTCGACATCTCCTGCGGCGTGCGGCTGCTCGCCGCGGGCCTCGACCGCGCCGAGCTGCGCCCCCGCCTCGACGCTTTGATGGACAGCCTGAGCGAGGCCACCCCGCGCGGCATGGGCAAGGGCGCGGTGTGGCACCTGGCCGACGGGACGGAACTCGACGCCCTGCTGCGCGGCGGTTCCCGCTACGCGGTCGAGCGCGGCTACGGGGTGCAGCGTGACCTGGACCGGTGCGAGGACTACGGCGCGGTCGACGACGCGAACCCGGCCCAGGTCAGCGAGCGGGCGGTGCAGCGGGGCGCGGGCCAGGTCGGCAGCCTCGGCTCGGGGAACCACTTCCTCGAGGTGCAGGCCGTGGCGCAGGTGTACGACGAGCCGGTGGCCGACGCGTTCGGGCTACGGGTCGGGCAGATCTGCGTCATGATCCACTGCGGGTCGCGCGGGCTCGGCCACCAGATCTGCACCGACTACGTGCACGCCATGGAGAAGGTGATGCCCGGGTACGGCATCCACGTGCCCGACCGGCAGCTCGCCTGCGCGCCGGTGTCGTCCCACGAGGGGCGGGCCTACCTTGGCGCGATGGCCGCCGCGGCGAACTACGCGCGGGCCAACCGGCAACTGCTGCACCACGCTGCCCGCCAGGTCTTCGAGCGGCTCGTCGGGAGCGACCTCAGCCTGGTGTACGACGTGTCGCACAATCTGGCGAAGATCGAGACTCACGGCGTGGACGGCGGTCAGCGGCGGCTCTGCGTGCACCGTAAGGGCGCCACCCGGGCGTTGCCGCCGGGCCACCCGGACCTGCCGGAGGACCTGCGTCCGGTCGGGCAGCCGGTGCTGATCCCCGGGTCGATGGGCACCGACTCGTACGTGCTGGTCGGCACGCCGGGGGCGCCCGCCTTCGCCTCCAGCTGCCACGGCGCCGGCCGTACCCAGAGCCGCAAGCAGGCCACCAAGGCGGTGGGTGGGCATGATCCGCGCCGGGAGTTGGAGGCGCGGCACATCGCGGTACGGGGCAAATCCCGGCGCGGGCTGGCCGAGGAGATGCCGACCGCGTACAAGGACATCAACGCCGTCATCGAGGCCACCGAGGGAGCCGGACTCTGCCGGCGGGTGGCCCGGCTCGTGCCGGTCGGCGTGGTGAAAGGCTGACCCGCGACCACGAAGGTTCGGGCTGGCCTCATGGTCTCCTTGGGCTCGGCGTTCCGCCCTGACCCTCTCAGGTTCTCGTGCGCAGGAGGTCGAAGGCCGCGAACCACAGGCTGTATGGGTTCGCCAGGTCCGGGTAGACGGCCGTCATTCGGTCGATGAGCTCGGCCGGGGTGGAGCTGCGTTCCAGCGCTACCTCGAAATCGGCCAGATATCGGCGGCTTTCGCCGATCTGGCGGCGGGCGTCGTCGTCGATGGCCCGGGGGTTGCGGTGGCCGGCGATGAGAGTGTCGGCCTCCAACGCCGCCACGGCATCCAGAGCGCGGGCCCAGCCGGCACGGGAATCGGGTGTAGATTTCGCTAGCCACATGTGCGTCTGGTTGTAGACAACGTCGCCGGAGACGATCAGGCTCAGGTCGGAAACGTGGACGACGCTGGAGTGCCCGGTGTCGGTGGTCCCGACGGGGATCACGGTAGCCCTCGAGCCTCCAATGCAGAGCGTGGTATCCGCCAGCGGCGCTGGCGAAAGGGGCTTGCCGGTGAGCTGTCCCGGGAAGAACCCGCCCCAGATCTGCATGTACCCGGGTGAGATCTGCTCTTCCATCCCGGGGATGGACTCGGCCAGGGCGGTCGGCCTGGCTTCCGGGAATGCCGTCAGTATCTCCGGAAGCCCGAGGAAGTGATCGGCGTGGGGATGCGTGATGTATATGTACTTGAGCTCGCTGCCGTGAGCCTTCACCCAGGCTGCGAGGTCCTGCCCCTCCTGGATGGTGATGAGGCAGTCGACCAGCAGGGCACTGCCATCATCGCTGATCAGGGTCGAGGTGCTTGGCGGCCAGGTCGCTGGGCCGACCGCCTCCTCGAAACCCGGCACCGCGCTCGGGATCGGCTTCGGATCCACCACGAATACGTCAAAGTCAAGGCTCATCGTTTCCTCCCGGCAGCCGCAGGCTCCGGCGCACAGCCAAGCCGAGGTCGCTTTCCCCCTGGGTTGATGGTCAAACTCCATCTCGCGGCGGCGGGAGTATCGGTATGTCGACTGCGTCGCGGCCGACCCGGCCGTCTGCAGGCGGCCCGCAAGCAGTTCGCGGGGCTGAACGGCCTTCGGATCATCTTGGCGGTGCCGCTGCCTGTTCAAGGATCCATTCCTTGGCGAGCGTGGTCCAGATCGCGGTCTCGCCAGCACTTTGAGCGAGGCCAAGACTGTGCGGGCCGTGGGCGAACACGTGCACTGCGTGGGGAACCCGGTTGGCTGCGAGCGCCGATGCTAAGCGATAGGTGTGCTCGGGAGGGACGGACGGGTCTTCTGCGGTGTGCCACACGAAGAACGGCGGCGACTGAGGCCGGACAAGCGAATCCAGCGAAGTCGATCGGCGCAGTTCGGGGCTGGCGTCCTCACCGAGAAGGATCAGCCGCGCGGGTCGATAGGTCTCGGTCTCCATTGAGGTGATCGCGTAACCAAGTACCGCGAAGTTAACCGTCTCGTCGGGCGCGGCGCCTGGTGCGAGGGCGGCCAATCCGGCGAGATGGCCTCCCGCTGAGAATCCTATGAGCCCGATGCGCTGCACACCCCGCGCCCGCCGACGGGCGATCTCCGCGCGCAGCGCGTTGAGTGGTTCCGGGTGCCGGACATTGAGCGGATAGCGGAACACGTTGACCTGCACGCCTATGTCGCCGAGCCACCTGGCCACCGGCTCGGCTTCGTGCGCGGCGTGTTCGGCGTACCCGCCGCCCGGCAGAACGATCATGTGCGTGCCGGCCGCCGCGAAACTCATGGAGCTGCCCTTCCTCCGCTAGTGAGGGTCGCCGAGGAATGCCTCGACATCAGCGGCAAACGCCGTGTGGTGTTGGAACATGAATCCGTGCGCCGAGTCGAGATAGATCTTTACCCGAGCCTGCGGAATCAGGCCGGCAAGCAGGTAGGAGTAGTGCGGCAGGATCATCGGATCGCTATCGCCGTTCGCCACGAACACCGGCATCTCCAGGCAGCTGAGCCGCTGGAGCTTCGCGTGATCGGGGATTCCCCACGCGCATACCGCGTCATACTGCGCTTCACGAGTCGCCCAACTCGTTGCCGCGTCCCGGTCCTCGGTTCGGGCATACATGCGCCGCAGGGCCTCCTGGCCGGCCTGTCGGCTCGACGAGGATTGGGCGAAGAAAACTCCGAGGTATTCGGCCGGGCTGGTCTCGGGTCTGCCGACGGCGCCGATGACGTCGGGGGCCCAGCCGTGCATGCCGGCAGCGCCCTGCGGGGCTGCCGATGCAAGGACGAGCCTTCTTACGATGGCCGGCCTGATCAATGCAACCTGCTGTGCGACGAAGCTGCCGATGGAGAACCCCAGGAGGTCGGTCTGGTCGATGCCCAAGGCGGTGATAAAGGCGATGGCATCGTGTGCCATCTGTTCCACAGTGTTCGGTGTCGTCCCGGTGGAGCTGCCGACGCCGGTGTTGTCGAAAGTGATGAGACGCCGGGCCGAGGCCAGCGTGTCGATCAGCGCTGGATCCCAGTTGTCGAGGTTTCCGCGGAAGTGCTGCAGAAGAATGAGCGGCACGCCGCCGTCGGTGTTCGGAGCAGTGTCGCGGTACGCGTAGTCGATGCCGTTCGCGCCCCTGACCATTCTGTTTGGCAGGCTGGAGTACGAGTTGTCGTGGTGTGCCGAGCTGGTGCCGTTGTCGGTGGTAGGCATCTGAATCACCTCCTTTTCAGTTCTGCTGCGGGGTTGCCTGCGGTACTGATGACCCTGGCCGAGTCCCACGTGGGTGTGCTTCATGGCCCGAGCGAATCCGCACCGGAGAGGCGGCGGAATCCGCATGTTGACTGCACGTCGCGCAGCGGCGCGCGTTCGGAAGGCTCGTAAGAAGCCAACGAGGGGGCTTGGTTGAGCCCGGCCGTACGCCAGATGATCGCGTGCCCGCGTCCGCTATCAACAGCACGGCGGGAGTCAGCCAGCATGACGAGCAGGCGGTAAACGGTGGCGCTGGGCGGCATGATCCGGGCCTGAACGCCTTGCACGATCAGAACCGGGACGGTGATGCGGGTAACATCAGCGCAGGAGTCTTCCCGAGACCCGATCGTGCAAACCAGCGCCGCCTGTACCTGCGGAAATGCCGTCCGTGCCGGTCAGGCGGCGGCGGGGTCGGCGCGGGGGGTGGACCTGACGGGCGAGTTGGGTCTGGCGTAGCCGACGGTGTCGAAGCATCTGGCGTGTCGGTGTGACTGCGGCCTGGTGGACTACCGGTCGGTGTGGCGGTCGTCGGTGTACTCGCTGACCTTGCCCGGAGCTACTGGGCCTGGACTACTGGGAGCCGGTGGTCAGACGTCGAGCGTCACGGCGCAGGACCAGCCGTCCCGGTCGGGTCCGAAGCGCAACTCGTGCAGGGCCACCGCCTTGGGCACCGCGCCGACCAGTTCCACCGCGTCGGCGTCCACGGTCCACCACCGCACCAGCAGCCCGCCGCCGTCGGCCGGTCGTACCTCGGTGGCCAGCGGCAGCACGCCCGCCGTCTCCAGCCGGAAGATCACTTCGTCGAGGACGGCGACCAGCATGTCCGCGTCGTCGCCGGGCGGCACGGCGAACTGGGTCTCGGCGGCCGCGTCCGCGCCGGCGATGTCGACGAAGCCGTCGAGCATCGCGGTCACCGCCTCGGCCACGCAGCCTTCCCGGTCCGGCGCCCATGCCTCGATCCGCACGTCGGCGGTGTGCGGCACGTTCCGGTGCCCCCGCGCCGGTCGTCGCTCCATGACCTGATCATGCCGCCACCGGTCGGCCGCCCACCGGTTTTCTCGCAGCTCGGCGAGGCCGGGTCGGCGCGGACCGACGCGCCCGCCGGCAGCCGCTGTCGGGCGTGTCCTCAGCCGGCCGCCGCCCGTGCCGTCGAGAAGACCGGCGCGTCGGAGGTCAGCACCGCCGTCCGGGCCGACGTTCGCCACCCGTCCTCCAGGGCCGACGACAGTTCCGCGAGCATCCGGGGCACCATCTCCGCCGCGCCGTCGTGCAGCGCCTCGACGACCACCAACACCTCGACGGTGTCGTCGCGGACCGCCGACCAGCCGCTCTGCCGGTGCGTCCAGCGCCGGGAGTGCGCCCGGCCGGCCGAGTCCGCGAAGACCACCTCACCCGGCTCGGGGCGCTCGTCGTCGCCACTGTCGAGAGTCAGGTAGGTCTCGTCGCCGGTCGCCGGTCGCACCGCCAGGTCGCCGGCGATCCGGTCGACGTCGAGGACGGCCACCGGCACGGCGTACCCGAGGGAGAGGGCGTTGCCCAGGTCGACCAGCGGGTGCAGCCGAGGTAGGGAGCCGTCGCGGCGGAAGCGACGCAGCAGTGACTCGGCAGCGCACCGGTAGCGGGTCGGCGCCAGCCCCATCCGCGTGAAGGCCCGCCGCCACGCCTGGATCTCCGGGAAGCCGCCCTCCGGGCCGCCGGCGAGCCGGGCCCGGGCGGTGTCGGCGTGCCGGGCGAGCAGCGGGCCGACGTCGACGGCAGGGGTGACGCCGGTGGCGTGCAGGACGCCGCAGACCAGCTCCGGAAAGGCCGACCAGACCTGCGGGGAATGCCGGAAACGCACGTGGGCTCCTAACGGGCGGTGAGGGCCAGGCCGAGGCCCAGCGCGAGGAAGCTGCCGGCGAAACCACGGCGCAGCAGCGCGATCAGCCGGGGCCGGGCGAGGACCCGACGCCGCAGCGTGCCAGCCAGCACACCGAGGCCGGCGAAGGCGCCGAGCGTGATCAACATGAAGACCCCGCCGTGCAGCAGCATCCGGCTGGTGGCCGCGGGCGCGTCCGGAGGCACGAACTGCGGCAGGAACGCCACGAAGAACACGGTCACCTTCGGGTTGAGCAGGTTCACCAGCACCCCGTCGCGGATCACCCGGGCCGGCGGTCGGGGCGGGTGGCCCTCGTCGAACGGCAGCGGGCCCCGGTCGCGCAACGCGGACCAGGCCATCCACAGCAGGTACGCCACCCCCAGCCAGGTCACCACCCGGAACGCCGGGGTGCCGGCGCGCAGCACGGCGGCCAGACCGGTGACCGCCGCCGCCAGATGCGGCACGAGGCTGATCGTGCAGCCGACGGCGGCGAGAAGTCCGGCGCGCCGGCCCGCGCTGAGCGCGGTGGACAGCGTGTACACCACCCCGGTGCCCGGGGTGGCCACCACGACCAGCGTGGTCAGCAGAAAAGCGATGCTCACACGCACCAGCCTGCGCTCACAATGGACCCGTGGACAGGGCCAAACCGACGCCGGTCGAGGAGTCCATAACGGCTGGCGCAGATTTCCTCCAGCTCGATGTGGGCCAGGCCCCGCCCGGTGGGCGCGCCGACTGGCTCGCCGCCCGGCTGCGCGCCGCCATCGCCGACGGGCGGGTGCCGGTGGGCGCCCGCCTGCCGGCCAGCCGGGTGCTCGCCGCCGAACTGGGCGTCTCCCGGGGGGTGGTGACCGAGGCGTACCAGCGGCTCACCGAGGACGGCCACGTGGTGGGGCGCGGCCGGGCCGGCACCGTCGTGGTGGCCACGCCCGCCGCGGTGGCCACCCCCGCACCACGGCCGCCCGCCCCAGCCGAGGTGTTCACCGGCCGGCCGGGCACCGACATCTTCGACGCGCTGCGTACCGCCCCGGCGGAGCTCGACCTGACGCCCGGCGTACCCGATCTCGCGGCCTTTCCCCGCGCGGCCTGGCTACGTGCGGAACGCGCGGTGCTGCACCGCCTCGCGCCCGCCGCTTTCGGGTACGGCGACGCGACCGGCACGCCGGCGCTGCGGCTGGCGGTGGCCACCTGGCTGGCCCGCAACCGGGGCATCCGGGTCGACCCGGCCGAGGTGGTGATCGTCGCCGGGGTGACCCAGGCGCTCGGCCTGCTCGCCCAGGTGCTGCACGCCGACGGCGTCCACACCGTGGCCGTGGAGGACCCCGGCTCCCTCGGCGTACGCCAGCACCTGCGCAACTGGCGGCTGGACACCCCGCCCGTCCCGGTCGACGGGCGCGGCCTGCGCGTCGACCGGCTGGAGGCCAGCGGCGCCCAGGCGGTGATGCTCACCCCCGCCCACCAGTTCCCGACCGGGGTGGTGCTGGACGGGGAGCGGCGCCGCCGGCTGCTGCGCTGGGCGCAGCGGGGCGGCCTGGTCATCGAGGACGACTACGACGCCGAGCACCGCTACGACCGGCCGCCCGTGCCGGCGTTGCGCGGCATGCTCCCCGAGCGGGTCTGTTACACCGGCAGTGTTTCCAAGCTGCTCGCCCCGGCACTGCGGATCGGCTGGGTGCTGGTGCCGCCCCGGCTCCACGCCGCGCTGGTGGCCGCCAAACGGATGGCCGACCTCGGAAACGCGGCATTGCCGCAGCTCGTGCTGGCCGAGCTGATGGACTCCGGCGCGCTGGAAGGCCACCTGCGGCTGCTGCGCCGGCGGCACGTACGCCGCCGGGACGCGATGATTCGGGCGATCCGCGACCACCTGCCCGGGGCGGTCGTGCACGGCGCCGCCGCCGGCCTGCACCTGATGGTCACCCTCGACGCCGGCGTCGATGACGTCACGCTGGCCGCCGCGGCGCTGCGCCGGGGTGTCAAGGTGCAGCCGCTGTCCTGGCACGGGCAGCTGCCGCAGCCACCCGGCCTGGTCCTCGGCTACGCCGCCAACCCGGCCGGCGACATCGAGCGCGGCGTCGCCACCATCGCCGCAGCCCTCCGTGACCTCCCTGACCACCCCAACCCCTTCGGCGCGCGCCGGTGATCAAGGAGTTTGCGTCTGCGAGGAGATCAACATTGACGCAAACCCCTTGATCAACGGCAGGAAGGGGCGGGGTGGGGGCGGTAGAGGGCAGCGAGGGCAGCGGCGGTGGTGGCGAGGCGGTCGCGTAGCGGGGCGGGGGACAGGACCTCCACCTCGGCGCCGAGCCGCAGCAGGTCGCCGTGGGCGTGGGTGAGCGACTCGATCGGGATGACGGCGTACACCCAGCCGGCCTGGTCCGGCGGGCCGGCCGTGGCGTCCACCGCGGCGACCACCGGATCCGTGGCGATCTCCCGCAGCCGTTCCCGCCCGCGCGGCGAGAGCCGGATCGTCGCCTCGTCCCGGTGCAACCGGGCCCGGAAGTCCGCCACGTGCGCCCGCCACCAGCCGGGCAGGTCGAACTCGGGCCGTTCGAACGGCTCGTCGAGCGGAGTCAGGTCGAGGATCTGGTTCACCCGGAAGGTGGCCGGTTCGGCCCGGTCCGGGCGGGCCGCCACCACATACCAGCGGCCGCCCTTGAGCACCAGCCCGTACGGCTCCAGGATCCGGGTCACCTCGCCGGTCCAGCTGCGGTAGCGGACCCGGACCCGGTGCTGCCGCCACACCGCGTCGGCGGTCGGGGCGAGGTACGGCGACGGGTCGCCGTCGGAGTACCAGCCCGGGGTGTCCAGGTGGAAACGCTGTTCGAGGCGGGCGGCCCTGTCGGCGAGCGGGGGCGGCAGCGCGGCCCGCAGCTTCAGCTGGACGGCGGCGACGACCGACTGGTAGCCCAGCTCGGCGGCCGGCCCGGGCAGCCCGGCGAAGAGCAGGCGGTCAGCCTCCTCGGCGGTGAGCCCGGTCAGCCGGGTCCGCCAGCCGTCGACCAGCTGGTAGCCGCCGGCGTGGCCGGCCTCGCCGTACAGCGGGATGCCGGCGGCGTGCAGCGACTCGACATCCCGGTAGATGGTGCGGACCGAGACCTCGAGGCGGCGCGCCAGCTCGGCGGCGGTGAGCCGGCCGTGGGCCTGGAGCAGCAGCAGGATCGACAGGAGGCGACTGGCACGCATTCCGCTGACAGTAGTTGTCAGGGGACGGGTCCTACCGTCACGGACATGGCATTCCACGACAAGGAACTGACCGTGCCGCGGGCCGTCGAGGTCGCCAGCCGGCACGTCAAGCGCTACCACATCGACCAGCCCGACCGCCGCCTCGAACCCGCCGTGGTCGAGGCCGCGTACGCCTACCTGCCGAAGCTGCTGCCCGCACCGGACGGAAGGACCCCACCGGCGAGTTGGGTGGTGCTGCACCGGGGCGGCGACAGCGGGGCGTACCTGCTGGCGTACAGCTGGTTCTGGGACAACGTGGTGGAGTGCCGGATCGCGGTCGCCGGCCAGCCCGCGCTGGACTGCCCGGACGACGATCCCGCGCACTTCGTCCCGCTGGACCGCCCCGGCGTGGGCTGCGTCTGGGAACTGGGCGTGCTGGAGCACGAGCGCAGCGCCTGGATCCGCCATGTGCTCGCCCCGGACGAGCCGGACCTGGCCGGCTACCTGGCCGACACCCGCGCCGAGGGGCCGGTGGGCCGCTGATGGGCGACTTCGACTTCTTCGTCGGCACCTGGGACGTGACCAACCGGCGGCTGACCAAGCGGCACGTCGGCAGCGACGACTGGGACGAGTTCCCCGGCATCTCAGTGCCCCGCTCGTTCTTCGACGGCCGGACCGGCTGACGGTCAGGCCGGTGGTGCCGCTCGGCGGCTCCCGGTCGTCGCCGGCCGAGCGCCGCGTTCGCCGGTCGCGCGTCGGCGCGGTACTGTCCGGGCACCGCCGCCCGAATCGGAGACGCCATGGCCGACCACGTCGACGTGCTCATCGTCGGTGCCGGGCTCTCCGGTGTCGGCGCCGCCGTGCACCTGCAGCGCGACTGCCCGGGCAAGACCTACGCGGTGCTCGAGGCCCGCGACGACGTCGGCGGCACCTGGGACCTGTTCCGCTACCCGGGCGTCCGCTCCGACTCCGACATGTTCACCCTCGGCTACTCGTTCAAGCCGTGGACCGACCCGAAGGCGATCGCCGACGGCCAGGCCATCCGGGAGTACGTGCGCGAGGCCGCCAGGGAGCACGGGGTACGGGAGCACATCCGCTTCCACCACCGGGTGCTCCGCGCCGAGTGGGACAGCGGCACCGCCCGCTGGACCGTGCACGCCCACCGCGACGACACCGGCGAGGACGTCGTCCTGACCTGCGCGTTCCTGTTCACCTGCGCCGGCTACTACCGCTACGACTCCGGCTACACACCCGAGTTCCCGGGCGTCGACCGGTACACCGGCCGGCTCGTGCACCCGCAGCACTGGCCGGAGGATCTCGACTGGACCGGCAAGCGGGTGGTGGTGATCGGCAGCGGCGCGACCGCGGTCACCCTGGTCCCGGCGCTGGCGCAGCGGGCCGGCCACGTCACCATGCTCCAGCGCTCACCCACGTACGTCATCGCGCTGTCCTCGCGCGACCCGCTCGCCGACGCGCTGCGACGCTGGCTCCCGGCGAAGGCCGCGTACCCGGTGGTGCGCTGGAAGAACGTGCTGATGGGGGTGGCCACCTTCCAGCTCAGTCGGCGCGCCCCGGGCCTGGTGAAGAGGTTCCTGCGCCGGGCAGCCCAGGGCCGGCTGCCGGTCGGGTACGACATCGACCGGCACTTCGTGCCCCGCTACGACCCCTGGGACCAGCGGATGTGCGTGGTCCCCGACGGGGACCTCTTCACCGCGGTCAGCCAAGGGCGCGCCTCCGTGGTCACCGACGCCATCGACACCTTCACCGAGCAGGGCATCCGGCTCGGCTCCGGCGAGGAACTGCCCGCCGACATCATCGTCACCGCCACCGGTCTCGACCTGCTCGCCCTCGGCGGCATGGCCGTGACCGTGGACGGCGTCGAGGTGGACCTCGCCCGGACGGTGGCCTACAAGGGCATGATGCTGTCCGGCGTGCCCAACTTCGCCATGACCATCGGCTACTCCAACGCCTCGTGGACGCTCAAGGCGGACCTGGTGGCCACGTACGTCTGCCGGCTGCTGCGCCACCTCGACGCCACCGGCCAGCAGATCGTCACTCCGCTGGCTCCCGACTCCGGCGAGCTGGCGCCGATCATCGACCTCAAGTCCGGGTACGTGCTGCGTGCCGTCGACCGGCTGCCCAAGCAGGGCCCGAGGGCGCCCTGGCGGCTGCACCAGAACTACCCCCGGGACGTGCTGCTGATGCGGCACGGCCGGCTCACCGACGCCGGTGTCCGCTTCTCCCGTGCCGGCGCGTCCGCCACCGGTGTGGTCGACGCCGCCCGGCCCACCGCACCCGTCGCCCGAGGCGAGAGGAACTCTCCGTATGCGTGACTTCGTCTTCCCCGGCGGCACGGCGGTGGTGACCGGCGCGGCCAGTGGCATCGGCGCGGCCCTCGCGCACGGGCTGGCCCGGCGCGGCGCCGACCTGGTCCTGCTGGACCGGGACGCCGAGCGGCTCGACGCGGTGGTCGCCGCGATCCGCGCCGCCCACCCCGACCGGCGGATCGACACCCATCTGGTCGACCTGGCCGACGCCGACGCCACCGACCGGGTGGCCGCCGAGCTGCGCCGGCGGCACCCCCGGATCCGGCTGCTGGTCAACAACGCCGGGGTGGCGTTGGGCGGCCGGTTCGACCAGGTCACCCTGGAGGAGTTCCTCTGGGTCGTCGAGATCAACTTCCGGGCCGTGGTTCGGCTCACCCACGCGCTGCTGCCCGCGCTCAAGGCCGAGCCGGGCGCTCACCTGGTCAACATCTCCAGCCTGTTCGGGCTGATCGCGCCCGCCGGCCAGGCCGCCTACTCGGCCAGCAAGTTCGCCGTCCGCGGCTTCACCGAGGCGCTGCGGCACGAACTGGTCGACGACGGCGTCGGGGTCACCTCGGTGCATCCCGGCGGCATCCGGACCCGCATCGCGGCCAGTGCCCGGGTGGGCAGCGGCGTACCCCGCGTGGAGTTCGAGGCCGCCCGCAGGCAGTTCGAGAAGCTGCTCCCCATCGACCCGGCGAAGGCCGCTGAGGTGATCCTGCGCGGCATCGAGCGCCGCCGGGGCCGGGTGCTGATCGGCTGGTCGGCGAAGCTGCCCGACCTGCTCGCCCGGGTCGCCCCCGCCTCGTACGGGAAGGTCCTGGCGCTCGCGACGAACCGGCGCGGCACCCGGGCGCCGGCGCCGTGGCCCGCGCCAGAGCCGGTGACGCCCGAGTCGGACCGGGCATCGTGACCGTCGCCCCGCCGCCCGCCGACACCCTGACCGTGGCCGGCCGCCGGATGCGCTGCCGGATCACCGGCGACGGCCCGCCGGTGGTGCTGCTGCACGGCATCGGCCGCACCCTCGACGACTTCGCCGCCCAGCACGAACTGCTGGCCCGCGACCACCGGGTGATCAGCGTGGACCTGCCCGGCCACGGCGGCAGCGCGCCGCTGGACCCGCCGCACGCCCTCCCCGCCCTGGCCGCGGCCGTCGCCGAGACCCTGGACGCCGCCGGGGTCACCGGCCCGGCGCACCTTGTCGGCAACTCCCTCGGCGGGGCGGTGGCGATGCGACTCGCCGTCGACGAACCAGCCCGGGCAGCGAGCCTGGTACTGGTCAACAGCGCCGGCTTCGGTCGGGAGGTCACCGTCGCGCTGCGGCTGCTCGCGCTGCGCCCGCTGGGCCGGCTGTTGCTGCGCCCGCACCCGGCGATCGCCCGCCGCACCGAGCGGGTAATCTTCCACGACCCGGCGTACGCCACCGAGGAGCGCATCGCCGCCGCCCTCGCGGTGGCCCGGCAGCCGCACGCCGCCCGGGTGATGCTGGAACTGGTCCGCAGCCTGGGCACCTGGCGGGGCGTACGACCGGGGTGGCGGGAGGAACTGCTCACCGCGGTGGCCGCGCTGGACCTGCCCACGCTGGTCGTCTGGGGCGACCAGGACCTGATCCTGCCGGCCAGCCACCTGGCGAACGCCCGCGCCCGGCTGCCGAGGGCTCGTTGCCACCTGTTCCAGGACACCGGGCACATGCCGCAGATCGAGCGGGCCGCGGCCTTCCACGCCCTGGTCACGGAGTTCTGGTCGCGCCCCGCCGCCGGATAGCGGGTCGGCGCGCCGACTCATCCCGCGAACTGTTCCCGGACGAGGGCCAGCAGAGCGCGGTGCGTGTCGGGGTCCGCGGCCACGAGCAGCCCGCCCGCGCCGGTGTGCAGCGGCCGGCCCCGAATGTCGGTCACCACGCAACCGGCGGCCTGGCACAGGGCGATCCCGGCGGCGAAGTGCACGCTGTCCCGCAGGTCGCCGTCGGTCACGTACGCCGCGCGCCGCCCGGCGGCCACCCAGGCCACCGCGAGGGTGGTGGAGACCACCCGCGGCCGGAACCGCGTCACGAACTCCGGGTGCGCGAGCAACCGGGCGGCCTGGAACGCGGGACCGTTCGGAAACGGCGGGTCGAGGTTGACGTCCACCAGCCGCGACTCGGCGGACGGTGCGAGCGGCTCGTCCACCCCGTCGCGGCGGACCTGGGCCGGGCCGCCGTCGGTCCAGAACACCTCCTCGGCGAACGGGTCGGCTGAGGCGGCCACCATGGTGCCGGTACCGGTGCGCAAGGCCACGTTCACCGCGACCAGCGGCATCCGCGCCGCGTAGTTCAGCGTGCCGCACAGCGGATCGACCAGCCAGGTGTGGCTGGCGGTGGTGGGCCCGGTGCGTCCGCTCTCCTCCCCGAGCACCGCGTCGTTCGGCCGGGCGGCCCGGATGACGTCGAGGATCGCCTGTTCCGCCTCGATGTCGGCGGCGGTGGCGAAGTCGCCCCCGCCCTTGTCCACGCGCGCCAGCGACGCCCCGTACCGGGACCGCACCACGGCCGCACCTGCCTCCGCCGCGGCGACCGCCACGTCACGGTCCATGATCGACATCTTGGCAGGATAGACCGGCTGGCTCGGGAGGTGCGCAAACGCCCGAGGCGGGAACACGACGGTCATGGCCGAGGTGACCCTCTTCCTCGCCGGCGACGTGATGACCGGCCGGGGCGTGGACCAGATCCTGCCGCACCCGGGGCCGCCCGCGCTGCGGGAACCGGCCGTCACCGACGCCCGCCGATACATCGAGCTGGCGGAGTCCGTCAACGGTCCGGTGCCGCGACCGGCCCCGCCCGAGTGGCCGTGGGGCGAGGCGCTGCGCCTGCTGGACGCGCTGCGCCCAGACGTACGGATCGTCAACCTGGAGACGTCGGTGACCGGGCGCGGCGAGTACGCCCCCGGCAAGGACATCCACTACCGGATGCACCCGGCGAACCTGGCCTGCCTCAGCGCCGCGCGGCTCGACGTGTGCGCGCTGGCCAACAATCACGTCCTTGACTTCGGCCCGACCGGGCTGGCCGACACCCTCGACACCCTGCATGCGGCCGGCATCCGGACCACGGGCGCCGGTCGGGACGCCGACGAGGCGTGGCGGCCGGCTGTGGTGCCGCTTCCCGACGGCCACCGCCTGCTCCTCTGGTCGGTCGGCGCCACCTCCAGCGGGGTGTACCCGCAGTGGGCCGCGGCCGACGGGCGGCCCGGGGTGGCGTACCTGCCGGACGTGTCGGCGGCGTCGGCCGCCGCGCTCGCCGAACGGATCGCCGGGGAGGCCGGCCCGAGGGACCTGGTGGTGGTCTCGGTGCACTGGGGCTCGAACTGGGGGTACGAGGTGCCGCCGGAACACGTCCGCTTCGCGCACACGCTGATCGACGCTGGGGTGCACCTGGTGCACGGCCACTCGTCGCATCACCCGCGCCCGATCGAACGGTACCGGGGGCGGCTCGTCCTGTACGGCTGCGGCGACCTGATCGACGACTACGAGGGGATCGGCGGGCAGGAGTCGTACCGGCCGCAGTTGCGGCTGCTGCACCTGCCCACGCTCGACCTGGACACCGGTGAGCTGCGCCGGCTGCGCCTGGTGCCGGTGCGGATGCGCCGGATGCGGCTCGAACCGGCCGCCCCGGACGAGGCCCGTTGGCTGACGGAACTGCTCGACGGGCTCGGCACGCCCTGCCGGACCCGGTTCACGCTCGCCGACGACGGCCTGATCACCCTGGGTACGGAGTGAGCGGCCCGCCCCGTCACGTTCACTTCCAGATCTTGGAGGGTTGCCGTTCGCCTCGAACGGCAACTCTCCAAGATCCGCAAGACGCCGCTGGCCGGCACCCCGGGTTCGGGGTGCCGGCCAACGTGTCGTTCAAGCGGGGTCAGCTGTTCCAGTACTGGGCGACCAGGTCAG
>NZ_JBEZFI010000061.1:0-25921 GCF_040649295.1 Micromonospora sp. NPDC048999 | reverse complement strand
CTCAAAACCGGCACGCCCTACCACGAGGCGACCGCCTGGTCGCATCACCTCAACGAGGCTGCTGCTTGACATTCAAGCTCCTGGGATGTCTTTCGGCGATCGCGGCGGGGTGTGCAGGAGCCTATTACGGCAGGGTGCCGATGAAGCGGCATGCTTGGTCGACGCCGTCGAGGGAGAGTAGACGGCTGCGGGGCTCGGCGAGGCCTGCGAAGCCGTATTGGCCGAGGTCGGCGCAGCGGTTTTGCAGCCAGTGCCAGTCGAGGCTCAGGTAGTCGGCCAGGTGGCGTAGCCGTCCGCCGGGCGTGTCGTTGGCGGTCACGGAGTGAGCCTGGACGTGGCCGAGAGCGTCGCGGTAGGCGGCGATGGTGTTGCGGTGGTCGATGGCGTCGACGTGCCAGATGTTGTCGGCGCGAATCCAGGTGGCCACGATTGCACGCTGCTTGTCGATGACGAGCCCGGGCAACGCGGTGTACTCCGGGTCGTCCGTGACTGCGGTGTGGATCCCGAGGGATTCCATCAATGCCACGGCAAGCAGCAGCAAAATCCGTTCAGATATCGACGAGGCGGCCACCGTGTGCGAGGGAAGGCAGAACATCCTGGTCATCGGCTGGGATGCGCCTCGGAAGTGTTCAGCGGTCTCGCGTAGATACCTCAGCTTGTGGCGGAACAGTAGCCATGTGCTGGCTTCCTCCCCACGCTGCTCCCGCGTCCAATAGACGGGCATGTCGGACAGGAGATGGTAGTGGCGGCGAATGTGGTCGGCGCAGAACGCCGATCCGATCCACAGCCGCGACACCGGATCCAAGTCTTCCGCGATGTCGCGGCTGGCGGCCGATGCCGCCATGTCCCTGTACGGGAAGGCGGCAGCCTGGGCGGCGTCCAAGCGGGCGTCGTCCAGCAGCAGCGACAGGTCGAGGTTCGCCACCGCCCACAGAACCCCGGCGGTGATCGCGTCGAGCTGGTACACGCGAGGGAAGAGCAGCCGTGCGTCTCGACCAGCTCCGACCAGATGCCGAACTGCCGGCCGAGAGTCCAGCGCGAAGACCCCGAGGCAATCTGGTGTGTCGTCGACACGCCCCAGGATGAGCCGCCGCTGAACAGAGCGGCACCACCTCTGTTCTGGGGCGGCATGGGTAATCGTGGCGAGGACCCGGCCGTCGTCGACCGCTGGGTACACCTCGACGTCGATGGCGGCGCCGGGAAAATGCTGCCCTCCCGGCGCCATAACCACTCGACTCCACGTACCAGCACTGTCAGATAGCAGCTCGCGGTGTGCGGGTGCCGCTAGTTGCAGCAAGTCGCCGGCGGGAGGCAGGTCTGACTGCGGAACAGAGCGGGCGGACGACAACCGGGGGTCAAAGGCGCTTACCTGACTGCTGCTGGTGCGCCGCGGGATAAAGAGATCGAGATCGGTGTCGCCGGCGACTCCGAGGGCGTGACGAAGGGCGGCACGGCGTTCGTCGCTGGGCCAGCGGTGCTCTCCTCGTTCCAGCTTGCCCACCCACCGGTTGTCGACGTAATGGGCGGCGATGTCCCGGCCCGGGTAGAGCTGGTGCAAGGCGATGTTGACCACGTCGGCCAGCTCGCTGCGGGACATGCATTGCCCATGCCGCAGAGGTGACGGCAGACGCTCACGTGCCTCAGTAAGGCGCGTGTTCGGCGTGGTCTCCGTCTCGGGATGACGAGGCACAACACCTCCTGAGGTACGCGCGGCGGGTGCCGCATCTCACAGCCGGTGTGTGGGCCATCTTGCCACCCTCGGTTACCGGGCCGCGCGCGTGCTGCACCGTCGCCGTCGCCCAGTCACTCGGGCACGTCCGGGCCCTGCAATCCACCGTTGCAAATGCCCGTGACGAACGATTGCCACCGCTGCGGGGCGAACCGCAGCACCAGCCCGTCGGGGTCCTTCGAGTCGCGGGTCAGGACCACGTCGTTAGCGACGGCGACTTCGACGCAGTTGCCATCGTCGCTGCGGCTGGACTTACGCCAGGTGTGCTGTTGCTTGGTCATGCCGGAACTCCTTCCGTAGGTGCCAGATGCTCCGCCGCGGCGCGGAGGAGACGGATACTCACGTCGGGTGACAGTGCGGCGGCCTTGAGCCTGCTGTGCAGGTTTAGGTACGGGTCGACCTCGCTCGGGTCGGTGTGGATGAGGTCTTTGGTGAGGGTGTCTACCGCGACAGCGTGGGAGCTTTGCGGATCGCGGTAGCGGTAGATCGAGTAGGCGGACCGAGGAGCGCTGTGTCCTCTGATCGACGCGTCGACAGGTAGGACCTGGACGGACACGGATGGATGGTTCGCGCACACAGCGACGATGTGCCGAAGTTGATCGGCGACGACTACGGGGTCGGCGGCGCATCGTCGGATCGCGAACTCATCAATGACGGCCTCGTAGCACGGCCCGCCAGTGGCGAGCACCAGGCTCTGGCGACGAGCGCGGGCGGCGACTGCGGCGGCAGGGTCGAACCTGCCGCCCTGGCGGCCAGGATCGCTACGTAGCCGCGCATCGGCGAACGCGGGCGTCTGGAGCAAGCCGGGAATCAGGGCCATGGCGTACTCGGTGATGGTCTTGGTGCCGCTTTCCAGGTCGGCGTAGATGGCCTGGCGGATGCCCATTCGTTCGGTGTCGGCCGTCCACCATCCACGGGTCCAGCCGTCGGTTGCCGCGTCCATGATGGCTGTTCGCCTGTTGACCCCGACCGAGAGGTAGTCGCAGATCCCGCTGACGAGGTCGATGTCAGGGCCAAGATGTCCGTTTTCCAGCGCGCTGAGTTGCTGTCGCGGGAACCCAAGAGCACGGGCGATTGCCTCGCCCGTCAGCCCATGCTCCTCACGTAGTCGGCGGATTTCGCGGCCGAGCCATTGTCGGCGGACGTACGGACTGGGGTGGTTCACCGGCAGCCTCCAGGGACCACTCATGCCCGGTTGACGGTTGGTCGGGCCGGGGTGATGTCAATGTAACCCCGCCAAACCGGCCGACCACATCGGTGAAGCCGATGGTCCGCCATGTTTTTCGCAGGTCAGTTGCCGGTCGGACCGCAAGTCGGTACGTGAGGTCGGACCGAAGGTCGGTATTCCCAGCTCCTCGCCGTTCCGTGATCGTTGATTTGCGCCGAGCCATCCGTCAATGCGAGGCGCCTGTGCGAGGAGGGGTGATATGAAGTGGTTCCTCCCGGCCGACGACGACCGGCCGTTCAATCCTCTCGGCTGCCCTTCCTCGGGCAACAGACCCGCCATAGCGTCCCTCGATGGTTCGTTCGGAGCGTCCGACGCCGACCCGAGCCACCCGCAGCAACGATCTCGTCGAGGCGCAGACGAGCCGCCTACCCTTCCCGCCATTGCGCGCCGGTCAGCCGGCCCAGGCCCCTCCGCTGCATGGCCCTCGCGGGCACTGCCCGAAGGAAGCCGTCATCCCAGGATCGGCCGGGCCGATGACTGATCAAGCACAGCGCTCGCGGGCGTCCCTGCGCCGCTCACCTGGGAAACGTGGCGTCGGGCCACCAAGTGGGCCCGCAGGTCGAGATTCCAGCTCAGGCTGGCCATGGCTGGTCGGAAATTGGTGTAAGTCGCCGGACTCCGCGCCGTTCCGGCCGCTGGTGACGCGCTGATTGCGGCGGATCCGAATTCGACTCGCCCGCATTCAGCTGCGGATTACCGACGAGGCCACGATCGGAAAAGAGGTTTTGTTGTGCCTGTTGCTCGACGACTGGCCGTGCTGTTGGCGATCCCGTTGGCGGCGACGGTGTTGTTCGCGGCGTGGGGTGTGGTGTCGACGGGTCGTCAGGCGCTGACCGCAGATCGGCTGGCGACGCTGGTCGCGGTTTCGTCGGCTACCGGTGAGGTGCTGGCGCAGTTGGACCGTGAGCGCCAACTCGCCGTCGTGTTGGTCGCTGGCCCTGGAGCAGGGGCGGAGGGCGCCAATGGCTTTCTGGAGCAGGTGGCGGCGTCGGACCGGGCCGTGGCTGCCTATCGGCATCGGCGTGAGGTCGTCGGCGAGTCGAACGCGGGGGCGGGTCTGGTTGGCCTGTTCGACGAGCAGTTGCGGCTGTTGCCGGCGTTGCGGGAGCAGGTGCGGGCACGGTTGGCGTCGGTGACGGCGGTGTCGATGCGTTATCGGGTGGCGATCGGGCAAGGGTTGGCGGTGCGGGAGGCCGTGGGGCAGGTCGGGGGCGCCGACGGTGTTGTTGCTGACCAGTTGCGGGTGGCGGCGGCGCTGTCGCAGGTGACCGAGCTGGCGGCGCTTCAGCAGATCGCTGTGATGGGCAGCGCGGGCGGTGTGCTGACCCCGGCGGCACAGCGGGAGTTCGCCGCCAATCGGGCCGGGTATGAGGAGGCGCTGCTGGTGGCGACGCATCGGTCCTCGGTGCGGTGGCGGTTGTGGCTGGATCAGGCGTTGACCGGAGAGCGGGTTCTTTCCGCGCAGCGGCTGGATGATGAGGTGGCCCGCGCTCGGGTGGGCCAGCGGTTGCGGGTGGATCTCGCTGGATGGTCGACGGCCGGCGGTGAGCGTCGAGACCGGTTGGGCGCGGTGCGCGCGCGGGTGGACGCGGACATCGTGGCCGAGGTAGGCCGGCAGCGCACTGCCCAGTGGGTTACCACCGGAGTGCTGACCGGTGTGGCGGTGCTGCTGATCGCGGTGGCCGGGGTGGTGGCGTCACGGCAGGGCCGGGCGCTGGCTGCCCGGCTGCGGAGTGTGCGGGACGCCGTGACTCAGGTTGCGCATCAGGAACTGCCGGACCTGGTGCGGCGGGTGAAGGCGGCGGACCCGACGGATCCGGGGTCGATGCCGCCTCCGCCGGAGCCGCTGGCGCCTGCTCGCCCACCGCGGGATGAAGTGGACGAGGTCACGGTCGCGTTCGACACTCTCGCCTCAAGGGTGTACGTGACCGCGACGGACCTGGCGCGGCAGCAGCAGGTCGCGGCGGCCGTGGTGGAGGCCGTCGGCCGGCGGAGCCAGTTGATGACGCATCGACTGACCGTGGCGTTGGACCAGGCCGAGCGCGACGAGGCGGATCCGAAGACACTCGGTCAGCTGTTCGGGCTGGACAGCCTGGTCGCGCAGTTGGGGCACTCCACGCAGGGCCTGTTGGTGTTGTCGGGTCTGTCTCTGGGGACTGTGCACGAGGAGCCGGTTGCGCTGATGACGGTGGTGCAGGCGGCGCAGAGCCGTATCCAGGAGTATCAGCGGGTCGTGGCCGGGATGGTCGACGAGCGGGTGCTGGTGCCGCCGAAACTGATCGACGACCTGGTGCATCTGCTGACGTCGCTGCTGGACAACGCCACCCGCTTCAGCCCCGGCGATGCCCTGGTCAGTGGGCATCTGCTCGGCGATCGGGTGGTCGTGCAGGTCGTCGACGCGGGCGCGGGCATCAAGCCGGACCTCCTCGCGCAGCTCAACGGCGAGCTGGCGCGGCCGGCGCCGACGGTCGGGGTGGAGCACATCCGTCGGCAGGGCTTGGCGACAGTGGCGCTGCTGGCCGCCGCGCATGGCTTGATGGTGCGGCTGGTGCCGGGGCAGCCATGCGGCACGGTCGCCGAGGTGACGATTCCCACGGGGGGTCTCCAGATCATCGCTGCACCGCAGGGGGTGATGCCGGCAGGCCCGATCGTGGGGCGCCGCGCTCCTGGGGGCACACCGGCGTCCACTCTCACCCTGCCCGCCGCCCCCGTAGACGCACCGCGCCGTGAGGCGGCGGCGTACGGCTGGGGCGGTGTGTCCAGTGCGGACGCGCCGACGCAGGCGCTGCAGGTTTTACCCGCGCCCCGTCACCCGATGCACGGCGAGACTGCCCGTCGCATGCCAGCGCCACCGCCGTCATGGTTCGTTCCGGGGGCCTCCGTGCATCTCGCGACCGCCCCACCGACGCCGTCAGCCGCGGACACGACGACGGTGCACGGTCTGCCCAGACGGCAGCCGAACCACAACCTCACCCCACCCCCAGCCCCTGCGCTGTCTGCCGTGCCGCCGCCGCGGCCGGGTGGGCTGGCGAGCACCGCGGGGGCGTATCAGCGCGGCCTGCGCCGCCGATTCCCTCAGCCGAAGGAAGGCCAGTCATGACCGAGTTGAACTACCTGCTGTCGAACAACCTCGCCCGGGTGCCGGGGGTGAGTCAGGCCGTCGCGGTGTCCGTCGACGGGCTCCTGCTGGCCTGGACCGGTGGCCTGGACCGCGACGCCGCCGAACGGCTCGCCGCGGTCGCGGCCGGATTGAGCAGCCTGCTCAGGGGCGCGGCCCAGGACTTCGGCGCGGGTGGGGTGCAGGGAAACATCACCGACCTGGCCGGCGGCTACCTGATCCTGACGACGGTGAGCACCGGCGCGTCCCTGCTTACCCTCGTCCACAGGGACGCTGACCTCGCGTTCGTGACCGAGGAACTGTGCCGGTTCGCCGACCAGGTCGGCGACCAACTGACCCCCGCGTTCGCCACAGGCTTGGCCGGGGCCGGGCGGAGATGACTGTCCTCCCCGCAGCCGCGCACCCACCGGCGCCACGCTCACGGCCGGGGCCGGGGCTGTCGAGCCTGAAGATCGTGCTGACCGGGCCGTTCGGCGTGGGTAAGACGACCCTGGTCGGGGCGGTGTCGGAGATCGCTCCGGTGACCACCGAGGCCCGCCTGTCGGCCGCCGCCGTGGAGGACACCACACACGTTCCGGCGAAGACCACGACGACGGTGGCGATGGACTTCGGCCGCCTGAGCGTGGACGGGGTAACCGTCTACGTCTACGGCATGCCGGGACAGGACCGGTTCTGGTTCATGTGGGACGCGCTGACGCTCGGTGCTGCTGGGGTGATCGTCGTCGCCGATACCCGCAGGCTGGCGGACTCGTTCCGGCACGTCGACTACGTCGAGCACGCCCGGTTGCCGTTCGTGGTGGCGGTCAACCAGTTCCCCGGTGCCCGCACCTACCCGGTGGCCGATCTCCGTGAGGCCCTGGCCCTCGGTCCGGAGGTGCCGATCGTCGACATCGACGCCCGCGATCGGGACTGCGTCCGTCGGCTGCTGATCGCACTCATCGAGCACACCCTACGCACCCGCTCCGGAATCCTCGCCCCGCACACGGCCGCCGTTGACCAGCACGATCCCACCTTTCAACCGAAGGAGCACCCGTGACCGCCCCATCTCCTGCCCGCTACCGGCGCGGCGTCGCCGCGCTGGCCGCACTGACGTTGGCAGCCTCCGCCACCGCATGCACCAACTCCACCGCCGACCAGGACACGGTGCGGGTCGGACTGTTGGTGTCCCTGTCGGGCACCTACACCACAGTTGGCGAGGACATGCAACGCGGCTTCAAGCTGTATCTCGACACGCACGGTGGGCAGCTCGGCGGCCGGACGGTCGAGCTGGTCGTGGGCGACGAGGGCGACGGGCCGGCCACCGCCGTGCCCGCCGCGCAGAAGCTCCTCGAACGCGACCAGGTGGTTGCGTTAACCGGTCTGGTCGGCGGGGCCACTGTGGATAAGGTCCAGACCCTCACCACCGACCGGAAGATTCCCCTCATCGGCGCCAACGCCCGCCCCGCGTTCGCGCCAGTGGGAGGCAAGCCGCGGGACTTGTCCTACACGTGGCACACGTCCTACAACTCGGATGAGCCGGGCATCGCGATCGCCTCCTACATCAAGTCCCAGGTCGGCGACGGGACGGTGTATGCGATTGGCCCGGACTATCAGGGCGGCTGGGACGAGCTGCGGGGCTTCACCGACACGTTCACGAAGCTGGGCGGGAAGCTGGCCAATCCGGACGGCAAGGCGACCTTCACCCCGTTCCCGGCGACGGAGAACTTTCTGCCGTACCTGAACAAGGCCGCCGAGGCGAAGCCGAAGGCCGTCTACACCTTCTACGCCGGTGCCGCGGCGGTCGGGTTCGTCAAGCAGTACCGCCAATCTGACCTCAAGGACGTGCCCCTCTACGCCGCTGGCTTCTTGACCGAGGGGTCGGTGCTCACCGCGCAGGGCGCGGCGGCTACCGGGATCCACAACGTCCTCAACTACTCGCCGACCCTGGGCAACGCCGCGAACCAGGACTTCGTCGCAGCCTGGTCAGCCAAACACTCCGGCCAGCCGACGACGTTTGCGATGGCTTCCTACGACGCCGCCGCCGTCCTCGACCGTGCTCTCGCGGCGGTCGACGGAGAGGTGACGGGCCCGAAGCTCAACGAGGCGATCGGCAAGGTCGGGCGGGTCGTGTCACCGCGCGGGGACTGGCAGTTCCACCCGACCGAGCACCGGCCGGTGCAGCGCTGGTACCTGCGCGAGGTCAAGCCCGACGGGCCGGTGCTGTCCAACGTCCTCGTCCAGGACCTCACCACCCTGCCCACCACCTGACCTTCGAACCCGCCGCCGCAAAACGATCTTTTGGAGAGGGGTGCTGTGCGCGTGGACGCCTACCTGATGTCCGCCGTCGACGGGATCGCCTACGGCCTGCTCCTGGCGATCGCCGCCGCGGGCCTGACCGTCTCGTTCGGCGCCGGGGGTGTGCTCAACCTCGCGCACGGCACCCTGATCGCCCTTGGCGGCTACGTCGCCGCGGCCATCAGCACGGGCACCTGGGCCAGCCTCGCCGCCGCGGTCGCCCTCGCCACCGTCGCCGGTGCGGCGGGCGGCGGCGTGCTGGCCGCCGCGACGGCGAGGCTGCGCGGGCGGCGGGGACACCTCGACCAGGCGCTACTCACCCTCGGTATTGCGCTGATCGGCGCCGATCTGCTCACCATCGCCTTCGGGCCGGACGTCCTCCGACCTCAGCTGCCCACCGCGCTGGACGGCACGGCGACTGTCGCCGGGCATCGATATCCGGTGGACCGCCTCGCCGTCCTGGGGATCGCCGTGCTGATTGCCGCTGCGGGCTACGTCGTGCTGCACCACACTCGCGCGGGCCGGCTGGTGTGGGCCACGGTCGATGATCGGGCGATGGTGGCCGGGATCGGCGTCAACCCCGCCGTGGTCGACGCGACGGTGCTGGTTGCCGCTGGGGCGCTGGCCGGCGTGGCCGGGGCGCTCACGACTCCGATCCTCGGTGTCGGCCCCGGCACCGCCGAGACCACGCTGCTGCTGTCACTGGTCATTGTTGTCTGCGGTGGTCTCGGCTCGGTGCCCGGCGCCGTGATCGCCGCCGTCGGCGTCGGCGTAGTCCAGACCGTCGGTGTGATCGCCGTGCCCGCGCTGGCACCGTATCTGCTCATCGCTGCCATGGCCGTGGTGCTGCTCGCCCGTGTTTCTCCTCTTCAGGGCGAGGTCGGCTCATGAGCGCATTCACCCACGCACGGACAAGCGACCGGATACGGCTGCTGCTGCGGCGAGTCCTGCCGTGGTCGGCACCGGTGCTCGCGGCCCTGGGCATCGCCGCGGTGGTGGCGTGGCCGGACACGTACCTGCACGCTACCGCCGCTCGGATGTTCCCGCTCGCGCTCCTGGCGGTCAGCGTCTGCGTGGTCACCGGCCACGCGGGCCTGCCCACGCTCGGCCAGGTCGCCCCCTACGCTGCCGGCGCCTACACCACCGCCCACCTGGCTCTGCACGGTGTCGCCGACGCGGCGCTGCATCTTCTCGCCGCCGCTGCGGCCGGTGCGATGGTCGCGGCGCTGGTGGGTGTGGTGCTGGCCCGTTATCGGGGCACGGTGGTGTTGATGCTCAGCCTCGCCGTCGCGGAGCTGACCACCATCACCGCGTCGCAGTGGCGGACGGTGAGCGGCGGTACCGACGGCCTCGCCGGCATCCCCGCTCCGCGGCTGCTGCCCGGCCTACCGCCGCTGCTCGACGACCGGGCGGTGCTGCTCTACGCCGCCGCGGTGGCCGCCACGGCCACCGCCGTAGCAATGCGGCTGCTCGGTGGGAACCGGCAGCTGCTGCTGTCGGCCGTGCGCGGCAACGAAGCCCGCGCCGCCGCCAGCGGCCACCGGGTGACCACCTATCTGTGGGTCGTGCACGCCGGCGCTGGGGCGGTGGCCGGGATCGGTGGGGCGCTGTTGATCCACACCCATCGGTGGATCACACCAGCCGACGTCGGTTTCACCAGCGCCGCGCTCGCGCTCCTGGCCGTCGTCATCGGTGGGACGGCGTCACTGCCCGGCGCTGTGGTCGGCGCCGTCATGGTCCTCGGCGTGCGGGACGTCGTGGCCGTCGACTTGCCCGGCCATGCGCCCCTGCTCCTGGGCGCCCTGTTCGTGGCAGCGGTCTATCTGCTTCCCGGCGGTCTGACCGCCCTGCCCGCACGCCTACGTCGGTCCCTGCGCGTGCTACGCCCACCTGCCAATGGCCCCGACACCACAGCCCCCCACATGTCGAGGAGGACTTCGTGAGCATCGTGCGCGTCGACGCCGACGATCGGGTGCCGTCCCGGCGCGCGAGCGGCGACCTGGACCGTGCCCACAGTGGCGGCCTGGTCGCTACCGGTCTGCGGCACGCCTACCAGCGACTCACCGTCCTCGACCTGGACTCCTTCACGGTGGCGCCTGGTGACCGGCACGCGATCATTGGCCCCAACGGTGCCGGCAAGTCCACCCTCCTCAACATCCTCGCCGGCACGACCCGGACGCGGACCGGCACGATCACCTACAACGGGACCGTTATCACCCGCCGGGGCGCCGGGTGGAGGGGCCGGGCGGGCATCGGCCGTACCTTCCAACACCCGGCCGTCTACCCCGACCTGACCGTCCTGGACGGTGTGCGCATCGGCGGCTGGCATCACCGCCGACATCCCGAGCGCACACCCCTGGAACTGCTGGAACTGGTCGGCCTGACCGACTACGCCGACTATCCGGCCGCAGCCCTGTCGCATGGGCACCGCCGAATGCTGGACCTGGCCGTCGCCCTCGCGGGGCAGCCGCGGGTGTTGCTGCTCGACGAACCCGCCGCCGGGCTGACCGACACCGAAACCGGCCGCCTCCTCCAGGTGCTGACGGGCCTGCCCGGCTGGATGGCGATCGTGCTGGTGGAGCACCACATGGATGTCGTCGCGGCGGTCGCGGACTGGATCACCGTGCTGCACCAGGGCCGCCGCCACACCGACGGCCCCGCCGACACCGTGCGCGCCGACCCTGCCGTCGCCGCCCTCTACCTCGGTCACGGAGGCGATGATGCTGCACGTCGGTGACCTCACCGCCGGCTACCACGCCGACGTGCCCGTCCTGCACGGGGTGTCCCTCGACCTCACCACCACCGCCGTGCACGCGATCGTCGGGCCCAACGGAGCCGGGAAGACGACCCTGCTGCACACCCTCGCCGGGCACCTGCGCCCCCGCGCGGGATGGGTGTGGTGCGACGGCCATGACGTGACCGGGTGGCGGCCCGCCCGGGCCGCCCGCGCCGGCGTCGGCCTCGCCCCCCAGGGGCGGCGGCTGTGGCCGTCGCTGACCGTCGCCGATCACCTCACCGTCACCCGGCCCGCCCGCCGCGGCCAGCCCGGCCGGCCCTGGACCGTCGACGAACTGCTGGACATGTTCCCCGCCCTCGCCGCCCGGCTGGGCCACCGCGGCCACCAGCTCTCCGGTGGGGAACAGCAGATGCTCACCATCGCCCGCGCCCTGCGCACCGCTCCCCGGCTCCTGCTCGCCGACGAACCCACCGAAGGACTCGCCCCCACCATCGCCGCGCACGTCACCCGCGTCCTGCGTGACCTGCCCGCCTACGGCGTCACCGTGCTGGCCGCCCTGCCACACGTCCGGGCCGCCACCGCCCTGACCAGCACCGTCCACGTCCTCACCGCGGGCCAGCTCAGCCGCCCCATCGACACAGCAGGCGACCACGCTGACCGCCTGATCCGCGACCACCTCGCCCTCACCAACCCGAGCAGGACTCCATGAACGCCCCGCCCGCCGACCCCCAGAACCGGCCGTTCGACGACGTGGCGCCGCCCACCGTGCCCGACGGCGGCGTCAACACGGGCGTCCCGCCCCTGCCACCCGCGGCTTCCAGCGACGGCCGGCGGGCCAGCCGCAGCATCGCCGGGATCGCCGTGCTCGCCATGGCCCTCACCGTCGGAGGCCTGCCCGCCCCACCCCGCAGACACCTACCACTGCTGATCACCACGACCCACGGCTGCGTCGTGCCTGCGCCGATGTCGGGCGGCGACCTCGCCGACACCGCGCGCATACCAGCGCCGGCGACGCTGCGGTTCGGTCGCCCGGCGAGCCCTCTCCTCCTCGACCTCGCGCCCCAGATCACGCCGGACGGCTTGCGAGCCGACGGCGATACCCCGCCCCCACCACAACCGGACCGGCGGATGCAGCCCCGCCGCTCCCGTGTGTGGCCCACCCGCCACACACGGTCCTGCACCACTGACACATCAACAGGAGGAGTCCCGCGATGACGGCCACCGCACAGCGCTACCAGTTCCGCAACACCACTGCTCAGCTCGGCCCGCTGCAGGAGGTGCTGGACCCGATCACCTTCGACGAGTTGGCCCGCCTCGGCATCACCGGCGGGCAGACCGCTCTGGACGTCGGCGCCGGAGCCGGCTCCATCGTCAGGCACCTGTCCGAGCTCGTCGGCCGTGACGGGAAGGTCCTCGCGGTTGACATGGACACCCGGCTGCTCGACCCGACCGGTGTGGTCGACGTCTACCAGCGGGACCTGCGCAGCCAGCCGCTGCCCGTCGAGCCCGGCAGCGTCGATGTCGCCGCCGCCCGCTGTGTCCTGGAGCACCTACCCAACCGGCACGACGTGCTTGATCAGATGATCATCGCGCTCCGGCCCGGCGGGCAGCTCGTCCTCGGCGAGATCGTCTACGCGCCGATCGCCGTGCACGCCCCCGCCGACGACGACAACCAGCTCATCGGCTGGGTCGTGAACACCATCCTCAGCGTCCTCGACGACCGCGGCGTCGACCTGCACTGGGGCGACATGGTCCCCGCCGTGCTGCTCGCCAACGGCTTCCAGGACGTGCGCACCCGCTGGATCGCGCGGACCTGGGCCGGCGGCACCCCGGGCTGCCGCCTGTACGCCGACAACGCCACCCAACTATCCGACCGGCTCCTTACCCACGGTCTCACCCACGCCGACCTGGACCGGTTCGCCGAACTGATGGACGACCCGACAGTCCTGGTACGCGGCTACACCTTCGCATCCACCACCGCCCGCAAACCCCGCTAACCCGCAGGCCACCCCCGAAGCCCGGTCGCCCGCTCGGGTGGGAGCGGCGGCGACCGACGTGGCCGGCGGCGGCCTTCCCCCGATAACCGCCGCCGGCCACACCCACCACCACATCGGCGCCTCTGGCCGCCTGCGGACTGTTCACACAGCGGCAGCCGCCCGCACCCCTGTAGAGAGGAACGACATGCCGACCCGGACACAGACCGTGTGGACTCCCGCGACCGTCGCTAACGCGGTTGCCACGGCGGTCGGCCGTGCCACCGCGCACGGTCTGCCCCGTGCGATCGCGAGATCTACGTTCACGTACCCGCCGCGCTGGAGGCTGCGCACGCCCTCGAGCCCGGCCAGGGGGCCCCGCAGGGACCCCTTTTGTCTGATCCCCGCCCGGCCACGGCTCCAGGAATCAGCGGTATGGGGTAGAGATGCGGTTCATCCGGTCTTGTCCGTGAGATCGTCCGCCCTCTCTTGCCCTTCCAGGAGTGCGCGCATGCAGGTAGTCCTCGCGGTCCGGGCCGATCTTCCCGCTTGGCGGGGCCTCGCAGATGAGGTCGAGGATCTGTTCGGGCCCATGGTCGACGACCCAGAGTTCCAGGCAGCCCTGGAGCGCAACGTGGAGCGCGGAACCGCTCTATGCGTGCGGGATGCGCCGGGCACTCCTGGAGCGGCAATCGCTGGCGGTGTGTTGATGTCGGTTCACCCTCCGCGGTACGAGGTCAGCTGGCTGGCCGTCAGCACCGCGTTTCGGGGCAGAGGCATCGGGACTCTCCTGGTCCGGTCCGCACTGCGCGACCTCACTGCCGTTCCGGGAATCGTCGAGGTGACGACCTTCGGGCCGGACCACCCCGGACGACATGCCCGGGGCTTCTACGAACACCTCGGCTTCGAGCCGACCGGCTCAGTTTCGGCCGACGGCACACGCCAGACGTACCGATTGCGTCTGCAGGCCGGGTGAGAGGCGTCCCGTCGCGGCCCGGAGCGCACCTCGGCCTCGGTCCGCTGCCGGCGCCAACAGAAAACGAGGGCGGTATCCGGTAGTTACCAGCCACCCCGGCCGTTGCGCGGTGAGGAGGATGTCGTGAGGAACAGCAGAACCCGAGCACGTCCCGTTGTTCCCGTGGTGATCCTGGGTGCGGGGCCTTGCGGGCTGGCATGCGCGCATGAACTCCAGCGCCTCGGTCACCGCGACTGGGTGCTGCTGGAGGCCGCGCCGAGGGTCGGGGGCCTGGGCTCCTCGGTCGTCGACGAGGCCGGTTTCACCTGGGATCTCGGCGGTCACGTCGTGTTCTCCAAGATGAAGAGTTTCGACGCGTTACTGGCCGAGTTATTCGAGCCGCAGGAGTTACTGCGCCACCAGCGTTCATCGTTCGTCCGGCACGGCGGGAGCTGGGTGCCCTATCCCTTCCAGCAGCACCTGCACCACCTGACCCAGGCAAGAGCCCGGAGGTGCCTGGACGATCTGACCGCAGCCCAGGCCCGAGGCCGCGCTCTCGCGGAGACGGACTTCGCCTCGTGGCTGGAGGCCACATACGGCCATGCCCTGGTAGAGGAGTTCTTCGCCCCGTACAACAAGAAGATCTGGGCCACCAGCCTGAGCGAGATGTCTGCCTCCTGGATCGCCGAACGAGTCGCGCCCGCGGATATCAGCGCGCTGCGGCTCGCGCTGAAGACGGGATTCACCGGCACGCAAGTTTGGGGTCCCAACGCGCAGTTCGCGTTTCCGGCGTCGGGCGGCACCGGCGCGATCTGGCGACGGCTCGCGGCCCGCCTCGATGGCGATGTCCGCACCGGTCAGCGCGTCGTCTACGTCGATGAGGCCGCGAAGAGCCTGCTGACGGCCGACGGTACCGTCCTCGCCTACGACCATCTGGTCGCCACCGGCGCGCTCAACGGGCTCGTTGCGATGATGGCCGGAGCGCCAGAGGACGTGCGGCTGGCTGCTACTGCCCTGCGCCACACCACCGTGGCGATGGCGGGCCTCGGCTACCGCTCGCCGACGACCGACCGGCGTTCTTGGCTGTACTTCCCCGGATGTGAGGCACCGTTCTACCGGGCGACGAACTTCTCCAGATACGCGCCGGCGAACGTCCCGGACTCCGACCCCGGTCGGTACTCGGCCTGGATGACCGAAACGTCACTGCCCGCGGGCACCCTGCTGGACCGGGCCGGGCTGGTCGAGGAGTGCGACCTGGCGCTCCGCCGCTGTGGCCTGGTCCCCGAAAGCGCCGAACGCGTCAGTGGCCACGTGGAGTTGATTCCCTACGCCTACCCGGTACCGACCGTCGGCAGGGACGCGGCGCTGGCGCTTATTCAGCCATGGCTGGAGAGGCAGAGCATCTATTCACGCGGGCGCTTCGGCACCTGGCGGTACGAGATCGGCAACATGGATCACGCTGTCACCATGGGCCAGGACATCGCCCGACGGCTCGTGCGCGGCACCGCTGAACGGATCTACACCGCTCGTCCCCCGACGGTGGGGTCCGCCGATGTGCGCTGAACGTGCTCTGGATCTGGATGCACAGTCGGTGACCGAGTGGCTCCTGGTCGGCGCCGCGCCGGACAGCCCGCTCGCGGTCCGGGCGCTCCTCGAACTGGGTGTCACGCACGTACTGGACTGCCGTACCCCGCGCCCGGTGCCGCCGCCCGCCGCCGTCTGCCCCGACCTGGTGTGGCATTCGGCGCCCACTGCGGACGACGGCGTCTCTCGGGGCGCCGCTTGGTACGCCGCCTGCGTGTCCTTCGCCGAGCGGGCATCACGCGAAGAGACGGCCCGGCTCTACTGCCACTGCGCGGCCGGGGTCAACCGCTCGCCGGCCGCCGCCTACGCCATCCTGCGCTCGCGTGGATGGGAGCCGGCCACCGCCCGCACCCGCATCCTGACCCGCCGACCTCAGGCCCGCCCCCGCTACTTCGAGGACGCCGAGCGGTGCTTGCACGCGCTGGGCTTCGCCGAACAGGAGAGACAGTGATCCGTGTCAGCTACCTGCTCGCCGCCGCTTACACCGTCCGGTCCCTGTACATGACCGCGTCCATGTCCCTGTCCTACCGCTGTCTGCGTTCCGCAGCCGACCGCGCCGAACATACATCGCCTGGCGAGGCACCCGGCCTGACGGTGATCATCCCCGCGCTGCGCGAACAGGCGGTGATACCCCGCTCGCTGGCGCGCTTCGCGGATCTCGCCGCCCAGTGGCCGCAGTTACACGTCCTGGTGGTCACCGCCGCACGGGAGGCAGCCGAGATACCCCACGGTCAGCAGACCACCGAGGACCTGTGCCGGGATCTGACACGAGTACACAACGAGCGGCTGGCCAGAGAGGTTTTCCACGTCGTGTCCTATCCGGGCCAGGGTCGCCGCGCCTCCCAGTTGAACTACGCCGTCGCGGCGCTGGACCAGTTGCTGCCGCCCACGGGTGACTACATCGCGGTGTTCGACGCCGACGCGGTTCCCGACGCCCGGCTGCGCTCCCAGTTCGCCCAAGCAGCGGCCGAGCGGCCCGCGATGATCCAGCAGCCGATGCTCCCCGCCTTCCCTGAGGGCCGCGGTCGGCGCTCGGCAGTGATGGCCGGTCAGGACCTCGCCTCGTTCCGCCGCACCCTCGGCATCGAATACCGCCGCGTCATGGTGGCCCGCCGGTGCGCTCCCGGACGACGCCCCCGGCTGCTGACCACGCTGGCGCGACCGATGGTCTACGGGGTGGGTTCCGGGCTCATCGTGCGCCGCGACAAGATCGAGGACATCGGGTTCTTCCAGGAGCCGCACGACGACCTCGCGGTCGGCCACCGCCTGAGCATGGCCGGCGAGCCGATCGCGGTCCTGCCCTCAGTCAATATCGTCGAGCCGTACCAGAGCGTGGCGGACATGGCACGCGCGTTTAGCAGCGTGGCCTTCGCGAACGCCGCGACCCGTCATGACTACCGCTTCGCCGCTGCCCGGCCCACCCTGCTCTCGCGCACTGGCCAGCGGTTGCTGGCAGCCCGGGCCCTGGCCGACGGCGCCGCCTGGGCTCTGGGACCGATAGTGATGACGGCCGCCGCCGTACATCTGGCCGCCCGGCGGCGGTTCACGCCACTGGCCGTGGCCGCGCTGGCTGCGGGGGTCATTGAGCCGGGTGTGGCGTACCGGCTGCGCGGCCGGCTTCTTGAGGATTTCCGGACGCCCGGCCAGGCCGGTGGCCGCTGGCAGCAGCCGCCACCGGCCGCTGCCATCGCCACCTTCCTGCCGCAGCCCGCGGTGAGCGCGCTTGGCCCGTGGCTGCTGGCCCTGCGCGCGAGCGCCGCCACACTCACCGGCCGGGGCCTGCGGTTCACCAAGACCGAGCACCGGGGCGAGATCGCCCCCGAAACCCGAGGAGGCACTCTTCATGGGTGATCTGGACATCGGCTGGTCGGTGCCCATCGAGTTCCCCGAAGCCGGCTGGACTCGCGAGTCCATCGACCAGCACCTTGCACAGGCCCGGGGCGAGATACCGGCCTGGGACGACCCCGGGCAGACCCGGCTCGGCTTCGCGATGGCCGCCCCTCACCCGGAGGCCGTACGCATCCTGGGCGACTGGTCGGCAGTCAACACCAACAACGTTGGTGTCCACACCCGCTTCGGCGAGGGGAAGGCCGGAACCCGGCGGCTGGAGAAGGAAGCGCTGGCAGTCCTCGCGGGTCTCTACCGCGCCGGAGCCCTCGACGGGCACCTGACCAGCGGCGCCAGCGAAGCGACTCTCGGCGCCCTGCGCATCGCCCGCAACCTGCTGCGCACCGGCGGCCACCGGTTACGCGTGCTCACCTCGGACCTGTGCCACGCTTCCGTTGCCAAAGCGACTGAGATCCTCGACATCGACCTGGTACGCCTGCCTGTCGGGTCCACCTGGACCCTGACCCGCGAACAGGTCCGTCGGGCCGCCGATGAGGCTATCGCGGCGGGAGTTACCGGGATCATCGTGGTGGCCACCGCCGGGTACTACAACAGCGGCTTCGCCGACCCGGTCGACGAGATCGCCGCAGCCCTGCGCGACCTGGCTTTCCAGCACCCCGGTCACGTCCGCTGCTTCCTGCACGTCGACGCCGCGCACGGCGGATTCGTCTTCCCCTTCACCGCTCCCGATCTGCCCTTCGACTTCCGCAGCCCCGGCGTGCACTCGATGGCCGTCGACCCCCACAAGGCCGGCCTCATGCCGTACTCGTGTGGGGCTCTGCTCGTACGCAAGGGACTGCTCGAACACGTCACCCGGATCGACCCGCACACCCGCATCCCGGACGAGACCATCCTGGGCTCCCGCCCCGGCGCTACCGCGGCAGCCCTGTGGGCCACCCTGCACACCCTGGGCCGTACCGGCTACACCGCCTTCACCACCCGCTGCCTGCAACGCCGCGACCAGCTCACGGCCGCCGTACGGGCAGCCGACCCCGAGGCCCTGCTGGTGTCCGCCCCGCACGCGCCCGTTGTCTCCGCCGCCTTCAGCCACCCCGGCGAACGGCTGCCGCCGCAATTGTGCGAGCGCTACCGGCTCGTCCCCCTCACTCTCCCGGACCCGCACGGGGGCGGCGGGGAGCGCCTTTTCTACCACTTCTACGCCTCCGGTTCCCTGACCGATGCCCAGATCACCGCGTTCGCCGGGCACCTGGCCAATGCCACCGCCCGAGCCCGCGCGACGGCCTCCGACGGCCGCGGACAGGGCCGGAGCATCACCTCCGAGGTCGTCGCGGAC
Organism: Micromonospora sp. NPDC048999; assembly: GCF_040649295.1. NCBI lineage: Bacteria > Bacillati > Actinomycetota > Actinomycetes > Micromonosporales > Micromonosporaceae > Micromonospora > Micromonospora sp. NPDC048999. Next base: position 7,142 of record NZ_JBEZFI010000061.1, on the reverse strand, counting down.
ACCCGCACCCACACCGACTGCTTCCGTCACTTCGTCGTCCACCCCGAAGGCCGCCGCGACCCCCAGGCGCCGGGCTACTCCTTCCACACCTTCACCCACCGGCGTGCCACTGGCGAGCAAATGCGGGACACCCGCTGGGGCCGGGCGGGGGCCGGCGGCGACCTGTGGGTCTACGCCCCCGACCTGAAGAATCCCTTCGCCAACGAGCTGATGGGCGTACGCACCGAGCACTACTTCCTCGAGGTCCTCGACCTCCACCAGCAGCAGCTGTCTCTCGTCGGCGCGATCCACGCCACGATGCTGCTGTCCGGTTCCCTACGCGTCCTGCTCAACTTCGAGCCGGACGGGGCCTTCCGCTCCGCCGAGTACAAGGCACTCGGTGAGCGCGGAGCCGACGAGCTGCAGATCTTCCCCGACGCCATCACCGTCAAGATCGGCAAGGAGGCGGCGGGATTCCTCCGCCCCGGCAGCGACGACTACTCCTTCTCCATCGACACCTCGGCCGAGATCAGCGTGCGCCGCACCGACGGCGCCGCCGCGCCCGCCGTCCTGACTGCCCGGCACAACGCCGATGCGCTGCTGCCCCGGCGCCGGCACCTCCGCCGCGAGCAGTTCCGGCGCTTCCCGAACCGGTTCTTCGACACCGAACTGGACATCGTTACCGGTCGGACCTGGAAGGGCACCGCCTACCTGGCCGAACTTCTCGCCCCCACCGGCATCGGCACGGTATTAGCCGCCCGCTCTGCGATGGCCGGGCTGTGCACCGTGGACGGCCGGATCAGTGACAGCGGCCTGCACCTGGCACTCACCGCGCTGTCCGAGCCCCGGGCCGAAGCCATCGAACTCTGCGTCCCCTTCGACCTCGGCCGGCATCTGCACGATGCCCTGCCCCGACTGGACGTCCGAGACCCGCTACGGCTCGACATCGAGCAGGTCGTCAACTTCGCCGAGCATGTCCATGAGGTGTTCACGCGCGACGGACTACCCTCCGGTCTCGTCATCGCGGGAGCCGACCGATGACCACGGCCGTCCTCGATCACGCCGCCGTCAGACGTCTCCTCCCCGGCACCGCGACGTTCTACGCCCGGCCGTTGCCCCAAGGCCGCTTCAACACCTGCTGGCACCTGGCCAGTGCCGGCCGCTCCTACCTCCTCAAGCTCAACGACCGTGAGGGCGAAGCCCATCTACGCCAGATGGCCACGGCCATGAGCGACGCGGCAGCAGGCGGGGTAGCGGTTCCACGGGTCCTGCACGTGGGCACCGACCCGGGCCTAGGCCCCTTCCTGCTCCAGGAATGGCTCGACGGCTGCACCTTCGCCGAAGCCCGCGAGGACGACGCCATCGAGACGGACCTGTGGCCGCGGCTCGGACACCAGATCGCCCTGCTGCACTCCTGCCCGCCGACGCCTGCCCTCACGGCGACGCCGGCTTCCCGTACCCGCCAGCTCGGCGACCTCGTCGACACCCTTCGCCGACACCGGCTGGTTTCCGCCGCGCTCGCCGAGGCCACCCACCGGCGCGGTCTGCCGCTGGCTCAACAGCTCGGCGACCTGGAATGCGTGAATACCCATCAGGACATCCACCCAGATAACATCCTCATCCGACCCGGCGGTCAGATCGCCTTGCTCGACTTCGACCACGCCACCACGGCGGAATACGCCAGCGAGTTCGTCAAACTCGACCGCTGGTGCCAGCCCTCCGTTCACAACCGGGAACAGCTGCTGGATGCCTACTGGCAGCAACGCGGGGAGCTGGTCGACCCGTTGTTCGAACAGCGCCTCGCATTCCACCGCCTGGTCATCACCCTGTCGTACTTCCTGTACTGGCACGGCCGTGACGCCACCCAGATCCCTGGGTGCACCGCGGCCCTGCGGACCGAACTGGAGCGAACATGACCGCCAACGAAACTGCCACCGCCGTGTCGGCTGCCGCACCGGTTAGCGGGCCCGGCGTCCAGGTCGTCGCCGCACTGCTGCGGCGCGGCGAGCATATTGTCCTGGTTCAGGAGCGGCGCGACGGCAAGGAGATGTGGTCCATCCCCGGCGGCGGCGTCGAGCGCGGCGAACTCCTCACCGAGGCCCTGGTCCGCGAGGTCAAGGAAGAAACCGGTCTGAACCTGACGGCAGTGGGCCCGCTGGCCTACCTCGTCAACACCACAACCACCAAATATCCCTCCACCGTCGTCGCGACCTTCGACTGCGCCGAGTGGGACGGCGAGATCGCGGTGCACGACCCGGACGGCAAGGTGACCGGTGCGGTCCTGCTGCCGCTGGACGAGGCGAAGTCCGTCCTGGCGTCCTCTACCGCGACCCGGCCCGAGATCGAACCCCTGCTGGACTACCTCGACAGCCTCAGTGCCGGCCGCGTGTGGTCCTACCGGGACGACCAGCCCATCGAATGACCGCGCCCGGGGCGCCGGCCCCAGAAGCTGGGGGAGGACCTATGACGCTTACCCACGATCTCGACTCGACCACGGCCACGCTCGACCCGCTCGGCGCCGACGCGGTGATGAGGGCCCTGCCCCAGGCCAACATCGCAGCCGACACCGCCTGGCTGCGGGCCCGAGCCGAGCGCCTCTCCCGGCACGCCGCCTCGATCCGCGACGTCGCCCCCGCCCGGGCGGCGTTACGGGACCTGGGCATGATCACCGCCTCCCTCGCCCGCCACACCGGGCACCGGGTCCCGCCGTCGGCGGTCGAAGCGGCCATGCTCCACCTAGGCGACACGGCCGGCGAGGTCCCTCGGGAGACGGTGTACTCCTACGCCACCCGCAACCCCTGCGGTCCCCGGCGGCGTTCCTTCACCGACACCCCGGGCGAGCACGTATTCATCGACGAGGTTACCGCCGCCAGCCATGTCCTCGACGACGCGATCCGGCATTGCTCCGCCCTGCCCTCTGCTGCCGACAGGGAAGCAGCCGATGCCCTCGCCGCGACCGTCCACGAACTGCTGCGAGACTTCGCCGCCCATTTGCTCACGGTCAAAAGGACGCTGACACCCCAATACTTCACCGGTCTTCTGCGTCCGTACTACCCGCCGCTGGACATCGACGGCCGGACCTACTACGCGCCGGGCGGCGCCCAGATGCCGCTGCTCGTGCTCGACGTGATGATCCTCAACCAGGCGGCCACCGGCGAACTCGCCGCCTGGTACGAGCAGTACCTCACCGACAACGTCCTCTATCTACCGCCGCACCACCGCGCCATGACCGACGCGGCCCGCCGAACCCCGGGCCTGGCCCGCCTCGCCCGCCGCCATCCCCATCTGCAGCCGGCAGCCGCCCTGCTCATCGACGACCTGCTGCGCTTCCGCCTACCCCACCGCCAACTCGCCCGGGACAACATGGCCGTCCGCGCCGACGGATCGCTCGGCAGCGGCGGCTACACCACCAGCGCCCTCGACCGCCTTCTCGACGTCACCGACAGCGCCCGCGCCCTGCTCAGCCCCGGGAGCCCCACATGAGCCCCTCTATCGACCGCGACTTCCCGCCGTTCCCGCTCGGCGCCCCACGCTACCCACTCGCGCTCGAGGCCATGCCCAGCAAAGCGCCGCAGCCGGTTGCGGACCGGATACGCCTGGCCTACCCGAGCCGCATCAATGCCATGGCCCTGGACTCCAGCAAGATCGTTCCCAACCGGGGTGCCTACCTCGCGGGAGAACTCCTCTTCGCCTGTGACCTCATGCGCCGCGTCGAGGTCGAGATCGTCGGCGACGGACCCACCGTGCAGACCACTCCCGACTGCGACCACCCCGTTCTTGCCCGACACGCCGCGCTGCTGATGCGTACGGCGCTCGGCACCCACGAGCGGCTGCGGGTACAAGTGAGCGCCCCGGACCTGCCCGCGCACCTCGGGCTCGGATCAAGCAGCGGACAGATCGCCGCCGTGGCCGCAGCCGTCAACGAACTCTACGGACGTCCTGTCACCGCCCGTCAGCTCGTCAAGTTCCTGGCCCTCAACCACGGTGAAGAGATCGACCAAGAGAACGACCACCTCCTGCCAGTCCAGTGCCTGGGCGGATCCGCGGCAGCAGGACTCATACCCGGCGCGGTCCAGGTGCTTGCCGGAGCGCAGGTGCCGCTGCTGCAAGCCACCCTGCCCGAGGAGATACACATCGTGCTCGGCATGCCCCGCGACCCGGTGATCTGGGACGCCCGGGACAGCCTCGCCGCCGAGGCCCGCCACTTCGACGCCTTCACCACAACCGGCCGCACCTACGGCCCAGAGATCGCCTACCGGCTCCTGCACGACGCCTGGCCCGCCCTGACCGACGGCGACCTCCAGCCCCTCGGCAGCCTCCTGTTCGACTACCGCTTCCGGATGGGAAGTCTCGCCAACTGCGCGTTCTCCCACCCCGACCTGCTGGCCACAGGCGAGAAAGTCGAACACATCTTCACCGACCGCCTCGCCGAGATCCTCACCCTCTCCTCCGTCGGTCCCACCTTCGCCGCCCTCACCCGCACCCCCGAAAGGTGCGAGCAGGCGTTCGCCGACGCGGGACTGCGGACCCTGCGCAGCCGGCCGTGCAACGGCGGCTACACGCTGCACAGCCAGGAGGAACAGTGACACACGCAGGCCCGGCCCCCACCGGCGCCTACTGGAACGACCGCGCCACGGCCGCCGCTTTCGCCGAGCTGCCCGTACCGCCCTACCTGGCGGATCTGCTCGACACCCCAGCACCCGAAGCCGCCCTCGCGCTCGACGTGGGCTGCGGTGCCGGCCGGAACCTGCCCGCCCTGGCCGCCGCGGGCTACCAGGTGCTCGCGATCGACCTGCACCCCGGCATGCTCGAAGAGGCCCGCCGCCACACCAGGCCCCGGACCGCCTTCGTCGAAGCAGACGTCACCAGCCTCCCTGTGAGCGACCGCCGGGCGTCCCTCGTCGTGTGCCACGGGGTCCTGCACAACCTCCACCACCGCGACAGCCTCGCCGCGGCACTGCGCGAGCTGTACCGGGTCCTGCTTCCGGGCGGAACGCTGTCGCTGAACCTCTTCACCGCCGGGCACCTCGACCCCTGCCTCACTCCGCTCGGCAATGACCGGTACGCGCTGCCGAACGGTCAGCACATGAGCCTCATCGCCCCCGACGACCTTATCCACCTCATCCACAGTGCAGGACTCGTCCCGAGAGAGGAAGCCGTGCAGTACCTCAGCCCGGGAGATCCGGGTCAGCGCTCCGTATGGCGCGCGAACCTCACCCGGCCATAGATCCCCCGAAGGGACTACTCGTGCTCCTCGTCGCGGCCACCACCGAATCGGCGACCGACCCAGCCGTCGCATACACCCACCTCAGTATTTCCACCCTCGGCCCCGTGCTCGTCCTCGACGGTCCATCCCTGCAACGCCATCTGTGGCACGGGCTCGACGGCGGTCACCCGACGAAGACCGCCCCCGGAGCGGCCCGCGTCCCCCTGTGGGCCTGCCACCTCGACGAAACCACCGGTGAGGCCATCTTCTTCATCACCGTGCAGTGGCGTCCGGACGCCGCCGTCCTAGCAACCTTCCACCGCACCACAGCGTCCGCCGACGCGTCAGGCGAGTTCACGACGTGGGCTGCCGCCACCGCCGACAAGCACGCGGCGGTGAACTTCCCCCTGCCCAGGACCGGCCACCGCTCCGGGCGAGGCCAGGAAACCGAGGAGAAGATCACCCTTACCCTTCCGGCCAATCCCGCCGCCGTCGCACGCCTCCTGCGCGACCACCTGCCCACTACCGGGGTGCCGGTCTTCGGCCCCACCATCCACCGGCGGGTCCTGCGCTCGGACATCTATCTGCAGCCCGGCAACGGGCGACGCGAGTACGCCGCCCTGACACCACGCCCCGACGGGACATGGTGGGCCAAAGCCAAATTCCTCAAGGACGGCCGTCTCCACAAGAGCATCCGCCCCGCCGCTACCCGTGACGAAGCCCTGTCCCAGGCCGCTGAAGCCCTCGGCCACCCGCGCCTCGTCCATGCCGGCACACTCCACCGCGCCACCTGGGACCAGCCCTCGCCCATCGACGCGGACGGTCACTGGTCCACCGTGACCGTCGACACCACCACCCTCGCCCCGTACACCGGCACCCTCCAACAGGTCGAGATCGAGTACGGGGCGTGCTTCACCGCCACCCCCATCACGGCGACCGCCTCCCGGATCCGGCAATCCGTGGCCGAAACCGCCGACACCGTCGCCGCTGCCCTGACAGCCCACCACATTCCCCACGCCCGGGACGGCCAGAGCAAGATCGAATACTTCCTCGCCGCCGGAGACGCCGATGCCCGCCACTGACCAGGCCATACGCCTACTCGACGGCGACGCCAACGTCACCTCCCTCGACGCGTGGTGCACTGAGAAGATCACCGTCCAACTCGGTGGCCTAACAGTCGACGTGCTCGCATCGACCGGCGCGGCAACGACCTACATTCAGCGCCTGTTCACGCCAGCCAACGAACTGTGGAACGTCGTCAGCCCCGCCACGCCCGCCGCCCCCACCGGCGCCACCGCGACGATGCGTTGCCTAGCCCTGCCCCGTAGCCGCGCCGCCGCCCTCGCCGAACACGTCCGCGTACGGGGCGCCGAAGCGCCGCGCCACGTGCTGATGCACGTCGGCGCCCCGGCGACATGGCGCCAGATGCCCGGCGGCTTAGTGCTCCTGACCGATCCCCACGCCGGGATCGCGCCGCAGCTCATCGTCCGCCATCCGGACAGTTTCACCGTCATTACCTGCGACGACACCGATGCCACGATGAACGCCGCCCGGCATCTGCGGGAGATCGGCTACCGCCGGGCCGAGGACGACGGCTGGGTGTGCCTGCATGCCTCCGCCGCCACCATGGACGGGCGCGGCATCCTGATCGTCGGCGACTCCGGCGCCGGTAAGTCCACCCTCGCGCTCGCCCTGGCCGCGACCGCAACGGGCGCGTTCATCTCCAACGACCGAACCATGATCACCACTGCCCTGGACACGGCTCCTCGAGCTGTCGCCATGCCTGGCCCCATCCGGCTTAACGGCGGCACCCTGCGCGCACTCGGCTACGCGAGCGCCGCGCAGTGGGATCTCACCCGGCCTAAGAGGCCACGCAAATAGGTGGGCTTCATGGTCGGCGGGTGGGGCGGGTGTCCCACCGGTACAAGGTCCAGGCCTGCCGGAAGAGGCTACGTAC
>NZ_JBEZFI010000060.1:0-27900 GCF_040649295.1 Micromonospora sp. NPDC048999 | reverse complement strand
ATTCCAGCGACACCCGTACCCCCCACACCCGACAGACCCGACAATCATGTCAACGCACCGAAAGACGGCTAACGAGGATTTCCCAACGGAGTCCTGAACGGCCGGGATTCCTCGCTAGATCCCGTTGATCCACGTCATCCGACCCCGCTTGAAGGGGGCCACGAAACGGCCGACTGTCACTGCCGGCAACGCAATTTGCGGGGGATACGCCTGGTACACGGTGATGGTGTCGGCCGAGTAGCGGGCACGGATCTGACGGACAGGAACGGACACGCCCCGATCCTCACCGATCGGGACTCGACCGCTCCACCGAGATTCCGGGCCTACGGCCAGCGCCAGACCGACATGAGTATGCGGCGGCATCCGCATCTGCCGCCGTGCGCACGCTGCCAACGACCCTCCGCCGACAGGGCGGTCGACGGGGGCGGCTCACAGCCAAGGCAGGACGGGCGGAGTGGCGGGGGCGGCGAGCCGGGCGAGCCAGCCGGCGATCCCGGCGGCGCCCTGCATGAAGCCGGGTTCCGGCGGCAGGTCCGGCGGGGTCCTGGTGTGCTCGGTGTTGGACCAGGTGACGCCTGCTGGGGTGGGGACGGTGCGGGCGAGGACGTCCGCGGCGAGCATGTTGGCCCAGGTGAGCAGGGCGGGGTCGGTGGTGGCCTGGAAGCGGTCGAGTAGCAGCTGCCCGACACCGGCGGTGCCGCAGCAGCGGGCGAGGTTGTCCCAGTAGCCCGGGTACAGCCGCTGCGGGAGGCGGCTGTCGTGCAGCGCCCGTAGGCACGCGTCGATGGCCTGCCGCCAGCGGGGCTGCGGGTCGACGGTGTCGAGGAGGGCGAAGAGCCGCACGGTGCCGGTGGGTCCGTGGCACCAGCCGAAGTTGACCGGCGGGCGATCCGGGCGGGGCGGAATGAGTAGCGGCAGCGCCCAGCCGTCGGGGTGGCGGCCCAGGGCCAAGAGGCCGTCGGCGGCGCGGACGGCGGTGTCGAGAAGGTCATCGCGGTGCAGGGCGTTGCCGGCGGCGGCGAGGGCGTAGGCGACGCCGGCGGTGCCGTGGGAGAAGCCGGGCATGAGGCGCTCATACCCGGCCTGCATCCGCCAGTGGAGCCCGTCCGGCCGGTCCTCGGCGAGCCCCACCAATCCGTCGGCGAGGGCGTGGGCAGCCTGCACCACAACACTGTCGGCGACATCGTCGCAGGCGTCGAGGAGGGCCAGCAAGATGCCCGCGTCGCCGGAGATGACGTCGGAGTACCGGGCCGGGTCCACGGGTCGATGCAGGAGCCGTTCGGCGATCTGCGCCGTCACCAACGCGGCGGAGTCGAGGGCGGCCCGATCGCCGGAGACCGTAGCCCAGGCGCGCAACGCGACCGCGACCCCGGCCCTGCCGCCGAACAACCCGTCGTCCGGCATTGTTGCGGCGTCCGGCTCGTGCCGGGCAAGGTGCACCAGCCGGTCTCGGGCACCGACCGCGATCCGGTCGAGAGCCGACCCCGACCCGGTGGCAACGCCACCACCTGTCGTCGCTTCGGCGGGACCATCGGCTGTGGACAGGCCGGCGGCCGTGGCCTCGGCGCAGCCGAGCAGCACCCCGGCGGTCCCGGCATACAGGTCGTCGAAGCGTTCGCCCGCCTCCAGCCAGCCCAGACCACCGTCGGCGGGCACCGCCACCGACTCGATCCAACTGAACGCCCGCCGAACCACATCCACCGTCACTGCGCCGATCCTGCCACCCGCCGCCGGGCGGCGTCGTCTCGTGCGCCTGGCTGCCGCGCTCAGGACGAGACGCACCTTCTAAACCGTCCTAGGACATCAGCCTCGCTGAGCCATCTACCGGAGCCCTCGCCTGATGTCGATCTTCGACGTGCTGAGCGAGCTGCTCGACGTGACAGCCCTGCGCGAGCGGGCCGCCGATCAGTACGTCGGCGATCAGGTCGTTCATGCGGGCGGCGGACGGGCCGTACAGGTAGAGTTGCGCGCCCCTCCCCCGTTGGCCGGCTGGAGCAGGCATGACTGGGCGGAAGTGGAGGACTTCCTTCAGGGTTGTCTCGCCGCGCTTCAGGTTTGCGCCTGCGCGGCTGCCGGGGGCTCGCTTGTCGATCGGCTGGTGATGCCGATCGCGGCGAGCGCGCAGCAGGCGGCGACGGCGGCGAGGAGGAGTTGGTAGTCGCCGTTGGTGTGCAGGAGGACTGCGGCGGCCAGGGGCCCGGTGGCTCTGGCGATGGTGACGGGGGCGGCGAGGCGTCCAGCGATGGTGGCGTAGGCGGTGGTGCCGTAGCGCTCGGCGAGCAGGGCTGGCGTGGCCAGGCTGGTGATGCCGAAGCCGAGTCCGAAGCCGACGACGGTGATGACGGCGCCGGTGCGGGTTCCGGCTAGCAGCGGCATGGCGAGGACGGCGGCAGCCTGGGTGGCGAAGACGGCGGCGACGACTGTGGTGACGGGCAGCCGACGTCGGGCGCCTGCGAGGACGAGCCTTCCAGTGACCGACAGGACGCCGAGCAGGCCGGCGGCGGTGGCGGCGAACGTGGCGGCGTGACCGCGGCTGGTCAGGTAGCCGACGAGGTGAACCGTCATGGTGCTGGTGGCCGCCCCGTGAGCGATGAACGTCGCCGCGAGGATCCAGAAGCGTGCATCCCGCATCGCTGCTTTGACGATCGCGCGCCGCCGTCCGTCTGGCCGTGTTGGGACGTCGCTTGCCGTCGTCGTATGCGGAGGCTGGCGGACGGTGAGCGCGTGCAGGGGCACGGTGACCACACCATGGATGACGGCGAGGACGAGCAGCGCGCCGCGCCAGCCGAGATGTCCAGCCAGGAGGCTGGCCAGCGGCATGAAGATCGTGCTGGCGAACCCGGCCACGATCGTGATCGCCAGCAGGGCCTTGGCGCGCCGGTCCGGGGTGAACCAGGAGACGATGACGGCGAACGCCGGTTCGTAGAGCACCATCGCGCTGGTGATCCCGATGCCGATCATGACGGCGTAGAGCTGCCCGATGGTCTGGACCTGGGACCAGGCCATGAGGAGTGCGGTGGCGGTGAGCGAGCCGACGGTCATGAGGGCGCGTCCGCCATGCCGGTCGAGCCACCTGCCGACCGGGATGGCCATGAGGGCGCCGGCGAGGACGCTGGCGGTCAGCGCGCCGGTGATGGCGGTGGTGGAGGCGTCGAGGCTGGCCGCCATAGGGCCGAGGAGGACGGCGTAGGCGTAGTAGAGGGTGCCGTAGCCGACGGTTGAGGTGATGGCGAGGGTGGCGACGATGCGCCACCCGTGGCGCCCGCCGACCGTGGGGTCGGTGGGCGCCGTCGTGGTGGTGGTCATCAGCTGCCGCAGCAGCCGCCGGTCTGGCCACTGCTCGGGCTGTCGAGGCTGATCAGGCTCAACGGTGCGGCCAGCAGTCCGCCGGAGATGCCGGTGGCGAGCCCCTTGCCCGCCGGCTGGGCTGCCGGGGCGGGGTCGCAGCAGCTGTCGGTGCCCGTCGAGTCGACGGGGTTGCTGTTGCAGACGCCGGTTTCGGGCAGGTCGAGCTGGACGTCGCGGGCCGCCTGCCAGTCGCCGGCGAGGGCGGCGACGACGGAGCGGACCTGCTCGTAGCCGGTGGCCATGAGGAAGGTGGGCGCCCGGCCGTAGCTCTTCATGCCGACGGCGTAGTAGCCGGCCTCCGGGTGGGCGAGTTCGTCGACGCCGTGCGGGGGGACGGTGCCGCAGGAGTGCTCGTTCGGGTCGATGAGTGGGGCGAGGGCGCGGGTGGCGCCCATGACCGGGTCGAGGTCCAGGCGTAGTTCGGCGGCGATGGTGTGGTCGGGCCGGAATCCGGTGGCGGCGACGATCCGGTCCACGGTGATGGACTCGTCGGTGCCGTCGGCGTGGCGGACGACGACGGCGACCCGCCCGCTGGCCGGGGTGATCGTGTGGACGGAGAAGCCGGTGAGCAGTCGGATGCGGCCGGCGTCGACGTGCTCGCGAAGGCGGGAGCCGAGAGCCCCGCGCGCGGGGAGCGCGTCGGCGTCTCCGCCGCCGTAGGTACGCGCGGGGGACGCCGACCGGATCGCCCAGGCCACCTCCGTGCCCGGCACCTCGGCGGCGAGGTCTGCAAGGGAAAGGAGGGTGTTGGCGGCGGAGTGGCCAGCGCCGACGACCAGGGTGTGCCGGCCGGCGAACCGGTCCCGGTCGGCGCCGAGCACGTCTGGCAGCGCGTGTTCCAGGTACGCGGCGGCGTCGGTCTCGCCTCGAGCGGGGAGGCCGGAGGCGCCGAGGACGTTGGGGGTGCCCCAGGTGCCGGAGGCGTCGATGACGGCGCGGGCCAGAACCTCGTCGCCGGTGGTGAGGCGGATCAGGAACGGGGCCTGCTCGCGGCCGGCGGTACGGAGCCGGTCGAGGCCAAGGCGGCTGATCGCCTCGACCCGGGCGCCGTAGCGCAGGTGTGGCTTGAGTTGCGGCAGCTCTGCGAGGGGCTGCAGATAGTCGGCGACGAGGTCTGCGCCGGTGGGCAGGGCCTCAAGGTCGGGGGCAACCCAGCCGGCGTCGTCGAGCAGCCGCCGGGCCGCGGGGTCGATGGTGTACCGCCAGGGCGTGAAGACCGGCACGTGGCCCCACTGCTGCACTGCGGCGCCGGCGGTGTCGCCGGCTTCGAGGACGGTGAAGGGCAGGCCGCGCTCGTGCAGGTGGGCGGCGGCGGCGAGGCCGACCGGTCCGGCGCCGATGACGGCGACGGGCAGTTGGTCGAGGGCAGTCATTAGAAACTCCTTGTGTTGAGATTTATCGAATCAGCAGCGTGTGACGGACCGCCGGTTCAGGGCGGCGGCTGCGGGGGTCAGGTGATGGTGGGGCTGCGGCGTTCGAGGAGGATGACGTCGCGCCAACGGCCGTGGTGTCGGCCGACGCGTTCGCGGGCGCCGATCATGCGGAACCCGACGCGTTGGTGCAGGGCGAGGCTGGCGGTGTTCTCGGGAAAGACGCCGGACTGGATGGTCCAGATGCCGGCCGCCTCGGTCGACGCGATCAGTGCGTCCAGCAGCAGTCGACCGGCGCCGCGGCCCTGGGCGGCGGGGTCGATGTAGACGGAGTGTTCGACCACGCCGGCGTAGACCGCGCGGGCCGACGTCGGTGACACGGCGACCCAGCCGACGAGAGCCCCGTCTGTGTCGACGGCTACGAACCGGTGGTCGGCCAGCTTGCCGGCGTCGAACGCTGCCCATGTCGGGGCGACGGTTTCGAAGCTGGCATTGCCCCCGTCGAGACCGGCCTGGTAGATCGCCAGGACACGGCCGGCGTCGTCCGGATTCATGGGGCGGACGGTGATGTCGGCCATCAGCACGCTCCCTTCGGGATCGGGGCGGGGCGGCCCATGACCACATCGGCGGCCGACGGGAAGCAACCGACACAGGCATCGTTGATGCGGTAGTGGCGGGCGGTGCCGACCGGCTCGACGAGCACGAACCGCACCTCGGTGAGGATCTTCAGGTGCTGCGAGACGGTGGACTGGGCGAGCCCGACTGCGGCGACCAGTTCGCCGACGCTCATCGGCCGGTTGTGCCGGGCGAGGTATTCAACGATCTGCACCCGGGTCGGGTCCGCGAGGGCCCGGAACCACGAGGCATAGGTCTGTGCGGTGTCCCGGTCGAGGAGGTCGTCGCCCACCACTCGCTCCTTCTATCGTTTATCGCCGATTGACGATGAAAGTGTAGCAGGTGTCGTCGCGGCGAGGTGGACGGTGGCGACGACGAGGCCCGCGATCGCGGCCAGGGTGGCCGAATCGACCTTGTCGGGGGTGTCGGCGGGGCTGTGGTAGCCGCCCATCCCAGCACCGATGCCGACCGCCGCGAGGCCCACGCCGCCGTAGCGGCGATTGTCCGAGGCCACCGGGCCGGCCGCCAACGGGACACCGGTGTGACGGCCCGCCTGGTCGAGCAGAGCAAGGAGACGGTGGGCGGGACCGCCGGCCTCGACCGCCGCCGCCCCGTCGAGGCGGCCGGCACCGTCGACGTTGACGACCAGCGGCGCGGCACCCTGCGCGCGGAGCTGGTTGGCGTGGTGGGCGGAGCCGAGCGCGCCGACCTCCTCCCCGTCGAGCAGCGCGACGGACAGCCCCACACCACCGGGGAGCCCGGTGGTGAGGATGCGGGCGGCTTCGAGGACCGCAGCGACGCCGGTCGCGTTGTCCGACGCGCCGGGCAGGCGCAGCCCCGGGTGGTCGCCGACACCGTCGTAGTGCGCGGTCAACAGCAGGTCGGCGCCACCAGGGACCGGCTCGCGGAGCTTGGCATGGATGTTGGTGCCGGTGACGTCGTCGCGGCGCAGCGGCGTCGCCCCGTCCAGCCAGCCATCGCCCGCGGCGGCTGCGGCGAGGACGGCGTGGTGGGTGTCGGGGTCGAGAGTCAGCACCGGCAGCGGTCCGGGATCGGGCCCGGCAAGCATGGTGAACTGCCAGCCCTCGGCGTCGACCGGACGGCGAACCAGCAACCCAGCCGCGTCGCGCGTGTCGCGGTAGGCGTCGAACAGACTCATCTCGGCCGGCACGACCAGCCACCGCCCCGCCGGGTCATCGCTGCCCGCGACGCCGAGGGCGCCGCGGCGGGTATCGACAGCGTCGGCGGAGGCGGGGTGGATCGCGACCTGCCGCCCGAACACCAGCGCGGCGGAGCCGTTCCGGTCGCCCCAGGTGACCGTCGGCGCCTCGTACACCTGCGGCACGGCACGGATCGGGAACGCCTCGGTGTAGACGTCGGCGCCGAGGTCGGTGAGCTGGTTGACGAGCCAGGCGCGGGCCGCCCCGCCACCAGGCGAGCCGACGCGTCGCCCTGCCATGGGGTCGCCGGCGAGGGTGGCGATGGTGGCCGTCATCCGGTCGGCGTTCACCTGGCCGAGCAGGGCTGCGAGGTCGGTGGCGGTGGTCATGAGCAGCAGCCCTGACCGGTGGCGATGGCGTCGGCGTTGGCCTGGGTGCCGCAGCAGGAGTCGGCGGCCTGCCGGGCGCCGCAGCACGGGTCGCCGCTGGCGGTCTCGCCGACGCCGGCCGGCGGGAGGATTCCGCCGACCGCCTGTGCAGGGCTGCCGCAGCAGGCGCCGGAGCCGGTGACCTGCAGGGCAGCGGTGGGCTCACCGGTGAAGCCGCCAGTGGTGGGAGTGATCTGGCTCATGTCGGGTCCTTCCTCAGCGGGGACTGATCAACGGGTAGGCGGTGGCGCGGACGCGGTCGAGGCGGCGCTCGGCGCGAAGCGCGGGGGTGGACACCTGGGCGCAGGAGTCGCAGAACCGGACGCCGGTCAGCGACGTCCGGGGGCGGCGGATCGAGCCGAGCACGATGGTCCCCTTCCTCGGGACGCCCTGTCTCGACGTCCGTCGAATCAGACACTTGCACGCTGATTAGATAGATGTCAACCTAGAGGAATGTCGAAGCAACAGACGTCGCCGCCCGTCGTCGATCTGAACGGCGACGTGCCGTGCTGCCCGCCGCTGACGCAGCGCCGGGTGCCGGCCGAGACGGCCGCGGTGCTCGCGCCCGCGTTCAAGGCCCTCGGCGATCCGGTTCGGTTGCAGTTGATGTCGATGATCGCCTCCGCCGAGGACGGGGAGGTATGCGTCTGCGACCTGACCCCCGCGTTCGACCTGACCGGGCCGACGATCTCGCACCACCTCAAGACGCTGCGCGAAGCTGGCCTGGTGGACGCCGAGCGGCGCGGCACCTGGGTCTACTACCGGGCCCGCCCGCAGATCCTGCGCCAGCTCGCCGCCCTGCTGTCGATCGAGCCGACACCCGCCTACCGGCCCTGACCCCGCCGCTCCCCACCGGCACGCTCCGGCGCCGCCCGCTCACACTGCTTGCCAAGACGCATCCCGGCCCACTCGTTTGTTGACGAACGGCACATGACTCAGCGATAGTTGAGTCAATGAACGTTGAGCTTGATTCCCTGACGGAGCGTGCACGGATCCACGCCGCTCTCGGTGACCCGGCGCGCCTGGCGATCGTTGACGCGCTCACCCTGGGCGACGCCTCCCCCGGGGAGATCGCCCATACCCTCGACATGCCGACGAACCTGGTCGCCCACCACGTCAAGGTCCTCACCGACGCCGGCCTGGTCACCAAGGGCCGCTCCGAGGGAGACCGCCGCCGCACCTACCTACGGCTGCGCCCGGAAGCCCTCGCCGTCCTCGCCACTCCCCAGCTGACCGACGTCGGCCGGGTGGTGTTCGTGTGCACCCACAACTCGGCCCGCTCTCAGCTGGCCGCCGCCCTGTGGAGACGGCGGACCAACACCGATGCCGCCTCCGCCGGCACGAAACCGGCAGCGCGGGTCCATCCCCGCGCGGTGGCCGTGGCGCACCGCCACCACCTCGACCTCGACCCGGCCGGCACCGCCCACATCACCGACGTCGTCCACGGGGATGACCTGGTGATCGCCGTGTGCGACAACGCCCACGAGGAGCTGGCCGGCCCGGTCCGCCCCCGCCTGCACTGGTCCGTCCCGGACCCGGTCCGCGTGGACACCGACGAGGCGTTCGAGGCCGCCTACTCCGACCTCGCCGACCGGGTCGACCGGCTCGCCCCCGCCGTCCTGCCCGGAGGTCCCCGTTGACCGACACGACCGCCTACTCCCGGCAGGAGATCACCCTCGACCAGCAGGTCGCCCTACACACCGCCGCGACCCGGCTGGCCGAGGAGTTCGACGGCGCCTACGGCACCGAGACCATCGAGAAGTTCCTGCACACCAGCTACGACCAGTTCGCCACCGCCGCCCCGCCGGCCTCGACCTGGGCGACGTGCGCCCGATCCGGGATGAGCTCGAGCGCCGAGTCCGACGACTCCTCGACGACCTGAACGTCACACCACCTGGTAACCGTCACCCCGGCTCGCCGGGGTTCCTCAGATCATGGAAGAGAAACACCTGATGACCATCGCACTTCGGCGGCGCCTGCTGGCCGAGTTCGTCGGCACCGCCCTGCTGGTCACCGCCGTGGTCGGCTCCGGCATCATGGCCACCACCCTCTCCCCCGACGACGTCGGCCTCCAGTTGCTGGAGAACTCCACCGCCACCGCCTTCGCCCTCGCCGCGCTGATCCTCATCTTCGGACCGATCTCCGGCGCCCACTTCAACCCGGTCGTGTCCGCCGCTGACTGGTTCCTCGGCCGCCGCGCCGGCACCGGCCTCACCGCCCGCGACCTCGGCGGCTACGTCGCGGCCCAGGTGCTGGGCGCGATCGCCGGCTCGGTGCTGGCGAACCTGATGTTCGACCTCGCCGCCGTCGGCTTCTCCGGCAAGGACCGCGCCGCAGGTCACCTGTGGCTGGGCGAGGTCGTCGCCACCACCGGCCTGATCCTGCTGATCTTCGCCCTCGCCCGCTCCGGCCGCGCCCCCGTCGCGCCCGCCGCCGTCGGTGCCTACATCGGCGCGGCCTACTGGTTCACCTCGTCCACGTCGTTCGCCAACCCGGCGGTCACCATCGGCCGGGCATTCACCGACACCTTTGCCGGCATCGCCCCCGCCTCCGTGCCCGGTTTCGTGCTTGCGCAGGTGGTCGGCCTCGCCGTCGGCGTCGGCCTGCTCGCCGCCCTCTACCCCGACGCCGGCGCCGCCGCCGACCAGGTCGTCGTCCCCACCGACGAGGACGCCGCCATCAGCCGCCGCTCGTGACACCGCACCCGGACGACACCGGCACAGCTGGGCCTTCACCCGGCTTCGTCAACCGGCGATACGGTCCCGGCCGCTACCAGCTGGTCGACCGCAACAGCACCCCCGGCCACGTCCCGTCCGACAGCGTCGACGACGCACCGGTCAACCGACCCACGACTCGTACTGCATGAAAGGCACCCCGTGAGCGACAAGCCCAGCGTCCTGTTCGTCTGCATCCACAACGCCGGCCGCTCCCAGATGGCCGCCGGGTGGCTACGCCACCTCGCCGGCGACACCGTCGAGGTACGTTCCGCCGGCTCCGCCCCCGCCGAGACCGTCAACCCGGCCGCCGTCGAGGCCATGCGCGAGGTCGGCATCGACATCACCGACCAGACCCCCAAGCTCCTCGAATACGAGACCGCCGAGTCCTCCGACGTCATCATCACCATGGGCTGCGGCGACGCCTGCCCCGTCTTCCCCGGCAAGCGCTACGAGGACTGGAAGCTCGAAGACCCCGCCGGCAAGGGCGTCGACGCCGTCCGCCCGATCCGCGACGAGATCCGTACCCGGGTGGAGAAGCTGCTCACCGAGCTGCATCCCACCGCCTGACGTCGCCGTCGTCGCCCGAGCCAACCTCGCACCCCTGGTCATCGAAGGCAGCCAGTCCGGCGACTCCCTGATGACCACTACTGACGTGGAGAACTTCCCCGGCTTCCCCGACGGCATCACCGGCCTCGAACTGATGGACAACGTCCGCATGCGTGCTTGGTGAGGGCCCGGAAGGTGGACTGCCAGTCCGGGCCCTCACCGTTGCGGGATCAGCTCATGGTGTCGGTAGCGTCACGGCTGCGCGGCCCAGAGCAGCGCTCGGCCCAGCTGCGGCTGCAGACCCTTGGGGTGCAGCCGGTATGTCGGGGCGGTGCCGAAGAGCACCACACCGTTGCCGCCGGGGCTGACGCTCCGGACGATGCTGGCCTGGTTCGCGGCGGCGCCCTGCCCGTTCCTACCGGCGCCGGTTGCCGCCCACCAGCCGGCGAGCAGCGGGTCCGCGGCGTAGGACTGTTCGACCGTCACCTCGGCGCCGAGGTTGGTGAACCAGACCGGCTGGCTGATGAACGAGTGCGGGATGGCCCCGGAGGTGACCGGGCCGCCGCGGTTGACAATGTTGGCCACTCCGCTGGCCAACGACGGCCCGGCGGTGGCGGTGACCGTCAGCAGCGAGGTGGCGTTGCCGAAGTTCGCGCCGGCGGTGCCCAGCCCGACGACGCCGCCGCCGCGGGCCAGGAACGCCTGCAGCGCGTTCCGGTTCGGAGCGGTCAGGTTCGCCACGTTGACGTTGCTCGCGACCAACAGCACGTCGACCTCGTCGGTCAGTGTGCCGGCCAACGTCGCGGCAGTCACCGCCCGGGCCGTGAAGCCGAGGTCGGTCAGGGTGTCGCGTTCCTCGACGCTGCCCAGGTAGCCGACGACGATCTCGTTCAGCGGTGTCCCATGCCAGCCGGCCGGGGCGCGCTGGAAGGTGACGCCGTGCGCACGAACCTCGTCCTTGAGCAGTTGGCGGCTGCCCGGGGTGGCCGGAATCGCCACTGACCCGTCGGCGAGCCGGTAGACCCGGACACCCTTGCGGATCAGCGAGTTGACCGCCAGGAGGTCGGCGGTGTCCTGGAGGTCCAGGCGCAGGTCGGTGTTGGCGGACGGTAGTTCACCCTGGGCGATGCCGTCGTAGATCCGGGTCAGCTGCACGTTCGGCAACTGGTCCCAGAGCGTGTCGACGGTGGCGCCCCAGGTCAGTCCCTGGCTCCAAGCGGCCGGGCCGGCGTAGAGGTCGTTGACCCGATCGGTGATGTCGACTCCGGGTTCGAGCAGCGAGTTGACCAGGCCACGCTTGGGCTGGTGCAGGTCGACGACATAGGAACCGGCCTGGTAGCTCCTGCCTCCGGCCCGGAAGTCGTGCTTGGCCCGCCACACCCGGCCGCCGCTGCCGATCAGCAGGTCGACGAGACGGGCGGCGGCTGGCTCGGAGTGCTGGCCGGAACCGGTCGGGATGACGTACGACCGGGGGAAGACCGTGTGGTAGTTGTGTTCCGGGCCCCAGCCGGGCACGTAGCCGTCGGGGATGTCGCGCAGCGGCTCGCCGGCCCAGCCGCGCCGGTACACCTCCGCCTGGTCGTGCAGCACCTCGGTCCGGTGGTCCTGGATGTACCGCAACGATGTTTTGATCGCCACCACGTGTACGTCGGTGTTGACGGCGACGCGGCGGGCCCGCTCCTGCGGTGTCAGGTTGTTGCCGCGCGGGTTGAGCGGCGCCTCGATGGTGTAGGGGATGCTGCTCTGGAGCATCGCGAAGGACGGCACGTAGATCGGCGGGAAGTCGTCCCAGACGCCCGGCGCGTCGTCCCGGAACGGAATCCGGGCGCGCTGCGTCTCCGGGTAACCGAGTGCGCGCAGGTTCTCTTCGATCGCCAGGGCGTTCGGCAGGCCGTGCTTGATGTAGAGGTCGTACTCGTTGTTGACGTTGTGCGGCGGGGTGCTCGGGTGCAGCAGCGTCGGGTTGACGTACCCGTGCAGGTCAAGCGTGATGATCGGCTTGGTGTCGATGATGAGTTCGCGGATCAGGTTCGTCTCGGGCTGCGAGACGATGGTCAGATCCCGGTTGAGGTCGTAGCCGGCTGCGTTCGCCCGGGTGCCGGCGACCCGGCCGTCCGGGTTCGAGGTGACGTTGAAGACCAGCCGGTTCCGCTTCAGCAGCTCGATCACTTCGGGATCGGTGCTGGTGGCGAACTCCTCGATGACCCGCAGCGACGCGTCCGTGCCCTCCCACTCGTTGCCGTGGATGTTGGCGTTGACGAACAGCGGGGTCTTGTACTCGGCCAGCAGTCGCGGGTCGGTGCGGGCGCGGAGCGGCTCGTCCTCGATGAGCTGCTTCCACTCCGCCTGCCGGCGGGCCTCCTGCCGGCTCTCCGGGGCGGTGACCGTGACGGCGTACAGGTCGTAGCCGCCGCTGGACCTTCCGGCCACCCGGGCGGAGATCCGGTCGCTCGCGGCCTGCAGGACGTTCAGTTTCGGGGCGATGTCGTCGTACGGGACGGCGCCGATGGGGAGGGACGCGTCGGCCGGGTTGTCGGGCCAGACGGGTAGCACGTTCTGCCGGGGGTAGCCGACGATCTCGGATGGGCTGACGGGCGGTGGCGGCGTGCTCGGCAGCGCGGAGGCGTCTGCCGGCCCGGTCCAGACCACCGTGGTGAGTAGTGTGGCGGTGAGCCCGGCCGTAGCCAGGCGTACGGATGTTTTGTGCACGATGGACAGCTCTCCTGTCGAAAGGGGAGGGTGCCGCGGAGTGGACGTACCGCCGCAGGGCCGGAGACCTGCGGCTTTGGAGAACGCCCACAGCGGGCGGAAAGAGGAACCCGGCGTCAGGCGCAGGGTCGACAGGCAGCGCTGGCGACGCGCAGGAGGTCGATGTGACCTCGCTTGGTGAGATAGGCGCTTCGCACGGAGGAGATCTTTATCGAGTCCTATCGGCCCTGTCAACCCTCGTCCGCCCGGACGTCTCACGGCGTGAACATCCGGCTTCCGGGGCGAGAGAGACGCGGACGGCTACCGCGTTCGGTGACCGCGACCTGGCTGGGGCCGCGGTGGGAGGCGTGGAACGGCGACCAATGATCATGAGCTGCGCCACAGTCCGAGCCTCGATAGTTTACTTTCCCTATCGGAACTGTAGGTTATTGGCACCGAGGTAATCGGGGCCATCTGGAGCGGCTGAGAGACCTGGCTCATCGACGTCGCAGCAACCCCTCGCCGACGCGAGTGCGGGTGCTAAGGCCAGGACCGATGGAGGATCACCATGAGCGAGCAACACTTCGTCTGGCACCGGCACCGCCGGCACGTCGATTTGTGCCGGACCGCCGCTTCCCTCTGTCGCCCTTGATCGGCTGAGCTGCGGGACTGACGCCGGTCGGCGACGTCACGCGGTCAGCTTCCTCGTGCCGGGTGCTGAGCAGCCAGCTCGGCATCCCGGTGTCCGGCCCGCATGCGGCCGCGCCGCCCACCGCCCCGCGGCGATGATCGCCGTCCACAACCCACGCAGAGTCTGCTCGCGCCGCCGGTAACAGCGCGAGGGACCGTCGTGCGTTCACACTCACCCCCGGAAGTCAGGTCCCTCATGTCCAATCCGCGAGTACCAGACGTCGTGGACTTCCACGTCCACTACGTCGACCCCACCTATCCGCCCGCCCTGTGGGCGTCAGCCCCGCCGGAGGTCGCCCGGGTCCGCGAGCAGACGGTCCGACGCATCACCGACATCGACGACGTATTGGCCTCGGCAATCGCAGGGTCGATCGCGACGAGAGTCCTCAGCGCCCCACCTTCGCTGGTCGCATCGCCCGGCGCGTCCCTGCCCTTGAGCATCATCCAAAAGATCAACAACCATTTGGCGGGCCAGGTGGCCGCCCACCCGGGCAGGCTCTTGGGGCTGGCGACGATCGACGCCTGGCAGGGCGAGGAATCCGCTGCCGAAGTCCGCCGGGCCGTGGTGGAGTTGGGTCTGTCGGGGGTTGTTGTCGATGCAGCGGCGGACGGCGGTGACCGCCTGCTCGACGACCCGGCCGCGTTCCCGGCCCTGCGCGCGGCCGCGGACCTCGATGTTCCGGTGTTCGTGCATCCGATCAACCCGCGGGGGTTCACCGAGCAACTGGAGAGCATCGGTCGCGTCGGGACGCTGCTTGCCCGTGGGGCGATCGACGCTGCGAGTCTGTTGGCCTTGCTCGGTTCGACCGTGTACGACAAGCTGCCCCAGCTACGGATCGTCATCCCGCTGATCGGGGCGCCGGCGCTTCTGCTCGGTACCTTCGCCGGACTGATCGAACAGATCAGCCGGCGGGCGCCGCAGCAGGCGCGGCGGCACGTCTACCTCGACACCATGGGCTTCGACCCGACGAGTATCCGCTACCTCGTGGACGTCGTCGGCACCGATCATGTCCTCGTCGGGTCGGACTCCCCCATCGTCGCCGAGTCGATCGATCGGGACGGCGTGCTGGCCGCCCTGGCCGCCGCCGGCCTGGACGATGCGGGCGTGGCGGCCGTCGCAGGTGGCAATGCGCGACGTCTCCTGGGGGCCCGAGCGGCGGTTGCGGGATGACCGCCACGCCGACCGCCGAAGTCGACGCCGCGCAGGTGGCCGTCCTGACCGGTGACGCCGAGGCCGTCGGCGTCGCCACCGCCCTGGCGGGCCGCTTCGCCGTCGGGGCGCGGGAGCGCGATCGTGATCGCGCGATCCCGCGCGCCGAGCTCGAGGAGATCCGACGCTCCGGGCTTCTCGGCATCACGGTGCCGGGCAGCCATGGTGGCGCCGAGGTCAGTCACCGCGCGCTGGCGGAGATATTCCGGCTCCTGGCCGTCGCCGACGCCTCGATCAGCCAACTGCTACAGAACCACTTCGTGTTCGTACGGGTGTTGCGAGAGGCGGGAACGCGTGAGCAGCAGGAGTTCTTCTTCGCCGAACTGCTGCGCGGAGCCCGCTTCGGCAACGCCATGGCCGAGCGGGGCGTAGACCGTCGTACCGGGCAGACCTCGACAAGCCTGCGGCCGCTGGAGGGAACCTCGGACCTCCTGCTCAACGGCCGCAAGTACTACACGACCGGTGCCGCGACCGCGGACTGGGTGCCGGTGAAGACCAAGGATCCCGACGGCCGAGACGTCGTCGCGTACGTGGAGCAGGGCTCGCCGGGTATGTCCTTCGGCGGCGACTGGTCGGCCATGGGACAGCGCGGGACCCACA
The DNA here is from genome assembly GCF_040649295.1 of Micromonospora sp. NPDC048999. Taxonomy (NCBI): domain Bacteria; kingdom Bacillati; phylum Actinomycetota; class Actinomycetes; order Micromonosporales; family Micromonosporaceae; genus Micromonospora; species Micromonospora sp. NPDC048999. The sequence continues at coordinate 12,528 of NZ_JBEZFI010000060.1, read as the reverse complement.
GTGGGACGACTCTTCTCGTCGACGTCCGGGTGCCCGGCAACCGGATCGTGCCCTGGCCGTTCGACGCGACCACGCCGCGGACCTCCGGTGCCGCAGGGCAGTTGCTGCATGCGGCGATCGACGTAGGACTCGCCGAGGCGGCGTTGGCAAGTGCCGCCGGCTTCGTCCGCACCCGCAGCCGCGCCTACCCCGACAGTCCCTGGCAGCGCGCGTCGGACGAGCATCACCTCGTCTACGAGGTCGGACGGCTGGCCGTACAGGTGCGTGCCGCCCGGGCACTGTTGCACAGCGCCGCCGACGCGGTGGACACGGCCGAGGCTGACGCGGAACTCGACGCCGACAAGGCGGTGGAGGCCTCCCTTGCGGTGGCGGCCGCCAGGGCGCTGGCGGCCGAGACAGCGGTAACCGCGGCCAGCGAACTCTTCTCCTTCGCGGGCACCAGCGCCACCGACGAGGAACTCGGTCTGGACCGGTTCTGGCGCGACGCCCGTACCCATACGCTCCACGACCCGACCCGCTGGAAGTACCACCACATCGGCAACCACGTCCTCAGCGGGGTTCCCCCAAGGGGAGCGCTGCTGTGACCGCCGCGTACGAAGGAGGTGTCCGACCATGACAACGGCAGCAGCCGCCACCACCCCGCCTCAAGAAACGCCCGCCGGGCGGGAACTGCCCGACCGGACCGCCCCACAGCGGGTGCTCAGGAAGCGCGGGAGCGGCCGGCGGCGCCTACTCACGTCGGCCCGGCGCGTACTGGTCCCGGCCCTCCTGGTCGCGCTCTGGCAACTCGCCTCCGCCATCGGCTGGTTGGACCCGGTGACCTTCGCGAGCCCGCGAATGGTCTGGGACCGTTTCGTCGAGTTCGCTGCCAGCGGGGTCCTGGCCACCAACGTACTGGCCTCACTGCTGCGGGTGGCGCTGGGTCTGTTCATCGGCGTACTGATCGGTGCGTTCCTGGGCCTGGCAACCGGGCTGTCACGAGTCGCCGACGAGTTGGTCGACCCCCCGCTGCAGATGCTCCGTGCGGTCCCCACCCTCGGCATGATGCCGCTGTTACTGCTATGGCTGGGAATTGACGAGGCGCTCAAGGTCGGTCTGGTGGCGATCGGGGTTCTCTTCCCGATCTACCTCAACTTCAGCAAGGGCATTCGCGCGGTCGATCCGCGGTTCCGTGAGCTCGCCCAGACCTGCGGCGCGTCCCGGTACACCATTTTCCGGCACGTCATCCTGCCCGGGGCGCTACCGCAGTTCCTCATCGGGCTGCGGTTCTCCCTGGCGGTCGCCTGGCTCAGCCTCGTCTTCGGCGAGACGGTCGCCGCGGAGTCGGGCATCGGTTACATGCTGATCCGGGCGAAGGACTTCCTGCAGACCGACACGATCGTGCTCTGCCTGGCGCTGTACGCGCTTCTCGGCATTGGGATCGAAAGCATCGTCCGACTCATCGAGTGGAAGACCCTGCCGTGGCGGCGAGAGTTCGTGGACCGATGAACGCGCGCACCGTGCCCCCGCAGCCCGCGCCCGGCGTGTCCATCTCCGTGCGCGGCCTGAGCAAACACTACGGATCGCGGTTGATCCTCGACGGCGTGGATGTCGACGTCGCGCAGGGCGAGTTTCTGGCCATCGTCGGTGAGAGCGGCGGCGGTAAGAGCACCCTGTTGCGCGTACTCGCCGGCCTGGACTCCGACTACGACGGTGACGTCGTAGTGCGGCAACCGGTCGCGGTCGGCTTCCAGGACGCCCGGCTCCTGCCGTGGCGGTCCGTCTGGGAAAACGTCGTGTTCGGCCTGCACGGCAGCCGCTCGGGCCTGCGGCGGCAGGCCGTCGACGTGCTCGCCGAGGTCGGCCTCGAAGCTCGGGCGGACGCCTGGCCCGGCACCCTGTCAGGCGGCGAGGCTCAGCGAGTCGCTCTCGCCCGCGCTCTCGTCCGGCGGCCTTCGGTCCTCCTTCTGGACGAGCCTCTTGGAGCGCTCGACGCGCTGACCCGGCTCCGGATGCAGGCCCTCGTGCGTTCGTTGTGGAGGACGCACCGCCTCAGTGTCGTCCTCGTCACCCACGACGTCGACGAGGCGATCGCGCTGGGCGACCGCGTCCTCGTCCTGTCCCAAGGCAAGCTCGCCGACGAGATCGAACTTAGCTTCGGCGGTCCACGCAGCCGGGAGGACCCGGCTTTCGAACGGGTCCGTCTCCGGATCCTCGAACACCTCGGAGCAGCGCGGTACGAAACCGAACTCGGCCGCTACTAACCCTTTTCGCCACCAGCAATGATGGAAGGCTCAACCATGCCCATTTCCACCCGACGCATCGCGCTCGCCGCCACCGCCGCCGCCCTCGCATTGGCCGGCTGCGCCGGCGGCAACGCCAGCGCCGACGGCGGCGGAACCGTCGAGATCACCCTGGTCACCACCGACCTGTACGGATACACGCCACTGTTCGAGGCGAAGAACCTTCAGGTGCCAGGCGTGGAGATCACCTACCGCAAGTTCGCCAACTCGGCAGAGTTGAACTCGGCCATGGAGGCCGGCCAGGTCGACATCTCCGACACCGGCGACATCGGCCCGATCACCGCCGCCGCCTCGGGCAGTCGGCAGAAGGTCATCGGGTGCACCCAGCCGAACAACCAGAACATCAAGTACGTCGTACGTCGGGACTCGGGCATCAGCAGCTTCGCCGATCTGGCCGGCAAGCGCGTCGGCATGCCCATCCGCTCCAACCACGGGCTGCTTTACCAGCGGTTGCTGAAGAAGAACAACCTGACCGACAAGGACGTCAAGGCAGTGGACCTTCTCGGCGCCGACGGCATCAACGCGCTGCTGAAGGGGGACATTGCCGCGTACTCGGTCAACTCCCCCAGTGCCCCGGACATCCTCGAACGCCACCCGGATCTGGTCGAGATCGACGGGATCGCGGGAGTGGTGAACAACCTCTACTGCCTGCGCGTCAGCCCCCAGGCCTACGAGAAGAAGCACGAGGCGCTGCGTGCGATCTTCAAGTCCGCCTCCGCGCTGGGGTTGTGGGCCTCGCAGCACCCCGACGAGGCGGCGGAGGCCGTCAAGCCGCGCAGCGACTACAGCCTCACGACCCTGTCGACCACGTTCACCATCAGCGGCGCCGGCTACCAGCCGATCGACGACGCCTTCCTCACCAAGCAGCAGGCATTCGCGGACGAACTGCAGCGCATCAAGTTCATCGAACGCCCGGTCGACGTCCGGAAGATCTTCCTCAGCGACTTCAACGACGTGCTGCCGCAAGGCTGAAAACCCAGGAGGGAAACGACCATGAGCACTGAGCAGCAGCCGCCGCGCCTCGGAGTCTGGACACCCATCAGCGGCAACTGGGCGGTGAAGAACCACCCCGAGGAAAGCCTCCGCGGCAGTTACGAGGACAACCGAAAGACAGTGGTCGAGGCCGAGCGGCTGGGTTTCGACACCACTCTCATCGCCCAGCACACCATCAACCCCGGTGACGACGAAACCGACGTTCTCGACACGTGGACGACGTCCGCCGGGGTGGCCGAGGCGACCTCAGACATCGAGATCATCGCGGCTGTCAAACCGTTCCTGTACAACCCGGGCGTGCTGGCCAAGATGGCCACCCAGATCAGTCACATCAGCCACGGCCGCTTTGCGATCAACCTGGTGTCGGGCTGGTTCCTCCCCGAAATCCAGAAGCTCGGCCTGACGCTGATCGACCACGACCGTCGCTACGACTACTCCCGAGAGTGGCTGTCGATCGTCCAGCGGCTGTGGACCGGCGAGCGGGTCACGTTCAGGGGTGAATACCTGAAGGCGGACGAACTCCTCCTGCGGCCGCAGCCATTCACCACGCCTCTGGTCTACTTCGGCGGGGAGTCGGAACCGGCGCGTGCGCTGGCGGCCGCCGCCGCAGACGTGTTCCTGATCAACGGTCGGCCGCTCGACGGCCCAGACGGAGTGAAAGCCATCATCGCGGACCTCGTATCCCGGCCGCGACCGTTGCCGGACCCGCTGCGGTTCGGGCTTACCAGCTTCGTGATCGCCCGACCCACCGAGGAGGAAGCCGACGAGGAGTTCGAACGCCTGTGGACGTTGACCCAGGCGCAGCGCCGCTCCATCGCAGGCGCCGACCCGGCTCGGGTCATGGGCCGCAACGCGGTGGGGGTCCCCAGCATCGGAACCAACGGCGGCACCCTGGCCGGACTGGTCGGCAGCTACACCCAGGTCGCCGATCGAATCAGCGCGTTCGTCGACGCCGGGGTCGAGACGTTCCTCTTCCAGTTCCAGCCGCACTTCACGGAGATGGAACGGTTCGCTACGCACGTAACGCCCCGCCTGCGCGAGCGGCACGGGAAAAGGTCGCGGTAATGGCAGCGCCCGAGCGAACAGAGCACGATGCCGGCCGGCAGCCCGTCGTCATCCTGTCCGGAAACCCGCGACCAGGCTCGCGCACCATGGACGCGGCGACGCGACTCGCCCAGCGGGTGCCCGCCAGCGGCACCAGACACGTGGTCGACCTCGCCCAACTCGCAGGCCATGTGTACGAGCCCGGACACGCCCGGATCGAGGACGCGTTGGCGGCCGTGCGCTCGGCCGAGGTGCTCATCGTGGCCACACCGGTGTACAAGGCCAGCTTCACCGGCCTGCTCAAATCATTCCTCGACCTGCTCCCCGCAGACTCGTTGGCGAGCGCCACGGCCATCCCGGTCGTGGTCTCCGCGTCGGTCAGCCACCGACTACTCACGGAACTGCACCTGCGGATCGTGCTGCGCGAACTCGGTGCCACTTTGCCCAGCACCGCCGTCCTCCTGGACGAGGGGCACCTGGCCGACCTCGACCCCGTACTGGACGCGTGGGCCGAGCAGCAGATACCGGTTCTACAGACGGCGCGGGCGGTACTCGGAAGGCCCAGGGTCCGATGAGCGTCCCTACCGCTGATGCCGACCGTACGGCCGGCATCAGCCCCGAGGAATACCGACATGCCCTGCGCCGGCACGCGGCCGGGGTGGTCATCGTGACGCTCAATGGACGTCACGGCCCCGTCGGCTTCACCGCCACTTCACTCGCATCCCTGTCGCTGGCTCCTCCGTTGGTCAGCTTCGCGGTCGCCGCCGCGGCCTCATCGTTCCCCGCCATGCAGGAAAGCGACAGCGTGCTGGTGCACGTGCTCGGTGACCACCAGCGTGAATTGGCACGTCGCTTCGCCACCAGCGGTATCGACCGCTTCGCCGAACCCACGAACTGGTCGCCGTTGGCGACCGGGGAGCCCATGCTCCATGGCACTCCCACGTGGCTGCGGTGCACCGTCGAGCAGCGGATACCGCTCGGCGATCATGTTCTTGTTGTAGCGGTCGTGCAACAGGCCCACGTGTGCACAACGGTCGCGCCGTTGCTGTATCACGACGGGACTTACCACCGGCTGGGAACGCTGGACGGGGAACCACTGCGCCGTGAGACGGAACAGCCGCCCGACTGCGTGACCGGCGACGCCGGGTATCCATGCCAGGACGGCGGCTGCCGTACTGGGTCTACAACCGCACTGCTAAGCCCCTCCGATGGACCTACGGCGGCCGACCGCTAAAACAGCTTGAACCCTCAAGAATCAACGCGGGGCTGCATCAGCGCCCTCGCCTGGGCCCGGATCTCCGGCACCGCGGTCGTCTCCCACCAGGCGCCGCGGCGAGTCGGCCCCACGGCGAAGAGGTGCTCGACCGGCTCGCCGTCGCGGTCGATGAGCCGCCCGAGGCCGTCCGCGTCCAGCCCGATGCCGGTGGCGTCGCGCCGGGCAAGCCCGTCGTCCAGCAGCGCCCGGCCCAGCGTTGTGGTGGCCGCCCCGCCCGGGCCGGTGCAGTTCACGATCGCGCCCACCATGAACGCTGTGTCGTTGACGGTGACCACGAACCCGCGCTCGCCGCGGCGGACCGCGCGGATCTTCCCGGCGCGCACGGCCAGCGCGCCCCGCTCCCGCATCCGCTGAATCTTCTCCGCGATCGACGGGGCCATCCGGTGCCGGTGGACCTCCCAGTACGCCGCGACATGCCGCAGGAACCGACGGCGGGCGTCCACCGACAGCTGCCGCCAGAGCCGGTCGATCTGCGGCCGGAGCGCATCGACCGCGCAGCGCCAATCCGGCTGCGTCCCGGCGTAGCGCCGCACGGCGCGCAGCAGCCCGGCCGCGTCGCTGCCGTGGTAGGCGAACCCGGCGTCCCCGGCCGGCTGGCGCTTCAGATGCGGCTGGGGGACCAGCCCGCGGCGCGAGACGGCGAGCATCGGCGCCCGGCGGCCCCGGCCGTCGAGGGTGAGGGCGACGTCGAGGGCGGTCAGCCCGGTGCCGATCAGCAGTACCGGCAGATCGCCCGGCACGCCGTCCAGTGCGCCGGGGAGCCACGGGTTTCCCACATAGTCGGGATGTGTCCGGACGGCCGAGGTGATCGCCAGCGGCCCGACCGGCGCCCCGTGCCCGAGCGCGAGCACCACCCGGTCGGCCGCGATCGCGCCCCCGCCGCGCAGCAGCACCGCCCCGTCCACGCGGACCCGCGCCGCGACGCCGCGCACGTGCGTGAACTCCACCCGGGTCAGCCGGTCGTGCAGGTAATCGCCGTACACCGCGCGTGGCGCGAAGTCCGCCGGTCCAACCGGAAGGCCCTGTTCATGGCACCAATCGAGGAAATCGTCGGGCGCGTCCGCCAGCGCGCTCATCGCGGCCGCCCGGGAGTTGAGCAGGTGAGCAGGGTCCGTTGTGCGGTACGCCGCGCCGCGGCCAAGCGCCCCGCGCGGTGCCGGATCGACGATCACCACCTCCTGCCGCGGGTCGTCGCGCAGGTGGATCGCCGCCAGCGCGCCGCTACAGCCGCCGCCGACCACGACGGTGGTGCTCGCCCGCCCCATCGTCCACCACCCTTCCGGCAAAAACCTAGTTAACCGATAGGTTTAATGGTACTAGTGCGACTCCGCGTTAATCCTCGTGGGTCAGGACCAGGCGACGGGATCGCCGAGGCAGAGCCCGCAGGCACAGTCGATGGCCTCTTCGTGGGTTCACGGACTCGACGGGAGCCGCGAACACACGTCTGCCAGCGCAGATCGTCGGCATGTTCATACGGATGCTGCACGAGCGATGCGACTGCGTCCGCCGCGGATGCGTGCAGGCCGAGGCCTCCGGACCGGCGATCCAGCGCCGGGCGGGTGGCTTCGCCGCGTCGGTCTCGGATATGTCGGCGAGGTCGCCCGTCAGCTGTCCATGCTGGCCCGGTCGGGTCACTCCCCCGCCCCGGTGCTGCTCACCCGGCTCGGCGACTGGTCCTCCCTGCGCGGCGCGATGCTGGCCGCCCGAGGCGTGCTGGCCCGGGAGCCGGTCGGCCGGTCACTCGACGCCGGACAGCTCCATCGCGACGTCGAGCTCGTGCTGCTTCGCTGGGGAGAGGACACCGATCCGCTCGATGAGGCACTCCCCGGTAAGGGACAGCGTCCAGCTGCAGAAGATCTTCCCGTCCGTGGGCAGCGCCACCCGGACCACACCCTCCTCGGCGAGGCCCTCCTGCGCACCGAGAAAGACTTCGATGCCAATCGCTCGCGCGTCCGGCCCGGCCGCGTCGACGATGCTGCGCCGCTCATCGGCGTCGACCGCCTGTTCGCCGGACATCAGCACGAAGCCCTGCTTCTCGGCAGGCGTGGCCGGGGCGACGATCTGCGCGGCCCGGAACTCCAGCCCCGCGCCATCCGACAGCAGTACGACGGGTCGTTTGTCGTCGAGTTGGGCCCACCAAAGTTCGCCACGTTCCATCGATCGACCCTATCGCTGCGACGGCCTCAGGTGGGTCCTCGGCCGCGATCGCGGGGCGGCGAGCGCGACGGACAGCCCACCGCGCTGACCTCGACAGATGGCTTATCCGGATGGCAATGGGTCTTGACGCCTTTTATCCAAAGTGGTCAAACTCCGTTGCCGTCGCTCTTCTCCAGACGGCGGCGGGTCTGGCGCTTATCGCAGCACTCACTCCGGCCGCCGCCCTTCCTGTCATAGTGATCGCCGTACTCGGATGGCTGTCGCACCGGGGAAGCCAGCGCGCGACTCGCAATGCCATGGTCTCCACCTCCGCCTTGCGCGGACCGAGTTTCAATCTCGCCATCGCCGCCATAGGTGCGTTGGCGTCCATCGCCGGGCTCGAGTTGGCCAGTGAGGGAACGTGCGCAACCACTTGTCGAACGTGCTCACCAAGCTCCGGGGCACCGACCGGACCCAGGCCATCGTGCGGGCCGGAAGGACGGCCTCGGCCAGCTCTGCCCGTACGGCTGGCCGGCCGCCGCGCCGGGCAGGCGCGGCGGCAGCCGGAGATCAGGACGAGAAGCGGTCGACCACGTCGGGTCGGTTGACCGCGGCAAACCGGCTGCGGACCTGGGGGCGGCTGGCCAGGAAGAGGAGTGCGACCGCCACGAGCGCCTTGGCGACGTTGAGCGCCCGCATCCACCAAGGGAACGGCTGGAGCAGGGTCAGGCCGGAACCGAGCAGCACGACTACCGAGATGAAGACCACCTGGCGGTACGCCTTTCGCTGGCCCCGCTGCAGCCCGTGGATCACCCACAGGTAGCCGAGCGCGACGAGCGCCACAGGTAGCACGCGGGACCACGCCGAGGAACGCAGCGTCTCTCGGGCGGCGGCTAGGTCGGTGCCGGCGGACAGGTCGAGGTGCGCGAGCTGGTAATCCAGCAGTTGCTCCTGGAGGACCAGCATCAAGACGGCGAGCAGCGCGCTCACGGCCAGGTTGGCGAGCATGAGCACGATCATGCGGCGCACCTGCGGCGGCGTGGCCGTGGCGGCGTCGGGATCGGTGGCGGGGGTGTCCGGTGTCGTCATCGCTGGGATGAGATCACACGGCGCCTTCCCGCGCTGCCCCAGTGTCCCGCCCATCCGCTCAGCCGGTGAACTCTCCGGCGGCGGTGCGCAGCGCCCCGGTCAGCTCCGCCGCCGCCGCGGTCCGGTCGACGAGCCACCGGGCCGGATACGAGTCCGACTGGCGAGAGCTGTGGCCCTGTACGGCAGTGACGTTCCGGGCCACGCGAGCCGGCTACCACATCGAGATGTACATCGAGCCGCGATACGAGGTCGTTCGGCGACGGTTGCGGACCGTCCTCGACGGAGCTGAGCTGCTCGACCTGGATCTACGTGGCGTTCGTGGCGTCGGAGTCGAACGGATTCATGGTCGCGAGCTGCTACGTGGCGATGACGGACGAGAGGGGCACCGCCGGAACGAGGACGGCCACCGTACGTCTGACACGACCCTCTGCCTCCCGAAGGGTGTCCGGCTGATCGCGGCGCGCCACGTTGCAGCCATGGGCCGGACGCAACATGATGAAGAGCGTGAATTCCTCCCCCGACGCCCTGCCGAAGATCGGTGCACCAGCGACGCGGGCCTTGAACAACGCTGGTTACACGGCCCTGCGGGACCTTGAAGGGGTGCCGCGCGCCGAGCTGGCCAAGCTGCACGGCATGGGGCCGAAAGCGCTCGAGCTCATCCAAAGTGAGCTCGAGCAGCACAACCTGAGTCTGGGTTAGTAGGTGCCTGCCGGTCCAGCCACGGACCTGGTAGTGGCCCGGGCCGACCTGGCCTTTGCCGGTCTGGAATAGTTCTTCGATGCTCCAGCGGGAGCCGGCCACGGTGACGAGGGCGCGCAGCGGCACCGGGCGGGTGACCAGCACTTCACGGTACGTCGAGGACGAGTGGTCTGGAGCTACCCGCCGGCCTTGCTGCACCGACGGATGAGCAATGACGGAACCGGCAAGCCGTCGGTGATCACATCGCCGGCCAGCCCGTCCACCTGACAACCGATCCCACCCGGACCCGGCTGGGTAAGCAGGGCCCCGGCAAAGTCGTGGGGGTGTCCGGCTTGATCCGCTTGGTGTAGACGCGCCCTTGCTGGTGGTAGCAGGGCGGGCATGAGCCGTTCAGATGATCACCGCCACCTATCTGGCCACGACCCGCAGGTCATCACGTGGAAGCCGACGCCGATCTCACGGATAGGCAATGGAAGGACGAGGACGCCCAGGGGCGAGCGCTCGGCCTGGTCACCGCCGACAACCGCCGGGTACCGCATCCCGCGACCGCACCGTCGCCCTCATCCAGAGCCGCACGGGCCCCTTTCGCGCAGGGCTGGTCTACACGGGAGCTTTCGGTGTCCTGGCCGACACCCGCGCTGCCGCCGGAAGCACTCGACGACTTCGGCGCCACCATTACCCGATAGCGCCTGTGGCGGCGCGCGTACTGGCTGGTCGGCAGCGAACTCGGCGAGGCCGCCTGTCAGCGGATGATCCGGAACGCTCCGGAAACTTCCGATTCTCGCTGTCCGCCGCGCTAGATCGGCGCCTCCGGGGCGCCTTGGCGATTAGGTTCCGACCAGGGGGTCGGCGGGCAGCAGGCTTCCGGACCCGTTCCGGAAATCCTTGACATGTGAGCCGCCGCTCAATGACGATAATTCATCGACGGCCGTCAGCGCCGCCGAGCGGCACAACCCCCCACCACCGCCTGGCTCGTCCGCCAGGTCTCACGAGTAGGTGACACCATGAACGATGCTCCCGCCCGCCCAAGGGGCCGCGGTCGCGGCCGGTTCAGACTGCTCGTCAGCGGCGTCAGCGCCCTCGTGCTGGCCGCCGCCGGGCTGACCGTGGTCGGCGTCGCCCACGCCGAAGCCGACCGGACCCTCACGTCGAACTCGACGGGCACCCACAACGGGTACTTCTACTCGTACTGGAAGGACAACGGCAACGTCACCATGACGCTGGGTGCCGGCGGCTCCTACAGCGTCCAGTGGAGCAGCATGAACAACATGGTCGTCGGCAAGGGCTGGAAGCCCGGGTCCAGCCACACCGTGAACTACTCCGGCTCGTTCAGCCCGAACGGCAACGGGTATCTCGCGCTGTACGGGTGGACCAGAAACCCGCTCATCGAGTACTACATCGTGGAGAACTTCGGCAGCTACAACCCAAGTTCGGGCGCTACCCGGCTCGGGTCGGTCACCACCGACGGCAGCACCTACGACATCTACCGCACGCAGCGAGTCAACCAGCCCTCCATCGACGGAACGGCGACGTTCTACCAGTACTGGAGCGTCCGGCAGTCGCACCGCAACAGCGGCACCATCACCACCGCCAACCACTTCAACGCCTGGAAAAACCTCGGCCTCAACCTCGGCACCCACGACTACCAGATCATGGCCACCGAGGGCTACCAGAGCAGCGGCAGCTCCAGCATCACCGTCAGCGAAGGCTCCGGCGGCAACCCCCAGCCGACCCCGACCGGTGCTGGCAGCTGCACCGTCAGCGTCACGCGCACCCAGGAGTGGACCGACCGGTTCAACGTGAACCTCGCGGTCAGCGGCAGCAACAACTGGACCGTCACAATCCGGCTGAACGGCAGCCAGAGCCTGCAGAACAGCTGGAGTGCCTCGGTCAGCGGCAGCACCGGCACGCTGACCGCCCGACCGAACGGCTCCGGCAACACCTTCGGCATCACGCTCTACAAGAACGGCAACAACACGAACCCGACCGCCAGCTGCGCGGCGTCCTAGCACCGCAACGGATCTGGGGTGTCGGCTCTGCCGGCACCCCAGATCCGTTTTACGCGAGGACTGGGCAAGCCAGCCGGTCGATCCCTTCCCGGTAGGGCGATCGCCTCCCCGGCCGCGAACGGGAGTGTCCACGTGTTGATTCGATGAGAAGGGGCACGCATGGCCATTTTCCGCCATGCCAGCGGGCGGTGGATGTCCGACGAGAACGCCGCCCACTCCCAGCTCCTGGCCCGACAGCGCCTCAGATCTGCTCGCCGTCAGGCGAAATTAGTTGGCAGGCTTGCCGAACCAGCGGGAGAGGTGGTCGTCCAGGTCCTGCTGATCGTCGCCGATCCAAGCGACGTGGCCGTCGGGGCGTAGCAGGACGCACGGAACATCCAGTACCGCAGTGGGATCCCCGAGGTAATCGACCCGGTCCGACCAGCCGCCGACGGTCAGGCGTTCGGTGCGGTCCAGCAGCAGGCCGCGGCCGCGATGCAGCAGACCGTAGAGGTGACCCTGTTTCACGTCGATGTCGCGCAGGCGGCGGCCGAGCAGGTCGGGGCCTGCGCCGAAGTCGTAGCGGATGCCGATCGCGGTGATCTTCTCGATCAGATAGCGGTTCACCTCGTCGAAGTCCATCAGTTCGGTGAGCAGCCTGCGCACGGCCTGCGGGCCTGGTTCGGTGGACAGCAGTTCCGTCTGGGCACGGGTGTTGTCCAGCACGTCCTCGGCGACCGGATGACGTTCGGCCTGGTAGGTGTCCAGCAGTGTCTCCGGCGCCCAGCCGCGGATCTGTGCGGCCAGTTTCCAGCCGAGGTTGAATGCGTCCTGAACGCCCAGGTTGAGGCCCTGTCCGCCGATGGGTGGATGGATGTGTGCCGCATCGCCGGCCAGCAGCACCCGCCCGACCCGATAACGTTCGGCTAGTGCCGTGACCACGAACGTTCACGGTGTTGGGGTCAGGCTGCTTGAGTAGCGGGTTGGCCCCAGCGTCGTTGTCGTTCGCTGCGGATGCGGG
>NZ_JBEZFI010000059.1:0-29422 GCF_040649295.1 Micromonospora sp. NPDC048999 | reverse complement strand
ATCATTCCGGGCCTCACGCACCCCGCCAGGCGGGGGCGTCCTCCTCGGCCGTGCACCCGTGTTCAACGACCGACCCCCACCCGGCATTCCGGCCCCGGGACCCCCGACCACACCACGAACCCGACACTCACCCCACACCACCACACCCGGCCTGGGCACGCCGGCAAGATCCGGACAACCCGCACCGGGCCGGGGCGCGGCCGGGAAGGTCCGGACAACCCGCGCACCGGGCCAGGGACGCCGGCAAGATCCGGACAACTTCCCTGAAAGTGGCCCCTCGCGACGGCGGGAGGCAGCACTTTCAGGGAAACTGCGCGGATCATGAGCCGGCGGCGCGCGGCGTACACCGCGCACGGTGGGACACATCGGGCGGCGTACCGCCTTAGGGTGGTCAGCGTGGCGACCCTTCTGCTTCTGCGACACGGCCGGACCACCGCGAACGCCGACGGCGGCCTGGCCGGCCGGCAGCCGGTCGAGCTGGACGAGACCGGCCGCGCTCAGGCCACGGCGGTTGGCGAGCGACTGAAGGGGCTGCCCCTGGCGGCGGTGGTGACCAGCCCGCTGATCCGCTGCCGGCAGACCCTGGAACTGGCGCTGCCGCAGGCCGAGCCGCTCGTGGAGGAGGGGCTGATCGAGTGCGGGTACGGCAGCTGGGAGGGGCAGCCACTGAAGAAGCTGGCCAAGGATCCGCTGTGGCCGGTGGTCCAACAGCATCCCAGCGCGGTCGCCTTCCCGGAGGGGGAGTCGATGGCGGCGATGGCGGCGCGGGCGGTCGCCGCGGTGCGTTCCTGGGACGCCCTGGTCACGGCCGAGCACGGGCCGGAGGCGGTCTGGCTGGCCTGTAGCCACGGCGATGTGATCAAGGCGATCGTGGCGGACGCGCTCGGCGTACACCTGGATCTCTTCCAGCGGATCGTCGCGGACCCGGCGTCGGTGACGGCGATCCGCTACACGCCGCTGCGGCCGTTCCTGATCCGGCTCAACGACACCGGCGGCGACCTGGCGGGTCTGGTGCCGCCGCCGGGCAAGCGGCGACGGCGGGCGGCGGGTACGACGGATTCGGACGCGGCCGTGGGCGGCGGTGCGGGAGTGCGCCCGTGAGCCGGCCCGCCACGCCCGGAAAGCGCCCCCGTGGGGCCCGGCGTTTCGCCCTGGGCGGATTCCACGTCGGTGCGCTACGCGGCGGTTCCGGCCTCCGGATAGGGTCGTGGGTATGACCCACCAGGTGCACGCCTTCGAACCGCCGGAGCGGTTCGTCGCCGGGACCGTCGGTCCGCCGGGGGAACGTACGTTTTTCCTGCAGGCACGCGGCGGCGGCCGGCTGGTCAGCGTCGCGCTGGAGAAGGTCCAGGTGTCCCTGCTGGCCGAAAAGCTGGAGGAGCTGCTCGCCGAGGCGCAGCGCCGGTTTGGCATGCAGCTGCCCGAGGCGTCCGTCGCGGCCGGCGACAACGACCCGCTGGACACCCCGGTCGACGAGGAGTTCCGGGTCGGCACGCTGGGCCTGGCCTTCGACGTGGACACCGCCACCGTGGTGATCGAGGCGATCGCCGTCGGTGAGGCGGAGGCCGAGGTCGCGCTGGGCGACGCCGACGACGACGAGGACGAGGACCCGGACGAGCCGGACGACGACCTGGACCGGCTTCGGGTCCGGCTGACTCCCGAGGAGACCCGGGCGTTCATCGAGCGGGCCCGCCGCGTGGTGAACGCAGGCCGCCCGCCGTGCCCGCTCTGCGGTCAGCCGCTGGACCCGGCCGGCCATCTCTGCCCGCGGCACAACGGTTATCACCGGTGACCTCGTCGGAACTTCAGCCCCGACAGGACGGTGCCGCCACGCTGCGGCTGCTCAGCGACGGTGAGCTCGCCCTGGAGGGGCGGCTGGTCGACGCCTCCAACACGACCCTGCGCGGGATCCTCACCCTGGACGGGCTGACGGCCCGCTGTGTCTACAAGCCGGTTCGGGGCGAGCGCCCGCTCTGGGACTTCCCGGACGGCACGCTCGCCGGCCGGGAAGTGGCGGCGTACCTGGTGTCCCGGGCCACCGGGTGGGATCTGGTGCCGCCGACCGTACTACGGGACGGGCCGTTCGGGCCCGGTTCCTGCCAGCTCTGGATCGACGAGCCGGAGGCGGCCGAGCCGCTGGTCGGGTTCGTGCCGGCCCCCGCGGTGCCGTCGCGCTGGTTTCCGGTGGCCGCGGCCCGCGACGACGACGGAGCCCCGTACGCCCTCGCCCACGCCGACGATCCGCGCCTGGCCCGGCTGGCCGTCCTCGACGCGGTGATCAATAACGCCGACCGCAAGGGCGGCCACGTGATCTCAGGCCCGGACGACCGGATCTACGGGGTGGATCACGGCGTCTGCTTCCACGTCGAGGACAAGCTGCGTACGGTGCTGTGGGGCTGGGCCGGCCGGCAGCTCCCGCCGGAGGCGGTGGCGGCACTGGACGGGCTGGCCGGTCAGCTCGTCGCCGGCCCGCTCGGTGACGAGCTCGCCGAGCATCTGACCGTGGGCGAGGTCGCCGAGCTGGCGGCCCGGGTGGACCGGCTGCGGGAGACCGGCCGGTTCCCGCTGCCCCCGCAGGATTGGCCGGCGATGCCCTGGCCGCCCATGTGAGCCGTTGTCGCGTTGATCACCCGAGGCGCGCACCCCGAGTGCCTGACAGATCGTTAGGCTGGCGGTCATGGAGTCTTGGGCGGGACACGAGGTGCCACGGCTGCCGGGCAGGGGCCAGCCACTGAGCTTGTACGACTCGGCGCGGCAAGGTGTCCATCCCAGCCAGCCCGGCGGGGTCGCCTCGATGTACGTCTGCGGCATCACCCCGTACGACGCGACCCACCTCGGGCACGCCGCCACCATGATCACCTTTGACCTGGTGCAGCGGATGTGGCGGGACGCCCGCCTGACCGTGCGGTACGTGCAGAACGTCACCGACATCGACGACCCGCTGTTGGAGCGGGCCGAGCGCGACGGCGAGGACTGGAAGGTCCTGGCCATGCGGGAGACCGCCCTGTTCCGGGAGGACATGGAGGCCCTGCGGATGATCCCCCCGGCGCACTACGTCGGGGCGATCGAGTCGATCCCGGACATCGCCGAGAAGGTCCAGGTGCTGCTCAAGGACGGCGCGGCGTACCGCCTCGACGACGGCACCGGGGACATCTACTTCGACCTCACCGCCGCGCCGGCGTTCGGCTACGAGTCCAACCTGTCCCGCCAGCAGATGCTGGAGATCTTCCCGGAGCGGGGCGGCGATCCGGACCGGGCCGGCAAGCGTGACCCGCTCGACCCGCTGCTGTGGCGCGGCGCCCGCGAGGGCGAGCCGTCCTGGCCGGGTGGCGAGCTGGGCGCCGGGCGGCCCGGCTGGCACATCGAGTGCGCGGTGATCGCGCTGAACCTGCTCGGCGACCGGATCGACGTGCAGGGCGGCGGCAACGACCTGCTCTTCCCGCACCACGAGTGCTCGGCGGCGCACGCCGAGCGGTTGACCGGCCAGGCGCCGTTCGCCGACCACTACGTGCACGCCGGCATGATCGGCCTGAACGGCGAGAAGATGTCGAAGTCCAAGGGCAACCTGGTCTTCGTCTCTCGGCTGCGGGCGGACCAGGTGGACCCGATGGCGGTGCGGTTGGCCCTGATGAGCGGGCACTACCGCACCGACCGCTCCTGGACCGACGACCTGCTCGCCACGGCGCAGCAGCGGTTGGCCCGCTGGCGCCGGGCCGCCGCGGCGCCGGCCGGCCCGTCCGGAGTCGAGTTCCTCGCCGGGATACGCGCCCGCCTCGCCGACGACCTCGACAGCCCCGGCGCCCTGGCGGTGGCGGACACCTGGGCCGACCAGGCGCTGGCCGGCGTCGCCGATGACGCGGCGGCGCCCGCCCTCTTCACGGACGCCGTCGACGCCCTCCTCGGCATCCGCCTGTAAAGAAGGGCACCCTGAAAGGGTGCCCTTCGCGCACCCCGGGTCCGTCTGCGAGTCAGCCGAGGACCAGACCGGGGTCGGGGTCCGGGTCGGCGGCCGGGGCGGGGATCTTGTACTCCTCGGTGAGGGTGGTCATCGGGCCGGGCCAGGTGGCCTGGGCGACCTCGATCGGCTTGCGCCGCTCGTCGTACGCGACGTGCAGCAGGTGCAGCACCGGAGTGTCCGGCCGGATCTGGAGCGTCTCCGCCTCCTCCCGGCTGGGCTGGCGGGCGCTGATCGTGTCGGTCGCGGTGACGTACCGACGACCGGTGGCCTCCTCGGCCTCCTGATAGAGCGGGCGGCCGAACGCCTCGGCCCGCTCAAGGGAGGTGCCGGTGGTGTCGGTGGGCAGGAACCAGGAGTCGCCCACCTCGACCGGTGACTCGTCGGTGCGGACCAGGTGGCGCCGGCAGAGCAGGTCGGTGCCGTCGGGCACGCCGAACGCGTCGGCGACCTCGGGCGGGGCCGGGGCGCGGCCGACGGAGACGAGTTGTTGCCGGTATCGTGCGGCGAGGTCGGTGTGGTAGCCGCGGAAGCCGCCGTACCGGCCACGGGAGAGCCGGTTGAGTCGGCGTCGGGTGCCCCGGACGTACGTACCGGAGCCGGGCTTGGTGATCAGGATGCCCTCGACCCGCAGCTGGTCGACGGCGCGTTGCACGGTCTGCTTCGCCACGCCGAACATCTCGGCGATGGCCGGGATGGACGGCAGCCGCTCGCCCGGCCCCCAGTCGCCGCGCCGCACCTGTGCCTTGAGCTGTGCGGCGATCTGCCGGTGCGGGAACTCGGCCGTACCCGGGTTGATCTGCATGCCCGCCTCCTCGTGACAGCTAGGTTCCTAGGATGCCGTAGCGGGGGTGACCTTCGCCATCCCGGACACGAGAAACCGGGCCCCGGAACGTGCCGGAGCCCGGTTAGCCAGCCGCTACCAGGAACCGGCGGTCGGGCCGGCGGAGCCGCCACGGCGGCGCAGATACTTCTCGAACTCCTGGGCGATCTCGTCCCCGGTCAACGGGGTGATGCCGGCGTCGCCGACCCGTTCCTCCAACTCGCGGACGTACTCGCCCAGCTCGGCGTCCTGCTCGGCGGCGCTGCGCACCCGCTGCTCCCACTCGGCCGCCTCCTCGGCCAGGTCGACCATCGGCACCGGCAGGTCGAGCACCTCCTCGACCCGGTGCAGCAGTGCCAGGGTGGCCTTGGGGCAGGGCGGGTTGTTGGCGTAGTGCGGCACGTGCACCCAGAACGACACCGCGTCGACCTCGGCCCGGGTGCAGGCGTCGTGCAGCACCCCGACGATACCGGTCGGCCCGTCGTAACGGGTGGGGGTGAGCTGGTAACGCTTGGCCGCGTCGACGTCCGAGGCGCTGCCGCTGATCGGCAGCGGCCGGGTGTACGGCACGTCGGCGAGCAGCGCGCCGAGCAGCACGACCCGCTCGACCTCCAGGCTGTGGCAGATCTCCAGCACCTGCTCGCAGAAGGTGCGCCAGCGCATGCTCGGCTCGATGCCGCGGATCAGCACCACGTCCCGCTCGGTGCCCGCCGGGCTGGCCACCATGAAACGGGTGGTCGGCCATTGCACCCGGCGGGTCTCGCCGTCGGCCATGGTGATGGTCGGCCGGCTCACCTGGAAGTCGTAGAAGTCCTCCGGGTCGAGCTCGGCCACCTGCCGTGCCTGCCAGACCTGCTCCAGGTGCTCCACCGCCGCGGTGGAGGCGTCCGCGGCGTCGTTCCAGCCCTCGAAGGCCGCGATGGCGACCGGGGAGCGCAGCACCGGCAGTCCGTCGAACTCCGTCACGCCGTCACCCCACCCCGCTCGTCACAGGCGGTGCCGGGCCCTCGCCCGCACATTCGCCCGCCGTGCACAGCCGCGTCCCTGATGTCCCTCACGTCCGCCAGCCTACGTGCCGGCGCCGGACGCGGCCCGTCGGCCGCGCCGGTCGGCTCGGCGGACCATCCGGTCGAACCGGGTGAATGGTATGTGGTGCTCCCGCTCACAGTATGTGGGAAGCGCGCGGTTGCGGCGAGCCTGCGCGGAAACGCCGCACTAACCTGACTCTGTGCGGACTTCGTTGCTCGATGTGCTGGCGGACCGGATCGTCATCGCCGACGGGGCGATGGGGACGATGCTCCACGCGGCCGACCTGACCCTGGACGACTTCGACGGCCTCGAGGGCTGCAACGAGATCCTCAACGTCACCCGGCCGGACGTCGTCCGTGGCGTGCACGAGGCGTACCTGGCGGCGGGGGCGGACTGCGTCGAGACCAACACCTTCGGCGCCAACCTGCCGAACCTCGCCGAGTACGGCATCGCCGGACGGATCCGGGAGCTGTCCGAGGCAGCGGCGCGGCTGGCCCGGGAGGCCGCCGACGCGTACACCACGCCGGAGCAGCCCCGCTTCGTGCTCGGCTCGATGGGCCCCGGCACCAAGCTGCCCACCCTCGGCCACGCCGCGTACGCCTCGCTGCGGGACGCGTACCAGGAGAACGCGGCTGGCCTGATCGCCGGTGGCTCGGACGCAGTGATCATCGAGACCTGCCAGGACCTGCTCCAGGTCAAGGCCGCCGTGATCGGGTCGAAGCGGGCGATGACCGAGCTGGGGCGGCAGGTGCCGATCATCTGCCAGGTCGCCGTGGAGACCACCGGCACCATGCTGCTGGGCAGCGAGATCGGGGCGGCGTTGACCGCGATCGAGCCGCTCGGGGTGGACCTGATCGGGCTCAACTGCTCGACCGGCCCGGCCGAGATGGGCGAGCACCTGCGCTACCTGTCCCGGCACTCGCGTATCCCGCTGTCCGTGATGCCGAACGCCGGGCTGCCCGTGCTGACCGCCGAGGGGGCCTACTTCCCGCTGACGCCGGTGGAGATGGCCGACGCGCTGGCGCAGTTCGTCGCCGAGTACGGCGTGTCACTGGTGGGTGGCTGCTGCGGCAGCACGCCGGAGCACATCCGGGTGCTGGTCGAGCGGCTGCGCGGGGCGCGGCCGGTGGCCCGCGAGCCGCGGCCGGAGGCGGGCGTCTCGTCGATCTACCACCACGTGCCGTTCGCCCAGGACGCCAGCATCCTGATGGTCGGGGAGCGGACCAACGCCAACGGTTCCAAGGCGTTCCGGGAGGCGATGCTCGCCAGCGACTGGCAGGCGTGCGTGGAGATCGCCCGCGGCCAGGCCCGGGACGGCTCACACCTGCTGGACCTCTGCATCGACTACGTCGGTCGCGACGGCACCCGCGACATGCGGGAGTTGGCCGGCCGGTTCGCCACCGCCTCCACCCTGCCGATCATGCTGGACTCCACGGAGCCGGCGGTGATCGAGGCCGGGCTGGAGATGCTCGGCGGGCGCTGCGTGGTCAACTCGGTGAACTTCGAGGACGGCGACGGCCCGGGATCCCGCTACGCCCGGGTGATGCCGGTCGTCAAGGAGCACGGCGCCGCGGTGGTCGCCCTGCTCATCGACGAGGAGGGCCAGGCCCGCACCCGGGACTGGAAGGTACGCGTCGCGGCCCGGCTGATCGAGGACCTGACCGGCCGGTGGGGGCTGCGCCGGGAGGACATCCTCATCGACGCGCTGACCTTCCCGATCGCCACCGGCCAGGAGGAGACCCGCCGCGACGGGATGGAGACGATCGAGGCGATCCGGGAGATCGCTTCCCGCTACCCGGGCGTCAACTTCACCCTGGGCATCTCCAACGTCTCGTTCGGGCTGAACCCGGCCGCCCGGCAGGTGCTCAACTCGGTTTTCCTGCACGAGTGCGCGCAGGCCGGCCTGACCTCGGCGATCGTGCACGCCAGCAAGATCCTTCCGATGTCGAAGATCCCCGAGGCGCAGCGCGAGGTCGCTCTCGACCTGATCTACGATCGCCGCCGCGAGGGCTACGACCCGGTCCAGCGGCTCATCGAGATCTTCGAGGGCGTCGACGCGGCCTCAGCGCGGGCCACCCGGGCGGAGGAGTTGGCCGCGCTGCCGTTGGAGGAGCGGCTCAAGCGGCGGATCATTGACGGCGAGCGCAACGGCCTGGAGGCCGATCTGGACACCGCGATGGCCGGCGGGCGCTCGCCGCTGTCCATCATCAACGACCTGTTGCTCGACGGCATGAAGGTGGTCGGCGAGCTGTTCGGCTCCGGTCAGATGCAGCTGCCGTTCGTGCTTCAGTCCGCCGAGGTGATGAAGACCGCGGTGGCCTACCTTGAGCCGCACATGGAGAAGAACGATGACGGCGGCAAGGGCCGCATCGTGCTCGCCACCGTCAAGGGCGATGTGCACGACATCGGCAAGAACCTGGTCGACATCATCCTGTCCAACAACGGCTACGAGGTCGTCAACATCGGCATCAAGCAGCCGATCAACGCGATCCTCGACGCGGCCGAGCAGCACCGGGCCGACGCGATCGGCATGTCCGGGCTGCTGGTCAAGAGCACGGTCATCATGAAGGAGAACCTCGCCGAAATGGCCGCGCGCGGGGTGGCCGAGCGCTGGCCGGTGCTGCTCGGCGGGGCGGCGCTCACCCGGGCGTACGTCGAGGACGACCTGCGGTCGATCTTCCCCGGGCAGGTGCACTACGCCCGGGACGCCTTCGAGGGGTTGTCCCTGATGGACCGGGTGATGACCGCCAAGCGGGGCGGCGCGCCGGTGGTCGACCCGGAGCGGGAGGCGGCCCTGGCGGCCCGCCGGGAGCGCCGGGAGCGGCAGCGGGCGATGGTGCGCGAGGCGCTGCCCGAGCTGGACGACGCCTCGGTCCGCTCCGACGTGGCGTCCGACGCGGAGGTGCCCACGCCGCCGTTCTTCGGCACCCGGGTGGTGAAGGGGGTGCCGCTGGCTGACTACGCGGCGCTGCTCGACGAGCGGGCCACCTTCCTTGGCCAGTGGGGGCTGCGTGGCGCCCGGGGCGGCAAGGGCCCGTCGTACGAGGAGTTGGTGGAGACTGAGGGCCGGCCGCGGCTGCGCTACTGGCTGGACCGGCTGATCGCCGACCAGGTCCTCGAGGCGGCCGTGGTCTACGGCTACTTCCCGGCGTACGCCGAGGGCAACGACCTGGTGGTGCTGGACGAGAACGGGCACGCCGAGCGGGCCCGGTTCTCCTTCCCCCGGCAGCGGCAGGAGCGGCGACTCTGTCTGGCCGACTTCTTCCGGCCGCGGGGCGACGAGCTGGATGTGGTGGCGTTGCAGCTGGTCACCGTCGGGCAGCCGATCAGCGAGTACACCGCGAAGATGTTCGCCGGCAACGAATACCGCGACTACCTCGAAGTGCACGGCCTGTCCGTGCAGCTCACCGAGGCCCTCGCCGAATACTGGCACCGGCGGATCCGGTCCGAGCTGATCCTGCCGGGCGGGCGTACCGTCGCCGACGATGACCCGGCGGACCTGGCCGGCCTGTTGCGCACCGACTACCGCGGCTGCCGGTACGCGTTCGGCTACCCGGCCTGCCCCGATCTGGAGGACCGGGCGAAGATCGTGGAGCTGTTGGGGGCCGAGCGGATCGGGGTGCAGCTGTCGGAGGAGTTCCAGCTGGTGCCGGAGCAGGCCACGGACGCGATCGTGGTGCACCACCCGGAGGCGAACTACTTCAACGCCAAGTGACGCCGTCGCCGGTCCTGACTCGTGGGGTTTCGGGTTGAGCGTTTGGCTGGTCTGACACCGGGATGGCCCGTGCCGCTTGGTGGATGGCCAGCGTGGGTCTGGGATGCACCCTATGACGGGACCCGTCATCCACAATCTCACCCCGACTTCCCGGTGAGCGCGGGTGCGAATTGCCAGCGGTACGCCTTCTCGATCCTGGCGTTGTTCGATCTGTATGTGCCGCCGTTGCGTTCCAGTGAACTGTGGTCGGCCATCGAACTGGAGCCCGTCGCCTCGGACTCGATCAGGCCCCTCGACCTGGTCCTCTTCAACTCCACTCAGAATCCGTATGGCGCTCATGTCGGAGTCGCCATGCCGCAGGGCGAGATATTGCACCTCTGTAAGGAGGTCGGGCGACCGGCGATCTGGCCCCTATCGTCGTTTGATCGTAGGGAGCGCTACAGGACCTTTCTCGGCGGTCGGCGGGTAACCGTACGGCCGGAGCAGGCATGACTCTGGTCTACCCGCTGCGGCCGCCTCCGGGCGACGTGCGGCATTCCCATGATCGGCGTACTGCTGGGCTTCTTCCTCGTACGGTTGGTGTCGTGGCCCGTAAAGCGAGTCCGCTGTCGGCGGTGCTGATCTGCTGGTGGCGCGCTGGCGGTTCCCCGTGTGCCGGTGTCGAGCGGCCCGCCCGGGGGTATTCGCACGGCGTGGATCGCCCGGACACCTGAACGGCCCGGAAGATGCCGCCGCCGAGAGGCCTGGCGACGATAAGGTGACGGAGGGAAGGGGACGACGATGGCCGAGGACACGCCAGTCAAGGTCCGGCCGGCCACGCCCACGATCGTCGGCGTGCCGGCAGACTCTCCCGAGGAGCCGCCGAGCAGCCTCGACCTGTGGGCCCGGGCGCAGGTGTTGCACCGCTGTTTCGGCGAGGACGACGGGGAGCCGCACATCATGCGCGGCCTGGACTGAGGCACGGCCGCGTCGCTGAGGCCGGCGAGTGGCCGCCGGCCTGGGCGCTCGCCCGGGCCGGGGTCCGCTGGGGCCGATCAGTCAGCCCGGCCGTGGCCAGCAGCCCGGCCAGCCCCGCCTCGGTGCGCGGGAAGTCCCGGTCCGGCGCGAGCCGGGGCAGGTTCGCCGGCGTCGCGACCCCGGCGGTGGCGACCGCCTCGCCCCAGAGCCGTTGCAGCGGCGGTTGCGGGGCGGGCCAGACGGTGATCGCCACCCGGCCGCCGGGTTGGACCATTCGGTGTAGCTCCGCCAGGCTGGCGGCCGGGTCGCCCACGTGGTTGAGCACGAAGTTGGCCACCACGGCGTCGAACCCGTCGGCCGGGAACGGCAGACGCGGCAGCACGGCCTGCCGGACCTGTGCGCCCGGCGCGTTTCGCCGCGCCGCGTCGAGCATGCTTGGCTCCGCGTCGACGGCCACCACCTCGGCGCCGCGAGCGAGGGCCGCCGCCGCGACCGTGCCGGGTCCCGTGCCGACGTCGAGCACCCGCCGCCCGGTCCGCACCGCCGCCGCGTCCAGCAGCGCCTCCACCGGGTACGCGCAGAGCCGGCCGAAGCTGCGCTCGTACGCCTCGGCCCGCCCCGCCCACCGGGACCGTTCGTGCCTGTCGAAGTCGGCGCCGATCATGACGGGAGCGTAGCCGGGTTCGGCGTCTCTCGCGGGTTGTGCGCCGGTCGTACCGTGGCGGCCATGACGACGATTCTGGTGGCATCGGCGGTGGCGGTGGTGCTCGTCGCCGCGGCGGTCGGGTACGTCTCCTGGCGGGACCGGCGGCGGTCCACCCCGGACGAGGACCGGGCAGCCACGCGCAGCGCCCAGGCCGACCAGCAGCGGTACGAGCGCGAGCGTCACGGCCTCCAGGCCGACACGGTCCGCCGTAACCAGTTCTCCTCGGGCGGTGGGTGAGCTGCGCCAGGTCGACCGGGGCTGGATCGGGTACGCCGGCTGGCGGGACCGCCGCCGGCTCAGCGCCGACGACGACCCGGCGGCGGTGCGGGCGGCCGAACGGGAACACGCGCGGCACGACGGATGGAACACGGCGGCCACGGCTTCACCGGCTGAACGCGGTGCCGGCGGCCGGGCTGATGCCGTAGGTCACCCTCCGCGGGCACCGTCGGCCGCCGCCCGCACCCGGTTGAGAGGATCGGCGGGTACGCCCACCAGAGGAGGCCCCCGCTGAGCAGCAGACATCCCGCCGCCGTGCTCTTCGACATGGACGGCACCCTGGTCGACAGCGAGAAACTGTGGGACGTCGCGTTGCAGGAGCTCGCCGCGGTCTACGGCGGCACCCTCTCGGACACCGCGCGTCGGGCGATGATCGGCACCAGCATGGCCGCCTCGATGCGGATTCTGCACGACGACCTCGTCCAACCGGAACGGGACCCGCAGGCCAGCGCCGAGTGGATCAACGCCCGGATCCTGGAGCTGTTCCGCATCGGGCTGCGCTGGCGGCCGGGCGCGCTGGCGCTGCTGCGGGCGGTCCGCGCGGCCGGCATACCGACCGCCCTGGTCACCTCCAGCGGCCGGCCGCTGGTCGAGGTCGCCCTCGACACCCTCGGCCGGGACAGCTTCGACGCGGTGGTGTGCGGGGACGAGGTGGGCGCCGCCAAGCCGCACCCGGAGCCGTACCTGACCGCAGCCCGGCTGCTCGACGTGCCGATCGAACGGTGCGTGGCGATCGAGGACTCGCCGACCGGGGTGGCGAGCGCCTTGGCCGCCGGGGCGGCCGTGCTGGCCGTACCGGCCGAGGTGCCGCTGCCGCCGACGGACGGCGTACACCAGTTGGAGAGCCTGACCGGGGCGGACCTGGAGTTGCTCGCGGCGCTGCTGGGCGATCCGCCGGCCTGATCCCGGCGCCCTTCGGGCGCTAATAGGGGCCCCCTGCTGTACGCCAGGCGTTAACAGGGGGCCCCTCCTTGCATCTCAGTCGTGGGCGATGGCGCCCAGTACGTTGATCCGCGCGGCGCGGATCGCCGGCAGGATCGCGGCGATCACCCCGATGATCGCGGCCAGGCCGAGCATGACCGCCATCTGCCCCCAGGGTAGGACCAGGTCGTTGATCCCCTCGTCCTTGAGCGCGTGGACCACGGCGGCGCCGAGGCCACTGCCGACGGCGACGCCCAGCAGCGCGCCGAACACCGAGATCACCACCGCCTCGACGGTGATCATGCGCATGGTCTGCGCTCGGCGCAGCCCGATCGCCCGCAGCAGGCCCAGCTCCCGGGTGCGTTCCAGCACCGACAGCGCCAGGGTGTTCACGATGCCGAGCACCGCGATCACGATGGCCAGCGCCAGCAGGATCTGGATCATCCGGAGCAGCCCGTCGACAGAGCTGGTCTGCTGTTTGATGAACGCGTCCCGGTCGGCCACCGACACCTCGGGGGAGTCGGCGAGCAGCCGTTCCACCTGCGGCTGGACGTCGGCGACCCGGGCTCCCGGGGCGAGCTGCACGAAGCCCTGGACCGGCTTCGGCATGGCGAAGTCGCGGGCCGCCTGCGGCGGCAGCAGCACCGGGTTGGTCAGCTGTGAGCTCTGGTAGATGCCGCTGACCGTGTAGGTGTGGGATTCGCCCCGGGACAGCTGCACGGTCACCGTCGAGCCGACCGTGACCCCCCGGGACTTGGCGGTGTCGGAGCTGAACAGCATCTGGTCCGGGCCCAGCCGGCTGATGTCGCCGGCGGTGGCCTTCGCCCCGAAGATCTGCTCCAGCGCGGCCACGTTGCTGGACGCGGCCACCCAGGTCCGTTCCCCGTTGACCTCGGCCATGTCGCCGTACTCGCCGTCGACGAGCTGCACGCCGGGCAGCGCCGCCACGCTTTCCAGCACCGCCGGGTCGAAGCTCGGCGGCCGTGGGCCGCTCTGCACGCCGGCGATCACCAGCTCGGCCTTCACGCTGTCCTTGGCCAGCGTGCTCACGCTCTGCTTCGCGGAGTCGAGAATCACCGTCACCCCGGTGACCAGGGCGATGCCGACCATCAACGCGGCGGCGGTGATCGCCGTGCGGCGGGGGTTACGCCCGGAGTTGAGCCGCCCCAGCTTGCCCGGCACCGACCAGGCGAAGATCGCCCCCAGCAGGGAGACCACCGGGCGGCTGATCAACGGGGTCAGCAGCGCCACGCCGATGAAGGCGAAGAGCACGCCGCCCAGGATGGTCGCGAGGGTGTTGCCCTTGGCGTTGCCGCTGAGCCCGAGGAAGAGCAGCGCGGAGCCGACCGCGGTGACCAGCGCGCCGGCCACCGTGATCCGGGTCAGTGGCCGGTCGGGGGTCGCCACGTCCTGCATCGCCGCGATCGGCGGGATTCGGGACGCGCGCAGCGCCGGCAGCAGCGCCGCCACCAGGGTGATCACCAGGCCGACCGAGAACGCGCCGATCACCGCCGCCGCCGGTACGCCGATCCCGGCCAGCGTGAGCCCCCCAGCCAGGTTGCCGAACAGCCACGCCAGCAGGGCGCCGATGCCGACGCCGGCGGCCAGGCCGAACGCCGAGGCGATCAGGCCCACCGTGACGGCCTCCACCGCCACGGAGCCGATGATCTGCCGACGGCTCGCCCCGACGGCCCGCATCAGGGCCAGCTCACGGGTCCGCTGCGCGACGATGATCGAGAAGGTGTTGAGGATCAGGAACGTGCCGACCAGCAGCGCCACGGCCGCGAAGCCGAGAAGGATCCGGTTGAAGAAGGACAGCGCCGTCTTGAAGCCCTGGGCGGCGTCGGTGGAGAGCTGCTCGCCGGTCTTGACCACGTATCCGTCACCCAAGGCGGCGGCCACCGCGTCGCGCAGCGACTCGTCGGAGACCCCGTCGGCGGCGTTGACCTTCACGCTGCTGAAGGTGTTCGGCTCGCCCAGCATCAGCCGCTGCGCCATCGGGGTGGTGAACATGATCTCGTTGCTGCCGCCGATCGAGTCGCGGCCGCCGCTGTAGCCGGCGATCCCGACAATGGTGAAGTCCTGCTTCGGCTCCCGGGGCGTGAGCACCCCGACCCGATCGCCGAGCTTCACCCTGCCGGCGGTCGCGAGCCCCTGGTTGATGACGATCTCGTCGTCGGTCCGCGGCTCGTGCCCCTCGCGCAGCTGCAGCTGATCGGACTCGCCGGTCCAGTTCTCGCCCAGCTGCGGCGGGCCGACCGAGGCGACCGCCTTGCCGTTGCTGCCGATCAGCTGGGCCCCGTCGACGGCGACCACGCCGGTGGCCTCGGCCACCCCCGGCACCGCGCGGACCTTGTCCACCGTCGCCGCCGGGAACGGCGCCGTCTGCTCGCCCCCCATCTCCGACCCGGCGATCTTCGGCTTGGCGGCGACGTTGACGTCCACCCCCGCGTACGCGTCGGCGAAGATCGCGTCGAAGGTGCGGCCGAGGGTGTCGGTGAGCACGAACGCGCCGGAGACGAACATGACGCCCAGCACCACCGCCAGGCCGGACAGCAGCAGGCGTACCTTGCGCGCCAACAGACTCTTCAGTGTGGCCCGGAGCATCAGCTGGCCACCTCGGCCGGGACGTCCAGCTTCTTCATCGTGTCCAGCACCGTGTCGGCGGTCGGCTCGATCAGCTCGGAGACGATCTGGCCGTCGGCCAGGAAGACCACCCGATCGGCGTACGCGGCGGCGGTCGGGTCGTGGGTCACCATCACGATGGTCTGGCCGTGCTCGCGGACCGAGTCGCGCAGGAAGTTCAGCACCTCGGCGCCGGAGCGGGAGTCCAGGTTGCCGGTCGGCTCGTCCGCGAAGATCACCTCGGGGCGGGCGACCAGGGCGCGGGCGCACGCCACCCGCTGCTGCTGGCCACCGGAGAGCTGCGCCGGCCGGTGCCCCAGCCGGTCCCGCAGGCCGACCGTCGCGATCACCGTGTCGTACCAGGCCGGGTCCGGCTTGCGGCCGGCGATCGACATCGGCAGCAGGATGTTCTCCTGGGCGGTGAGCGTGGGCAGCAGGTTGAACTGCTGGAAGATGAAGCCCACCTTGTCCCGGCGCAGCCTCGTCAGCCCGGCGTCGTTGAGCCCGGTCACCATCGTCTCGCCGATCGAGACCGTGCCCCGGGTCACCGAGTCGAGGCCGGCCAGGCAGTGCATCAGCGTCGACTTGCCTGACCCGGACGGGCCCATGATCGCGGTGAACCGGCCCCGCTCGAACTCGGCGGTCACCCCCCGCAGCGCGGTGACCTGGGCCTCACCGCTGCCGTACACCTTCCACACGTCGTTCGCTCGGGCCGCGGCCTGCGCCTGCTGGCCTGTCGTCGCGGTCACGTCATCTACCTCTTCCGTCCAACCTGCTGATCCGCACCGCCCCCGCTGGTCGGTGCGGCAGTTCTCATCCTTGACGCCGCCGGGCGCGGATCCGTCCGACTCCGGGCGGATCCGTCGCCGGAATTCACGCTGGGGGTCACCCCCGAGGCCGGCTCAGGGACCACCCTGACCCTGCGGCCGGCACGGCGTCGGCGACGCTAGGACGTCACGTCGCGTCAGAGTCAACCCTGCCGCGTCACCGATGGTCACGGTAGGTGACGGAGGACACCCCCGTTCGCCGGTCGCACTCGCGGGCTCACCAGACCCGTCTCGTACGCCGGCGTTTTCGCAGGCACCAGCACCTCACGCTCGGTCAGAGCGCTCAACGCCGCCGTGGCGTCGCGGCCGGGCCGGGCGGCAGGTCGGCGGAACGGTCCGGCCGCCACCGCAGGATCCGCGGCGGGCCGGGAACGGTCACGCCGCGTCCGCCCCGGCGGCTCCGCGGATGGGGGTCACGTCACTCGTCCGCGCCGGGGGCGACCGGCCGGGACCGGGCGTCGACCAGCGGATCCCCGGCGCCGGCCGCCGGGAACGGCGGCGGGGTGCCGCCGAAGCTCGGGCAGAACGCCTGATGGCTGCACCAGTCGCAGAGCCGGCTCGGCCGGGGACGGAAATCCTGCCGCTCGGTGGCCTGCTCGATGGCCTGCCAGAGCGCCACCACGGTGCGCTCGAAGCGCAGCAACTCCTCCGCGTCGGGGCTGTAGTCGCACACCTCGGCGTCCTTGAGGTAGAGCAGCCGCAGCACCCGCGGCACCACCCCACGGGTGCGCCACAGCACCAGGGCGTAGAACTTCAGCTGGAACAGCGCCCGCGCCTCGAACGCCTCCCGCGGCGCGCCGCCGGTCTTGTAGTCGACCACCCGCAGCGCGCCGTCCGGGGCCACGTCGAGCCGGTCCAGGTAGCCCCGGATCAGCAGCTCGTCGTCGACCACCGCCGAGATCAACGCCTCCCGCTCGGCCGGCTCCAGCCGCCGCGGGTCCTCCACCGCGAAGTAGCCCTCCAGCAGCGCGGCGGCCGAGCGGAGGAAGCCGTCCACCCCCGCGATGTCGCCCTCGGCGAACAGCGTCCCCAGCTCCGGCTGCTCGGTGACCAGCCGGTCCCACTGCGGAGCGACCAGGTCGCCGGCGGACTGCGGGGTGCGCGCCGCCGCAGGCAGGTCGAACAGCCGCTCCAGCACCGCGTGCACCAGCGTGCCCCGGGCCTGCTCCGGCGTGGGCCGCTCGGGCAGCCGGTCGATGCTGCGGAACCGGTAGAGCAGCGGGCAGGTCTTGAAATCCGCCGCCCGCGACGGCGACAGCGACGCCCGCACCGTGGGCGGCACCGC
Source organism: Micromonospora sp. NPDC048999 (assembly GCF_040649295.1). Taxonomy (NCBI): domain Bacteria; kingdom Bacillati; phylum Actinomycetota; class Actinomycetes; order Micromonosporales; family Micromonosporaceae; genus Micromonospora; species Micromonospora sp. NPDC048999. The sequence goes on along the minus strand of NZ_JBEZFI010000059.1, from coordinate 12,303 downwards.
CACCGACGGCTCCAGGTCGCGGCGCGGCGTCAGACCGGCCTTCATTCGGTCCGGAGCGCCGCCTAGCGGCGCGGAGGCCGAATTATGGCCGCCAGCCGAGCTGGAGTTGTCGCAAGTCGGGGAGTCCTGCGTGTCGATCACCGGTTCCGCCGTCATGCCGGAAGGGTAGGGCACCGGTGTGACAGGGCCCCCGCCGCCGCACCGGGGCATGATCCGCGCCGCGTACCATCGACCTGGTGGAGCAGAGGTCTCAACCGCCGCGTCGGCCCGGCCTGACCGTCGGTCGGGTGTGCGGGGTCCCGCTGCGCGTCGACGCCTCGATGCTGCTGCTCGCCCTGGTCGTCACCGTCCTCTACGCCACCCTCGCCCGCAATCAGCTCGACCTCGGCCGGCTCGGCGGCTACCTGGTCGGCCTCGGCTTCGTGATCTCCCTGCTCGGCTCGGTGCTACTGCACGAGCTGGGCCACGCCCTGACCGCCCGCCGCTTCGGCATCGGTGTGCGCGGGATCACCCTGGAGCTGCTCGGCGGCTACACCGAGATGGACCGGGACGCCCCCAGCCCCCGCGTCGACCTGCTGGTCTCCCTCGCCGGCCCGGCGGTGTCCGCGGTGCTCGGCGCCGCCGCCGTCGCCGCCACCCTCGCCCTGCCCGACGGCACCCTCGCCCACCAGTTCGCCTTCCAACTGGCGGCGAGCAACGTCGTGGTCGCCGTCTTCAACAGCCTGCCCGGGCTGCCGCTCGACGGTGGCCGGGCACTACGCGCCGCCGTCTGGGCGCTCACCCGGGACCGCCACCGCGGCACCGAGGTCGCCGCCTGGGTCGGCCGCGGCGTCGCCGTCGCCACCGCGGCCCTGGTGCTCCTGCTCACCCTGCGCCGGGCGATCGCCCCGGTGGCGCTACCGCTGGCGCTGCTGGTCGCGGTCACCCTCTGGCGGGGCGCCGGACAGTCCATCCGGATGGCCCGGATCAGCCGCCGTCTCCCGCTGGTCGACCTGGCCCGGCTCGCCCGCCCGATGTTCCCCGTACCCAGCGGCACCCCGCTCGCCGAGGCGCAGCGCCGCCGCACCGAGGCCGCCACCCCCGACGCCGCGCTCACCGTCGTCGACGCCGCCGGCCGGCCGGTGGCCCTGGTCGACCCGGCCCGGGCCGACGCCGTACCCCCGCAACGGCGGCCGTGGCTCGCGGTGGACGCGGTCTCCCGCGGCCTGGACACCCTGCCCACCCTGCCGGTCGGTGCGGACGGCGAACGCGTGCTGGAGACCGTACGCACCCACCCGGGCGCGCAGTACGTGGTGACCGCAGGCGAAGATGTCGTCGGCGTTCTGCACATCGCGGATCTGGCGCAACTCCTGGAACCCAAACGGAAGACGAACACGTGACCGCACAATCCTCCACCGTCCCCACGCTGCCGCCGGTGCACCGCGGGCCGTTCCGCCCCGGGGACCGGGTGCAGCTGACCGACCCCAAGGGCCGGATGCACACCGTGACGCTGGAGCCCGGCAAGGAGTTCCACACCCACCGGGGGATCCTCCGACACGACACGCTGATCGGCCTGCCCGACGGCAGCGTGGTCACCACCACCGGCGGCGGCACCGCGTTCCTCGCCCTGCGGCCGCTGTTGTCGGACTACGTGCTCTCCATGCCGCGTGGCGCTCAGGTGATCTACCCGAAGGACTCGGCGCAGATCGTCGCCATGGGCGACATCTTCCCCGGTGCGAAGGTCCTCGAGGCCGGCGCCGGCTCCGGGGCGCTGTCCTGCTCGCTGCTGCGCGCCGTCGGCGTCGAGGGTGAACTGCACTCGTACGAGCTGCGCGACGACTTCGCCCAGATCGCCCGGCGCAACGTCGAAGCGTTCTTCAACGGCCCGCACCCGGCCTGGCGGCTGAACGTCGGCGACGTCGCCGAGTGCCAGGAAACCGGCTTCGACCGGATCATCCTGGACATGCTCACCCCGTGGGAGATGCTCGACATGGTCGAGCGGGCACTCGTCCCCGGCGGCGTGCTCATCGGCTACGTGGCCACCACCCCGCAGCTGTCCGAGCTGGTCGAGGCGCTGCGCGAGCGCGGCGGCTGGACCGAGCCGCGCGCCTGGGAGTCGCTGGTCCGGGACTGGCACGCCGAGGGGCTCGCCGTGCGCCCCGACCATCGTATGATCGCGCACACCGCGTTTCTGGTCTCCGCGCGCAAGCTCGCCCCCGGGGTCACCGCGCCGCCGCGACGCCGCAAGCCCAGCAAGGGCACCGAGGCGTACGTCCAGCGCCGGCAGGCGCTGCGCGAGGCGGAGGCGGCCCGGCAGGCGGCGGCCGGGGCGGATCAGGAGACGGACCAGCCGTGACCCCACGGCGTGGGCCGCGAGTGCGCGGATGGATCATGTGTCTCGGCGGGGACGGCACCGGACGGGTGGAGGTAGTGCCATCAGCGAGCGGATCGGGGTGCGCGGTGAGCGCCCCGGCGGACGGGACCGGCAGCTGCGGGGACACCGGGAGGCGGCGGCATGAGCAAACCCGGCTACGGCAACGGCGACCTGCCCGCCGTCTTCCCGGACTGGTCGCCCTACGCCGATCTGGAGTCCGCCGCCCGGGCGTACCTGCGTGACCCGGACATCGCACTGGAAGCCCTCGGCGGGGTGCTGCGCGGCGCCTCCGTGCTCGGCTTCACCCTGGAACGCTTCGTCAACGAGGTCAACGGCGTATGGCAGGAGGTCGTCGTCTGCGACGGCAGCCGCCTGATCCTGTGGCACGGCGAGGACGTGCCGCCGGGGGAGGGGCCGCCCGGCTCGATGACCTCGTCGCTGCGGGTGGTGCCGGTCTCCACGGTCACCGAGGTCGGCTGCCGGCGGCGGCTCACCCGCCCGGACACCGGCGGGGTCCGGGTCGACAGCATCGACGTCTACCTGCTGCTCAGCTCCCTCGACGAGGCGCCGCCCAGCGACGAGGTCGTCGGCGCGCCCCGGCACGACGCGCTGCGCTTCGGCAAGACTCTCGACGACGGCGGCGCCGGTCAGATCGCCCGGCTGGAGGAGTTCGCCCGCCTGGTCGCCTCGGTCGTCGGCCGGCCCCTGCTGTGAAACGCGGTGCGGGCCGGGGACTGCGTCCCCGGCCCGCACCGCACCTCCGGTCGGGGTCAGCCCTCCTCGGCGTCCGGCCCGGCCACCTCGACGCCGTCGCTGCCGCGCACCACGTGGATGCAGTCGCCCGGGCACTCGTTCGCCGAGTCGATCACTTCGAGCCGCAGATGCTCCGGCACGTCGACCCGGGCGCCCGGGGACTGCCGCAGCTCGCCGTCGGGGCCCTTGACGTACGCCAGGCCGTCGACGTCGAACTCGAAGACCTCGGGTGCGTACTGCACGCACAGCCCGTCGCCCGTGCAGAGGTCCTGATCCACCCAGACCTGAAGCTGGTCCGTCGCGACCTCCGCCACCGGTGCACCCCCCATGTTCTCCCGTCCCACGCCCCGACGGTACCTGAACGCCGGTACCCGCCCGACGACCAGCCCTTGGCGATCAAGCTTCGGTGACGAGCGCGTTGCGTGGGACCGAATCGGGCTCATAGCGGCTAGTGTTAGCTCAGAACGTTCAAGCCCCCCGGGGAGGTGGGACGTGGCACGCAGCGACGACGCGGACTCGCGCGCCGCACGGTGGGAGAAGGAGGCCCACGATCTCTCCACGCAGGTCGCGTTCCTGCAAGAGGAACTCGCCCTGGTGCGGCGCAAGTTGACCGAAAGCCCCCGACACGTCCGGCAGCTCGAGGAGCGGCTGGCGGCCACCCAGGCACAGTTGGCGCGGCTGACCGAGAACAACGAACGGCTCGTGAGCACCCTCAAGGAGGCTCGCGCGCAGATCGTGACGCTCAAGGAGGAGATCGACCGCCTCGCCCAGCCGCCGAGTGGCTACGGCGTCTTCCTCGCCAAGCACGACGACGGCACGGTGGACGTGTTCACCGGCGGGCGCAAGCTCCGCGTCGCCGTCTCGCCCTCGCTGGACGCCGACGAGCTGCGGCGTGGGCAGGAGGTCCTGCTCAACGACGCGCTCAACATCGTCGACGCGTTCGGCTACGAGCGGGTCGGCGAGGTGGTGATGCTCAAGGAGGTGCTCGCCGGGCCCGGCGGCGCCCCGGGCGACCGGGCGCTGGTGGTCTCCCACTCCGACGAGGAGCGGATCGTGCACCTCGCCGAGACTCTGATCGGCAGCCAGATCAGGGCCGGCGACTCGCTCATGATCGAGCCCCGCTCGGCGTACGCGTACGAGCGGATCCCGAAGAGCGAGGTCGAGGAGCTCGTGCTGGAGGAGGTGCCCGATGTCGGCTACGAGGACATCGGCGGCCTCCAGGCGCAGATCGAGCAGATCCGCGACGCGGTGGAACTGCCGTTCCTGCACGCCGACCTGTTCCGCGAGCACCAGCTCCGGCCGCCGAAGGGCATCCTGCTCTACGGCCCGCCCGGCTGCGGCAAGACCCTGATCGCCAAGGCGGTGGCCAACTCCCTCGCGAAGAAGATCGCCGAGAAGCGGGGCGAGGAGAAGCACACCAGCTTCTTCCTCAACATCAAGGGCCCCGAGCTGCTCAACAAGTACGTCGGCGAGACCGAGCGGCACATCCGGCTGATCTTCCAGCGGGCGCGGGAAAAGGCCGGCGAGGGCACCCCGGTGATCGTGTTCTTCGACGAGATGGACTCCGTCTTCCGCACCCGCGGCTCCGGCGTCTCCTCGGACGTGGAGAACACCATCGTTCCGCAGCTGCTCAGCGAGATCGACGGCGTCGAAGGCCTGGAGAACGTCATCGTCATCGGCGCCTCCAACCGGGAAGACATGATCGACCCGGCGATCCTGCGCCCCGGCCGGCTCGACGTCAAAATCAAGATCGAGCGGCCGGACGCCGAGGCGGCCAAGGACATCTTCTCCAAGTACATCCTTCCCGGCCTGCCGCTGCACGCCGACGACCTGACCGAGCACGGCGGCGACCCGCAGGCCACCGTGGCGGCGATGATCGACGCGGTGGTGCTGCGGATGTACTCGGAGACCGAGGAGAACCGCTTCCTCGAGGTCACCTACGCCAACGGCGACAAGGAAGTCCTCTACTTCAAGGACTTCAATTCCGGCGCGATGATTCAGAACATCGTCGACCGGGGCAAGAAGATGGCCATCAAGGAGTTCCTCACCTCCGGGCGCAAGGGGATGCGGCTGCAGCACCTGCTCGACGCCTGCGTCGACGAGTTCCGGGAGAACGAGGACCTGCCCAACACCACCAACCCGGACGACTGGGCCCGCATCTCCGGCAAGAAGGGCGAGCGGATTGTCTACATCCGCACGCTCGTCTCCGGCGGCAAGGGCGCGGAAGCCGGCAGGTCGATAGAGACCGCCAGCAACACCGGCCAATACCTGTAGCAGGCCCGACAGCACCACGCCAGGCCCGCGACGCACCCGCGTCGCGGGCCTGCGCGCGTCCCCGTCCGAGCCGCCGTAACCCGCCACACCGGACGGCCCGGGGCGGCCACACCCTTTTCGGCCGAAGCGGCGACTACCCTCGACGTGACGGGGGGACCGAACGGCGAGCGGAGCGGCAGGTCGATGAGCGTCAGACGGATCATGGGTACCGAGGTCGAGTACGGCATCTCCGTGCCCGGCCAGGCCGGGGCCAACCCGATGGTCACCTCCTCACAGGTGGTCAACGCCTACGGGGCGCGCCCGGAGCTCAACCGGGGCGGCCGGGCCCGCTGGGACTACGAAGAGGAGTCGCCACTGCGCGACGCCCGGGGCTTCACCTACTCCGGGGCGGCCTACGACCCGGCCGAGGCGCTCGCCGACGAGGACCTGGGGCTGGCCAACGTCATACTCACCAACGGCGCCCGGCTCTACGTCGACCACGCCCACCCGGAATACTCCACCCCCGAGGTGACCAACCCCCTCGACGTGGTGCGCTGGGACAAGGCGGGGGAGCGGGTGATGGCCGAGGCGGCCAAACGGGCCGCCACCATCCCGGGCACCCACCCCATCCACCTCTACAAGAACAACACCGACAACAAGGGCGCCAGCTACGGCGCCCACGAGAACTACCTCATGCGGCGGCAGACCCCGTTCGCCGACATCGTGGCCTACCTGACGCCGTTCTTCGTCACCCGCCAGGTGGTGTGCGGCGCCGGCCGGGTCGGCATCGGTCAGGACGGTGGGCAGAGCGGCTTCCAGATCTCCCAGCGGGCGGACTTCTTCGAGGTCGAGGTGGGGCTGGAGACCACCCTCAAGCGGCCGATCATCAACACCCGCGACGAGCCGCACGCGGACGCCGACAAGTATCGCCGGCTGCACGTCATCATCGGCGACGCCAACCTGTCGGAGATCTCCACGTACCTGAAGGTCGGCACCACCGCGCTGATCCTCACCATGATCGAGGAGAAGGCGCTCGGGTCCGACCTCGGCATCGCCGACCCGGTCGGCGAGCTGCGCGCGGTCAGCCACGACCCGTCGCTCAAGCACCTGATGCGGATGCGGGACGGCCGCCGGCTCACCGCCCTGGACGTGCAGTGGGCGTACCTGGAGCGGGTCCGCTCCTTCGTGGACGACCGGTACGGCGACGACGTCGACGAGCAGACCGCCGACGTCCTCGACCGCTGGGAGAGCGTGCTGGACCGGCTCGGCCGCGACGCGTTCCTCTGCGTCGACGAGCTGGACTGGGTGGCCAAGCTGCGGCTGCTGGAGGGCTACCGGGAGCGGGAGCAACTCGGCTGGGGCGCCCACAAGCTCCAACTGGTCGACCTGCAGTATTCCGACGTCCGGCCGGAGAAGGGCCTCTACCACCGACTGGTGTCCCGCGGCGCGATGAAGACCCTGCTCGACGACGAGCAGACGCGCACCGCGATGACCGAGCCGCCGGAGGACACGCGGGCCTACTTCCGCGGTCGCTGCCTGGCGCAGTACGCCTCCGAGGTGGTCGCCGCCAGCTGGGACTCGGTCATCTTCGACGTGGGCCGCGAGTCGCTGGTCCGGGTGCCGATGATGGAACCCGAGCGGGGCACCCGTAACCACGTCGGGGCGTTGTTCGACCGGTGCGTGAGCGCCAAGGACCTGCTGGAGACGCTGACCGGCGGCTGAGGCCCGTGGTGCCGGAAAGCCCGTCCCGCGCTGGAACCCGGCGCGCGACGGGCTTTTCGTCGCTCTCCCGAGGTAAGTTCATCGCAGGCGATCGTGGAGGAGGCAACGATGGCGACCCAAGAAGGCGGCCAGACCCAGCACGGCAAGTCGCACGAGGAGGTCGAGGAGGCCACCGCGCAGGCCAACCCCGAGGTTGCCGAGCGGCACGCCGAGATCACCGAGGACGTCGACGACCTGCTCGACGAGATCGACTCCGTCCTCGAGGAAAACGCAGAGGAGTTCGTGAGAGGATATGTCCAGAAAGGGGGAGAGTAAGAAGAATGTCCGATTCGCCCAGCGAGTCGGGCAAGAAGTGCCCGCAGTGTGAGCGGCTGCTGCCCGTCACGGAGTTCCATGCAACCGGCGACGGGTGGACGGGCTCGCCTACTACTGCAAGACCTGTGCGACCGCCCGTTCTGAGGCGAGTCGCCGCAAGCGCGGGATCGGACCGCAGAAGAGATCTTCGATCCCGGTTCCTGTCGGGTCGAAGTGGTGCCCGGACTGCGACCAGGTCAAGCCGCTCGAGGACTTCCCGCGAACGAAGAAGGCCAGCGGACGGCACAGCTACTGCAAGCCGTGCCACAACGCCCGAGGCAAGGAGACCGCGCAGCGGCTCTGTGGCGGCACCCGCGAGTATCACCTGCGTCGGTGGTACGGGATCGGGGAGAAGGAGGTTCAGGAGCTTCTCGCCGAGCACGGCGGCGTCTGCGCGGTCTGCGGCGACCCTGATCCGGAACATGTGGACCACGATCATCGCACCGGATGGGTGCGCGGGATACTCTGCTTCAACTGTAATGGTGGTCTTGGTCAGTTCCGGGACAGTCCCGCGAGGCTGGCCGGGGCGATCACGTACCTGAGAGGAACCACGTGGCAGCGGGTTTTGATCCATCCGGGCGTCTACCAGATGTGTTCACCAACGCGGGGACGTCCTCCTTTACAGCGTTCCTGAGCAAGGTGGCCCCCGAGATGCTGCCCGGCCGGCGGGCGCTGCCGCCCGGCATGGCCGCCGACATGGCGCCGCACGCGACGACCATCGTGGCCATCTCGGCAGCCGGTGGCGTGGTGATGGCCGGCGACCGGCGCGCCACGATGGGCAACCTGATCGCCCAGCGCGACATCGAGAAGGTGCACCCGGCCGACGCGTACTCGCTGGTCGGCATCGCGGGCACCGCGGGCATCGGCATCGAGCTGATGCGACTGTTCCAGGTGGAGCTGGAGCACTACGAGAAGATCGAGGGCGCGATGCTCTCGCTCGACGGCAAGGCCAACCGGCTCGCGTCGATGATCCGGGGCAACCTGGGCGCGGCCATGCAGGGTCTCGCGGTGATCCCGCTCTTCGCCGGCTTCGACCTGGCCGCCAAGGACCCGGCGCGCGCCGGGCGGATCTTCAGCTTCGACGTCACCGGCGGCCCCTACGAGGAGACCGGCTACGACGCGATCGGGTCCGGCTCGCTGTTCGCCAAGTCGGCGCTGAAGAAGCGGTTCCGCGCGGGCCTGTCAATCGACGACGCGGTGCGGCTGGCGGTCGAGGCGCTCTACGACGCGGCCGACGACGACACCGCCACCGGCGGCCCGGATCTCACCCGTCGGATCTACCCGGTGGTGATGACCGCGACGGCGGACGGCACGCACCGGCTCACCGAGGCCGAGACGGCCACGGTCGCGGAGGGCGTGGTGGCCGGCCGGATGGAGAACCCGGGCGGCTGATCCCGCTCCCACCTCACTCGTCAGCAGTCCACAGCACAGCGCCCGAAGGAGAACCGCCGCCGTGGCCATGCAGTTCTACGCCTCGCCCGAGCAGATCATGCGCGATCGTTCCGAGTTGGCCCGCAAGGGCATCGCCCGGGGCCGCAGCGCGGTGGTCCTGAGCTACGAGGGCGGGGTGCTCTTCGTCGCGGAGAACCTGTCCAGCACCCTGCACAAGGTCAGTGAGATCTACGACCGGATCGGTTTCGCCGCGGTGGGCCGGTACAACGAGTTCGAGAACCTGCGCCGCGCGGGGGTGCGGATGGCCGACCTGAACGGCCTGAGCTACGACCGGCGGGACGTGAACGGCCTGGCCCTGGCCAACGCGTACGCGCAGACGCTGGGCGCCATCTTCACCGAGCAGTCGAAGCCGTTCGAGGTGGAGATCTGCGTGGCGGAGGTGGGCGCGGCGCCGGATGACGACTCGCTCTACCGGGTGACGTACGACGGTTCGGTCAATGACGAGCCGGGCCGGATGGCGATGGGCGGTCAGGCCGAGGCGATCACGGGGGTGTTGAAGAACGAGCACCGGCCGGACATGTCGTTGTCGGAGGCGGTCCGGGCGGCGGTGACGGCGCTGGGCAGCGTCGGTGGGGAGGGCGGGGCGGCCCGTACCATCGCCGCCAACCAGTTGGAGGTGGCGGTCCTGGATCGGCGCCGGATCGGGCGTACCTTCCGGCGGGTGACCGGGGCGGCGTTGACCGCGTTGCTGGAGGGGGACGCGGGCGCGGACACCGCGCCGGCGCCGGGGCGGGCGCAGACTCCGACGGTGCCGACCGAGGAGGCGAAGAAGCCGATCTCGTCGGCCGGCTCGGCGGACCTGGAGGGGCAGCAGGACGAGCAGTCCGGGGAGTGACGGAGCCGGCAGCGTTCAGCGGCGTGGCTTGAGCGGCTCCCACCAGGCGCGGTTGTCGCGGTACCACTCGACGGTGGCGGTGAGCCCGTTGTCGAGGTCGGTGGTGGGGGCCCAGCCCAGTTCCCGGTGGGTGGTGGTGGAGTCCAGCGCGTAGCGCCGGTCGTGGCCCTTGCGGTCGGCGACCGGTCGGACGCGGTCCCAGCCGGCGTCGCAGGCGGCCAGCAGCCGGTCGGTCAGTTCGCGGTTGGTCAGTTCGGTGGTGCCGCCCAGGTGGTAGACGCCGCCGGCCCGGCCGTGGGTCAGGGCGCGCGTGATGCCGTGGCAGTGGTCGTCGACGTGCAGCCATTCCCGGACGTTGCCGCCGTCGCCGTAGAGGGGCACGTCGTGTCCGTCGAGCAGGTTGGTGACGAACAGCGGCACGATCTTTTCGGGGTACTGGTAAGGGCCGTACGTGTTGGCGCTCCGGGTGACGACGACGTCGAGGCCGTGGGTGCGGTGGTAGGCGAGGGTGAGCAGGTCGCCGGCGGCCTTGCTGGCCGAGTAGGGGGAGCTGGGGTCGAGTGGCGCCCGTTCGGTCCACGAGCCGGTGGCGATCGAGCCGTATACCTCGTCGGTGGAGACCTGTACGAACCGGCGGATGCCGTGCCGCAGGGCGGCGTCGAGCAGGTTCTGGGTGCCGACCACGTTGGTGGTGACGAAGGCGGCGGCTTCGGTGATGGAGCGGTCCACGTGCGACTCGGCGGCGAGGTGCACGACGATGTCGTGTCCGCGGACGGTGGCGTCGACGAGGGCGGGGTCGCGGACGTCGCCGCGGACGGTCCGTAGCCGGGGGTCGGCGCGGACCAGGTCGAGGGCGCCTTCGGTGGCGGCGTAGGTGTACGCGTCGAGCACGGTGACGGCGTCCACGTCGAGGGTCGGCTCGGCGCCGGTGAGCAGCCGCCGGACGTACGCCGATCCGATGAAGCCGGCGCCGCCGGTGACCAGGATTCTCACGGTGGCCGACCGTACCGGTCGTGAGAATTGCGCGCGGTGGGATGTCCCGGACTTGCCGGCGACGGGCGTGGCTGAGATGGCTGGGTTGAGCGCTGCCCATCTGGGGCTTCGGGCGGCTAATGTCACATCATGGAGCGGCGAATCTTCGGCCTCGAGACCGAGTACGGCGTCACCTGCACCTATCGCGGGCAGCGTCGGCTGTCCCCCGACGAGGTCGCGCGGTATCTGTTCCGGCGGGTGGTGTCGTGGGGCCGGTCGAGCAATGTGTTCCTGCGCAACGGGGCCCGCCTCTACCTGGACGTGGGCTCGCATCCGGAGTATGCGACGCCGGAGTGCGACTCGGTGACCGATCTGGTGGCGCACGACCGGGCGGGGGAGCGGATCCTGGAGGGGCTGCTCGTCGACGCGGAGAAGCGGCTGCACGACGAGGGCATCGCGGGTGAGATCTACCTGTTCAAGAACAACACCGATTCGGCCGGCAACTCGTACGGCTGCCACGAGAACTATCTGGTGTCGCGGCACGGTGAGTTCGGCCGGCTCGCCGATGTGCTGATCCCGTTCCTGGTCACCCGGCAGCTGATCTGCGGGGCGGGGAAGGTGTTGCAGACGCCGCGCGGGGCGGTCTACTGCCTGTCGCAGCGGGCCGAGCACATCTGGGAGGGTGTCTCCTCGGCGACCACCCGGAGCCGGCCGATCATCAACACCCGGGACGAGCCGCACGCGGACGCGGAGCGGTATCGCCGGCTGCACGTGATCGTCGGTGACTCGAACATGAACGAGGTCACCACGCTGTTGAAGGTGGGCACCGCCGACATCGTGCTGCGGATGATCGAGGCCGGGGTGGTGATGCGGGACCTGACGTTGGAGAACCCGATTCGGGCGATCCGGGAGGTGTCGCACGACATCACCGGCCAGCGCAAGGTGCGGCTGGCCTCGGGCAAGGAGATCTCCGCGTTGGAGATCCAGCAGGAGTATCTGGCGAAGGCGACGGAGTTCGTGGAGCGCCGGGGCGGGGACCAGACGGCGAAGCGGGTGGTGGACCTGTGGGCCCGGGTGCTGCGGGCGGTGGAGACCGGCGACCTGGATCCGGTGGCCCGGGAGATCGACTGGGTGACGAAGCTGCGTCTGATCGAGCGGTACCAGCGCAAGCACGACCTGCCGCTGTCGCATCCCCGAGTGGCGCAGATGGATCTGGCCTACCACGACCTGCGGCGTGGGCGGGGCCTGTACGGGTTGCTGGAGCGGCGGGGCCAGGTGGACCGGGTGGCGACCGACCCGGAGATTTTTGAGGCGAAGGAGACTCCGCCGCAGACCACCCGGGCGCGGCTGCGGGGTGAGTTCATCCGGCACGCGCAGGAGAAGCGGCGGGACTTCACGGTCGACTGGGTGCATCTGAAGCTGAACGACCAGGCGCAGCGGACGGTGCTGTGCAAGGACCCGTTCCGGGCGTACGACGAGCGGGTGGAGCGGCTGATCGCGAGCATGTGAGCGGGCCTCGGCGGCCGGTGCCCGCAGCACCCGGGCCCACAGGTCCACCACCCGCTTCGCCGTCTGGTCCCCGCCCCGGCGCTCCACGAACTCCGTCGCC
>NZ_JBEZFI010000058.1:0-29628 GCF_040649295.1 Micromonospora sp. NPDC048999 | reverse complement strand
GCCGACTCCGCCAACCCCAACATGGCCTCCTACAACATCAGCGTGGACAACCTCGCCAACTGGATCGCCACCCGCGGCTACAGCGCCTCCTGACCAAACCGGTAACAGGAGGATCCACGAAGGGCCCGACCCCCACAAGGGGCCGGGCCCTTCGGCGTCTACGGGTGCCGTCAGCCCTCGGCGAGGACGGCGAGGATCTGCTCGCCGTACTTGGCGAGCTTGTTCTCGCCGACGCCGCTGACCTGGGACAGGTTGGCGAGTGAGGCCGGCGCCTCGGTGGCGATCTGCCGCAGGGTGGCGTCGTGGAAGACGACGTACGCGGGCACGCCCTGCTCCTTGGCGGTGGCCGCCCGCCAGGCCCGCAGCCGCTCGAAGACCGGCGCCGCCTCGGGGGTGAGGTCGGCGACGACGGTGGCCGCGCCCCGGGGCTTCGCCGACCGGCCGGACGCCGGCTTCTCCGGCTCCCGCCGCATGGTGACCGTGCGTCGGCGGCCCAGCACCTCGGCGCTCGCCTCGGTGAGCGCGAGGGTGCCGTAGTCGCCCTCGACCGCGAGCAGGCCCTCGGCGAGCAGTTGCCGCACCACGCCCCGCCACTCCGGCTCGCGTAGTTCGGTGCCGATGCCGAAGGTGGTCAGCGAGTCGTGGCCGTACTGGTCGACCTTGTCGGTGCGCTTGCCGAGCAGGATGTCGACGCAGTGCCCGGCGCCGAACCGCTGGTTGCGTTCCCGGTCCAGCCGGTAGATGGTGGAGAGCAGTTTCTGGGCGGCGACCGTGCCGTCCCAGGACTCGGGCGGTTCGAGGCAGGTGTCGCAGTTGCCGCAGCCCGCCGCTTCGGTCTCGCCGAAGTATTCCAGCAGTTGCGCCCGGCGGCAGCGGACGGTCTCGCAGAGGGCCAGCATCGCGTCGAGGTGGGCGGCCAGGTTGCGCCGGTGCGCGAGGTCGCCCTCCGAGGTGTCGATCATCTTGCGCTGCTGGACGACGTCCTGCAGGCCGTACGCCAGCCAGGCGGTCGACGGCAGCCCGTCCCGCCCGGCGCGGCCGGTCTCCTGGTAGTAGCCCTCCACCGACTTCGGCAGGTCGAGGTGGGCGACGAAGCGTACGTCGGGCTTGTCGATGCCCATCCCGAATGCGATGGTGGCGACCATGACCAGCCCGTCCTCGCGCAGGAAACGCTGCTGGTTGGCCGCCCGGGTGGCCGCGTCCAGCCCGGCGTGGTAGGGCAGCGCCGCGACGCCGTTGGCCACCAGGAACTCGGCTGTCTTCTCCACCGAGGCGCGGGACAGGCAGTAGACGATCCCGGCGTCGCCGGGGTGCTCGTCGCGCAGCAGGCCCAGCAGCTGCTTGCGCGGCTCCCGCTTCGGCACGATCCGGTATTGAATGTTGGGCCGGTCGAAGCTGGCCACGAAGTGCCGGGCGTCGGTGAGCTGAAGCCGGGTGGCGATCTCGGCGCGGGTGGCCCCGGTCGCGGTGGCGGTGAGCGCGATGCGTGGCACCCCCGGCCAGCGTTCGTGCAGCATCGACAGGTTGAGGTAGTCGGGGCGGAAGTCGTGCCCCCACTGGGAGACGCAGTGCGCCTCGTCGATCGCGAACAGGGCGATCCGCCCGCGCTCCAGCAGGGCGACGGTGGCGTGGACGGCGAGGGCCTCCGGGGCAAGGTAGAGCAGGTTCAGCTCGCCGGCGAGGAAGGCGTCCTCCACCCGTCGCCGCTCGGCCGGCTCCTGCGTCGAGTTGAGGAACCCGGCGCGGACGCCGACCGCGGTGAGCGCGTCGACCTGGTCCTGCATGAGCGCGATCAGCGGGGAGACCACCACCGCGACGCCGTCCCGGACCAGCGCGGGGATCTGGTAGCAGAGCGACTTGCCGCCCCCGGTCGGCATCAGCACCAGCGCGTCGCCGCCGGCCACCACGTGCTCGACGACCTCCTGCTGGAAGCCCCGGAAGGCGTCGTAGCCGAAGACCCGGTTGAGCACCCGCAGGGCGTCCTCGGTCCGCTGATCGGTGGGGGAGACCATCCGCGAAGTCTACGAGCGTCCACCGACAGCGCCCGGACAACCTGCTGTTCCGGTCGTCACCCCATGGCATCCCGAGCGGGGTCCCAGCCGTTAGAGTCGCTGACTGACCAGGCGCGGCCGAGTGGCCGCGGCGCCACAGCTTGGGGGTAGTGGTGAGCGAGGCGCGGACGGCTGGAGGACTGGTGCCGACCGGTACGGAGACAGCCCCGGGCCGGCCGGCGCCGGCCGAGGCGGACACCACCCTGGTGGTGGTCACCGGCCTCTCCGGCGGCGGCCGGAGCACGGTGGCCCGGGCGCTGGAGAACGTCGGCTTCTACGTGGTCGACAACCTGCCGCAGGCTCTCATGCTCGACATGGCCGAGTTGGCCTTCAAGGCCGGCGGCGCGGCCCGGCGTACGGCGATGGTGCTGGACGTGCGCTCGCGCGCCTTCTCCACCGACCTGGCCGGGGCGATCCGGGAGCTGCACGAGCGGGGCTTCCAGCCCCGGGTCGTCTTCGTCGACGCCGACGACGAGGTGCTGATCCGCCGGTTCGAGAGCGTCCGCCGCTCGCACCCGTTGCAGGGGGACGGGCGGCTCGCCGACGGGATCGCCATAGAGCGGGCACTGCTGGAGGAGGCCCGGGAGCAGGCCGACGTGATCATCGACACCAGCCACCTCAACGTCAACCAGCTCCGGCGCCGGGTCGAGGAGCTGTTCGGCGGGGAGGACGCCCGCCGGCTGAGGATCACCGTGCTCTCGTTCGGCTTCAAGTACGGCCTGCCCCCGGACGCCGACTTCGTGATGGACGCCCGGTTCCTGCCCAACCCGTACTGGGTGCCCGAGCTGCGCGAGCACACCGGGCGCGAGGAGGCGGTCAGCGCGTACGTGCTGGGCCAGGAGGGCGCCGACGCCTTCGTGGCCGGGTACGCCGACCTGGTCAACGCCACCACCGCCGGCTTCGAGCGGGAGGGCAAGCGCTACCTGACCGTCGCCGTCGGCTGCACCGGCGGTAAGCACCGCAGCGTCGCGATCGCCGAGGAACTGGCCGCCCGGCTGCGGCAGTCGGGCATCGCCGCCAACGCCCAGCACCGGGACCTGGGGCGAGAGTGAACCCGGCCAGGGTGGTCGCCTTCGGCGGCGGGCACGGGCTGTCGGCGTCCCTGCGGGCGCTGCGGCACTGCGTACCCGAGCTGGACCTGGACATCACCGCGGTGGTCACGGTGGGCGACGACGGCGGCTCCAGCGGCCGGCTGCGGGCCGAGCGCGGCGGGCTGCCGCCGGGGGATCTCCGGCAGGCGCTGGTTGCGCTGGCCGGTGATCACCCGGCCACCCGGCGCACTGCCGGCCTGTTCCAGCACCGCTTCGCCGCGGCGGCGCGCCTGCCCGGCGCGGGCGCGGACAACCCGCTCGTCGGGCACGCCGTCGGCAACCTGGTGCTGCACGGGCTGATGGAGCTGGTCGGCGACCCGGTGGCCGCGCTCGACCACGCCGGCGCGATGCTCGGCGCGGTCGGCCGGGTGCTGCCGATGTCCTGCCAGCCGGTCGACATCGAGGCCCGGGTGCGCGGCGCCGACCCGGATCACCCCGACGAGGTACGCACGCTGCGCGGCCAGCACCAGGTGGCGGTCACCACCGGCCGGGTCGAGGCGCTGCGACTCGCCCCGGCCGCGCCGGCCGCCTGCGCCGAGGCGCTGGCCGCGGTGCGCGGGGCCGACTGGTTGATCTTCGGGCCGGGCAGCTGGTATACCAGCGTGCTGCCGCACCTGCTGGTGCCGGAGCTGGCCGACGCGATCATCTCCAGCCCGGCGCGGCGGCTGGTGACGCTCAACCTGGTGGCGGAGAAGGAGACCCTCGGGCTCTCCCTGGCCGACCATCTGGACACCCTGCGACGCTATCTGCCGGAGCTGAAGGTGGACGTGGTGCTGGCCGACTCCAAGGCGGTGGGTGATCCCGTGGCGGTCGAACGTGCGGCAGAATCGCTGGGTGCCCGGCTGGTCCTCGCCCCCGTCGCCGTCGTCGACGGCACGCCCCGTCATGATCCAGCCGCCCTGGGCGCCGCACTGGTGCCTGTCCTGGGCGCCGATCGTTAGACACGTACGTAATCACCGGCGACACGCCGGAACGGTCCGTTAGGGGGCGCACTATGGCGATGACGGCTGCGGTCAAGGACGAGCTGAGTCGGGTTGACGTGCCCAAGCCCTGCTGCCGGCGGGCGGAGATGACCGCCCTGCTGCGTTTCGCCGGCGGCCTGCACATCGTGTCGGGCCGCGTGGTGGTCGAGGCGGAGTTGGACACCGGCGCGGTCGCCCGGCGGCTGCGCCGGGAGATCGCCGAGGTCTACGGCTATCCGAGCGAGATCCACGTGCTCGCCTCCGGTGGGCTGCGCAGGGGCAGCCACTTCATCGTACGGGTGGTGAAGGACGGCGAGGCGCTGGCGCGCCAGACCGGCCTGCTGGACGTCCGTGGTCGGCCGGTGCGCGGGCTGCCGCCGCACGTGGTCGCCGCCAACGTCTGCTGCGCGGTCTCCGCCTGGCGGGGCGCGTTCATGGCGCACGGCTCGCTGACCGAGCCGGGCCGGTCCAGCGCGCTGGAGATCACCTGCCCGGGGCCGGAGTCGGCCCTGGCCCTGGTCGGCGCGGCCCGGCGGATCGGGATCACCGCCAAGAACCGTGAGGTGCGTGGCGTGGACCGGGTGGTGGTCAAGGACGGCGATGCGATCGCCGCCCTGCTCACCCGGATCGGCGCCCACTCCAGCGTGCTGGCGTGGGAGGAGCGGCGGGTACGCCGCGAGGTGCGGGCCACCGCCAACCGGCTCGCCAACTTCGACGACGCCAACCTGCGCCGCTCGGCCCGGGCCGCGGTGGCCGCCGCCGCCCGGGTCACCCGGGCGCTGGAGATCCTCGCCGAGGACGCCCCCGACCACCTCACCTCGGCCGGGCGGCTGCGGCTGGAGCACCGGCAGGCCTCGCTGGAGGAGTTGGGCGCCCTGGCCGACCCGCCGCTGACCAAGGACGCCATCGCGGGCCGGATCCGCCGGCTGCTCGCGCTGGCCGACAAGCGGGCGCGGGACCTGGGCATCCCGGATACGGAAGCGGCCGTCACGCCCGACATGCTCGTGGTCTGATAGGACGGTGGGGCGTCATTCTGCCGAGCGGGATCACCACCCGCCGCAGCGCGATGTCGCGCGCTCGGATAGGGTCGCTGCGTACGGCAAGGGGGCCGGCACAGGCACTCCTCGTCGTGCTCACCGCCTCGGGCGGTCAGGTCCCCAGGACCGCGGCGGGGTGGCCGAGATGAAACATCAACGGCCGGCTCCAACGGTCGGCGCACACACCTTCGCCGGCTGACGGTCGGATGCCGGCGGACCAGAACGCGAGGAGATGGGACCTGTGACCATCCGGGTTGGCATCAACGGCTTCGGCCGGATCGGCCGCAACTTCTTCCGGGCAGTGCTGGCGTCCGGCGCTGACATCGAGGTCGTGGCGGTCAACGACCTGACCGACAACGGGACGCTCGCCCACCTTGTCAAGTACGACAGCATCCTGGGCCGCCTTCCACAGGAGGTCAAGGCCACCGACGACGAGATCAGCGTGGGCGGCCACACCATCAAGGCGTACGCCGAGAAGGACCCGGCCAAGCTGCCGTGGGGTGAGGCCGGCGTCGACGTGGTCATCGAGTCCACCGGGTTCTTCACCGACGCCACCAAGGCGAAGGCGCACATCGACGGCGGGGCCAAGAAGGTCATCATCTCCGCGCCGGCGAAGAACGAGGACGTCACCGTGGTCATGGGCGTCAACCACGACCAGTACGACCCGGCCAAGCACACCATCATCTCGAACGCGTCCTGCACCACCAACTGCCTCGCCCCGATGGCGAAGGTTCTGCACGACACGTTCGGCATCCAGCAGGGCCTGATGACCACCATCCACGCGTACACGCAGGACCAGAACCTGCAGGACGCGCCGCACGCGGACCTGCGCCGGGCCCGGGCCGCCGCGCTCAACATCGTGCCGACCTCGACCGGCGCCGCCAAGGCGATCGGCCTGGTCCTGCCGGACCTCAAGGGCAAGCTGGACGGGTACGCGCTGCGGGTGCCGATCCCGACCGGCTCCACCACCGACCTGACCGTCACCCTCAACCGTGAGACCACGGTGGACGAGGTCAACGCCGCGATGAAGGCCGCCGCGAACGGCCCGCTCAAGGGCATCCTGGTCTACAACGAGGACCCGATCGTCTCCTCCGACATCGTCACCGACCCGGCGTCGTGCATCTACGACGCCCCGCTGACCAAGGTGGTCGGCAACCAGGTCAAGGTCGTCGGCTGGTACGACAACGAGTGGGGCTACTCGAACCGCCTGGTCGACCTGGTCAAGCTGGTGGGTAGCTCGCTGTGAGCATCCGCAACCTCGACGATCTGCTCGCCGAGGGGGTGTCAGGTCGGCGCGTGCTGGTGCGCGCCGACCTGAACGTCCCGCTCGACAAGCAGACGGGGGACATCACCGACGACGGCCGGATCCGGGCCGTCCTGCCGACGCTGGGCGCGCTGGTCCAGGCCGGCGCCCGGGTGGTCGTCTGCTCGCACCTGGGCCGCCCGAAGGGCACGCCGGAACCGCAGTTCAGCCTCCGTCCGGTGGCCGGGCGGCTCGGCGAGCTGCTCGGCGCCCCGGTCCACTTCGCCGCCGACACCGTCGGCGACTCCGCCCGATCCACCGTCGACGGGTTGGCCGACGGCCAGGTCGCCGTGCTGGAGAACCTCCGCTTCAACAAGGGCGAGACCAGCAAGGACGACGCCGAGCGGGGCGCCTTCGCCGAGCAGCTCGCCGCCCTCGGCGAGGCGTATGTCGACGATGCCTTCGGCGCCGTGCATCGCAAGCACGCCAGCGTCTACGACGTGCCGGCCCGGCTGCCGCACTTCGCCGGTCGGCTGGTGCTGCGCGAGGTCGAGGTGCTCAGCAAGCTGACCGGCGAGCCGCAGCGGCCGTACGTGGTGGTGCTGGGCGGTTCCAAGGTCTCCGACAAGCTCGCGGTGATCGAGGCGCTGCTGCCGAAGGTCGACCGGCTGCTCATCGGCGGCGGGATGTGCTTCACCTTTCTGAAGGCCCAGGGCCTGGAGGTGGGCAGCTCGCTGCTGGAGGAGGAGATGGTCGAGACCTGCCGCAACCTGATGGAACGCGAGCCGGGCAAGATCATGCTGCCGGTCGACGTGGTGGCTGCGGTCGCGTTCGCCCCGGACGCCGAGCACGACACGGTCCGGGTGGACGGCATCCCGAGCAAGCGGGTCGGGCTCGACATCGGCCCGGAGACGGTGGCCGGTTTCGCGGCCGCCCTCGAACAGGCGCGGACGGTGTTCTGGAACGGCCCGATGGGCGTCTTCGAGATGGCGGCGTTCGCCAACGGGACCCGCGGGGTCGCCGAGGCGATCGCGAAGTCCGGCGCGTTCAGCGTCGTGGGCGGTGGTGACTCCGCCGCCGCAGTGCGCACGTTGGGGCTGGACGAGTCGAGTTTTGGTCACATCTCCACCGGTGGCGGCGCCTCCCTGGAATACCTGGAGGGGAAGACCCTCCCCGGCATCGCGGCTCTGGAGAACTGATGGCGAGCACCCCCCGCCGGCCGCTCATGGCCGGCAACTGGAAGATGAACCTCAACCACCTCGAGGCCAACCTGCTGGTGCAGAAGCTGGCCGCGAGCCTCACCGAGAAGCAGCTCACCGACGTCGAGACGGTGGTCCTGCCGCCCTTCACCGACCTGCGGACCGTGCAGACCGCGGTGGACGGTGACAAGCTGCTGATCGGCTACGGCGCGCAGGACCTGTCGCCGTACCAGTCGGGCGCGTACACCGGGGACATCTCCGGGGCGATGCTGGCCAAGCTCGGCTGCTCGTACGTCGCGGTCGGCCACTCGGAGCGGCGGCAGTACCACCACGAGGACGACGCGCTGATCAACGACAAGGTCAACGCCGCCCTGTCCAACGGGCTCACCCCGATCCTGTGCATCGGTGAGGGGCTGGAGGTCCGCGAGCAGCTGCGGCACGTCCCGCACTGCTGCGACCAGCTCGACGGCGCGCTCCGCGGGCTCACCTCGGAGCAGGTCACCAAGGTCGTCGTGGCGTACGAGCCGGTCTGGGCGATCGGCACCGGCAAGACGGCGACCCCTGACGACGCCCAGGAGGTCTGCGGCGAGGTGCGCAAGCGCCTGACCGAGACCTTCGGCCAGGACACCGCGGACCAGGTCCGGATCCTCTACGGCGGGTCGGTCAAGGCGGCGAACATCGCCTCGATCATGGCTCAGCCGGACGTGGACGGGGCGCTGGTCGGTGGCGCCAGCCTGGACGCCGAGGAGTTCGCGCAGATCTGCCGGTTCCCGGAGCACATCGCCCGCTGATTGCTCGCTATCCTTGACGCTGCCCGTCCAACGGTCGGTGCCACCGTGCCCGACACCGACGGGCAGTGATCGCAACGAGAGGACTGACCCCCGCCATGCCGATCTGGTTCGCGTACACGATGATCGTGTTGCTGGTCATCACGAGCGTCCTGCTCACCCTGTTCATCCTGCTCCACCGCGGTAAGGGTGGCGGCTTGTCGAGCATGTTCGGCGGCGGTGTCAGCTCCAGCCTGGCCGGCTCATCGGTCGCCGAGAAGAACCTCGACCGATACACGGTTCTGATCGGGATCATCTGGTTCGCGTGCGTCGTCGGGATCGGGCTCTGGCTCCGTCTCCAGCTCGCCAGCCCCGCCTGAGCCAGCACGTCCAGTCGCAACAATCTGCGCGCGGTCCCCACGGGCCGCGCGCAGATTGCTTTCCAGCGCACCTCGCGCGCCGGTTTGTTATGAAGGGGCCCCTGCCTTAACAAGGGGCCCCTTCTTTCAGCTCAGCGGAGGCTGCGTAGGCGGGGCGGCACGTCGGCCGCCGCCGCCCGGTCGAGCAGCCAGAGGGTACGAGACACCCCGTGCACCCCGGCCGCCGGCAGCTGCACCGGCCCGGCCCCGGCGAGCGCCATGCCCACCGCCCGGGCCTTGTCCGCGCCGGCGGCCACCAGCCAGACCTCCTCGGCGGTGTTGATCGCCGGCAGCGTCAGCGTGGTCCGCACCGGCGGCGGCTTCGGGCTGCCGCGTACCGCGCTGACCGGCCGGTTGTCGTGGTGCACCGGGTGCTCCGGGAAGACCGACGCCACGTGCCCGTCCTCCCCGACGCCGAGCATCAGCACGTCGAAGTGGGGGAGCGCGGCGTGACCCGGCCGGGCCGCCCGGGCGAGTTCCTCGGCGTAGTCGGCGGCGGCCGCTTCCGGGTCGTTGCCGGCCGGCCCGTCCGAGGCCGGCATCGGGTGCACCCGCGCCGGGTCCAGCGGCAGCGCGGCCAGCAGCGCCGCCCGGGCCTGCGTCTCGTTGCGCTCCGGGTCGCCAGCCGGCAGGAACCGCTCGTCGCCCCACCAGAGGTCGACCCGGGACCAGTCGACCGCGTCCCGGGCAGGCAGCTCCGTCACTGCCCGGTACACCGCCGCGGCGATCCGCCCGCCGGTCAGCACCACCGATGCCTGGCCCCGGTCCGCCTGCGCGTCGAGCAGCTTCACCACCAACCGGGCCGCCACCGCCTGCGCCAGCAGGTCGGGATCGGCGTGTACGGCGACACTCGCCTCACTCATCAATTGTGCCTTCGCGTTCCGACCGCCCCACGGCGGTCACCTGTGCTGTCCGACCGCGTAGCGGTCCGTGCCACCCCTTCGTGGCGGCGGGCCGGCTCACCCCTTGGCGGTCGGGCCGGCGTGCGCGGTGACCCCGGCCTCGGCCCGCTTGGCGGTCGCCGGATCCTTCCACACGTGCACCCGCTGAGCGGGGCGCTGGTCCAGCCCGGAGAGGCCGGCGGCCGCGCCGAGCGCCTCCGCGTACACCTGGTCGGCGTCGAGGCGGCGCAGCTCCTCGGCCAGCTCGTCGCCGAGCGGGCGGCGAACCAGCGGCAGGGTCCGATCCTCCTGGCCGGTACGCCGGAAGGTCGCCACGCTGTCCTCCCGGGTCAGGACCAGCTTGTCGCCGGTGGCGCAGCCCAGCCGCACCTCCCGCATCCGGGGAAACTGGTCGGTGGACTCCCAGACCGGCTCGATCTCCAGCCGGGCGGCGAGCCAGCCGCGCATCAGCGCCGCCGTCGGGTCACTGCGCGGTGCCACCACCGTCGCCTCGGTGATCCCGGCCTGGGTGGTGTCGAACGCCCCGGCGACCAGGGTGCGCCACGGGGTGATCCGGGTCCAGGCCAGGTCGGTGTCGCCCGGGGCGTAGTCCACCGCCCGCTGCCGCAGCGCGGCGATCGGGTCGGCCGCCTGCGCCGAGTCGGTGATCCGCCGGTCCGCCACCACGCCGAGGAAGTCGGTCGCGATCTCCTCCGGCGGCTCGCCGTGCCACCAGGTCACCACCGGCACGTCCGGCACCAGCAGCGGCATCACCACCGACTCGGCGTGCAGCGCGAGCCGGCCGTACATCCGGGTCACCACCGCCTCGCACGGGCCGAGCCGGCCACCGACGACGATCTCCGCGTCCAGGCGGTTGTGGTCCCGCTCGACATCGGTGCGGACCACCACGAGCAGCCGGCACGGGTGGGCCGCGGCGGCTATGGTCGCCGCCGCCTCCGCCTCCCGGACCCGCTTCTCATCCACCACCACGATCAGGGTGAGCGCCATGCCGCTGGCCACCCCGCCCGCGCTGCGCCGCTCGGCGGCGAGCGCCTTGACCACCTCGTTGCCGGTGGTGTCCCACAGCCCGATCAACGGATCCTCCAGGTCTCGCTCATGCCCGTCGCCAGGCCCGGCCGTCGCGGGCCAGCATCTCGTCGGCGGCCCGGGGGCCCCATTCGCCGGCCCGGTACGGCTCCGGCGTGGTGTTCGCCCAGGCGTCCTCCAGCGGGTCGACCGCTTGCCAGCTCTGCTCGACCTCGGCGGCGTCCGGGAACAGCGTCCGGTCGCCGATCAGCACGTCCAGCACGAGCCGCTCGTACGCCTCGGGGCTGGACTCGGTGAACGCCTCGCCGTACTGGAAGTCCATCGCGATGTCGCGGACCTCCATGGCGGTGCCGGGCACCTTGGAGCCGAACTTCAGCACCACGCCCTCGTCCGGCTGGACGCGGATGACCAGCTGGTTGGGGCCGAGCGACTCCACGTCCGTCGGGTCGAACGGCAGGTGCGGCGCCCGCTTGAACATGATGGCCACCTCGGTGACCCGTCGGGGCAGCCGCTTGCCGGCCCGGATGTAGAACGGCACCCCGGCCCAGCGCCGGTTCTGGATGCCGAGCTTGACGGCGACGTACGTCTCCGTGGTGGAGTCCGCCGGTACGCCCTGCTCGTCCAGGTAGCCGACGGCCCGCTCGCCGCCGACCCAGCCGGGCAGGTACTGGCCCCGGACGGTGTCCCGGGCAATGTCGTCGGGCACCGTGATGGCCCTGAGCACCTTCAGCTTCTCGGTGCGGATCTCGTCGGCGTCGAAGCTGGTCGGCTCCTCCATCGCCACCAGGGCGAGCAGTTGCAGGAGGTGGTTCTGCAGCACGTCGCGGGCGGCGCCGGCCGAGTCGTAGAACCCGGCCCGGGTGCCGATGCCGACGTCCTCGGCCATGGTGATCTGCACCGAGTCGACGTACTTGCCGTTCCACAGCGGCTCGAACAGGTTGTTGGCGAACCGCAGGGCGAGGATGTTCTGGACGGTTTCCTTGCCCAGGTAGTGGTCGATCCGGAAGACGTCCCGGCGGGTGAAGACGTCGTCGACCAGCTCGTTGAGCGCTCTGGCCGAGGGCAGGTCGCGGCCGAACGGCTTCTCCACCACGACCCGGCGCCAGCCGCCGGACTTCTCGTTGTCGGCCATGCCGGTGCGGGCGAGCTGCTTGAGCACCACGGGGAAGGCCGCCGGGGGGATGGAGAAGTAGAAGGCGGCGTTGCCGTGAATGCCGTGGCTGTCGCGCAGCTCGTCGAGGGTGGTGGCGAGCTGGTCGAACGCGGCATCGTCGTCGAACGAGCCGCCGACGAATTTGATGTTGCCGGCCAGCCGCGCCCACACCTCCTCCCGCCATGGGGTGCGGGCGTGGTTCTTCGCCGCCTCGTAGGCCAGCGACTCGAAGTCGCCGTCACCCCAGTCGCGGCGGGCGAAGCCCAGGACCGCGAAACCGGGCGGCAGCAGCCCCCGGTTCGCCAGGTCGTAGACCGCCGGCAACAGTTTTTTGCGGGCCAGGTCACCGGTCACCCCGAAGATCACCAGAGCGCACGGCTCCGGGATCCGGGGCAGCCGTCTGTCCTGGGGGTCGCGCAGCGGGTTCATGCCGCCTCCTCGCTCCGCTGAGGTCACGTCATCCATCGTCATCCCGGGGTCCGTCCGGCCGCGTCCAGCAGCTGGGCCACGCCTGCGGCCCGCTCGGTCAGGTGCAGGCGCAGCACCGGGCGGCCCCGCCCGGCCAGTGCCTGCCGGTCGCCGGCGGCCTGGGCCGCCTGAAGCTCCCCGAAGGTGTACGGGCGGCCGGGCACCGGCAGATCATCGGTGACCGCGCCGGTCACCTGAAGGTAGCTGCCGACCGGCGGGCCGCCCAGGTGGTACTGCCCGGTGGTGTGCGGGTGGCGCGGCCCCCAGCCGAAGGTCACCGGGCGGCGGGTCGCCCGTGCCAGCACCGGGCGCAGCCCGGCCACCGCCGCGTCACCGAGTCGGTTGAGGTAGGCCGTCACCGCCAGGTAGCCGTCGAGCCCGCCGAGCAGCCAGCCCAGCACGCCGGCCAGGTCGCCGGGGGCACCGGCCGGGGCGTACACCTCGACCGCGCCCTCGGTGAACGACGGCGTCTCCGGCGCGGGGCCGGTGGCGAGGATGCGGGCGGTGTGCTCCCTGCTCTCGGCGGCGTTCGGCTGGCCGAACGGGTCGACACCCAGCACCGCCGCGGCGATCGCGGTGGCGTACTCCCAGGTCAGGAACTGGGCGCCGAGGGGGCCGTTGATCGCCACGTCCGCGACGCCGGCACCGAGCGCGACGCCCGGGGCGAGCGCGCCCCCGTAGCTGACGGTGAGGACGCCCGGGCCGGTGGCGCCGGGGGCGTCCGGCGACTCGACCACGACAGGCAGGATCCCCCCGCCGGCCTTGCCGGTCGACTCGGCGAGCAGTTGCTCGGCCCAGTCGCCCAGCCCGTCGAAACCGGTGCCGTCCGACACCAGTGAGACCGTGTCCCGGCCGGTGGTGGCGGCTGCGCCGAGCGCCACCCCGAGGGCCAGGCCTGGGTTGTCCCGGTCGCGACCCAGCGCCGCTTCCAGCGCGTCGGCGTCGTCGAGCAGGTCGGCCACGGCGGCCCCGGCCAGCGCCGAGGGGACCAGACCGAACGCGGTGAGCGCCGAGTATCGGCCGGCCAGGTCCGGGTCGGCGACGATGGTGACCACGCCCATCTCGGCGGCGGTCGCCTCCAGCGGCGAACCCGGGTCGGTGACCACCACGAAGTGCCGGGCGGCCTCCGCCTCGGTCATCCCGGCGTCGAGGAACGCGTGCCAGTACGCCCTCCGGTGGCTGTCCGTCTCCACCGTCGACCCGGACTTGCTGGAGACCACCACGACGGTCCGGTCCAACCGGTCGGCCAGGGCCGCCCGGACCTGCCCGGGATCGGTGGTGTCCAGCACGGTCAGCGGCCGACCGAGGGTGCGGGCGATCACCTCCGGGCCGAGCGACGTGCCGCCCGTCCCGGCGAGCACCACGTGGTCCAGGTCGGCCAGTTCCTCGGTCAGCTCGGCGAGCTGGGGGAGCAGCTCCCGGCTGCGGCGGTGGGTGTCCAGCCAGCCGAGGCGCACCTTCGCCTCGGCCTCGGCCCCCGGACCCCACAGGGTGGGATCTTTCGCGGCGAGCCGGGCGGGGACGTCCCGGGCGACCAGGTCTTCGCGTACCGACGCGGGCGCGGACCGGTCGACCGGGTCCGCGCCGCGTACGGTCAGCCCGGCGGTGGCATCCGCCGGGCCGGTCTGCAGGTCGCCCACCGAACCCTCGGGGTCCGGGTGGGCGACCGACGCGCGGGGCGCCCCGGGGCTGTGCCCCGGGACGCATCCGGCGCCGTCCGTCACGCGTTGCCCCCGGCCTGCGCGGCGGCCCGCGCGTTGCCCTTGGCGGCCCGGCCCGGCTGCCCGGCGCCCTGGGCCGCCTCGGCGAGGGACTTCTGCACCCCGTCGAGCAGCTCCACCCAGCTGGCCTCGAACTTCTCCACGCCCTCCCGTTCGAGGACGGCGACCACGTCGGTCAGGTCGACCCCGACCGACTCCAGGTCGGTGAAGACCTTGCGGGCGTCGTCGTAGCAGCCGGTGACGCTGTCGGGGCGTACCTCACCGTGGTCAGCGAAGGCGTGGATGGTCGCCTCCGGCATGGTGTTCACCGTGCCGGGCGCGATCAGCTCCTCGACGTACATGACGTCCCGGTAGTCCGGGTTCTTCGTCGAGGTGGAGGCCCACAGCGGGCGCTGCCGGTGGGCGCCGGCGTCGGCCAGGGCCTGCCACCGGTCGGAGCCGAAGACCTCGCAGTAGCGCTCGTACGCCAGCCGGGCGTTGGCGATGGCGGCCTTGCCACGCAGCGCCTTGGCCTCGGCGGAGCCGATCTTCTCCAGCCTTTTGTCGACCTCGCTGTCGACTCGGGAGACGAAGAACGACGCGACCGACCCGATCTTGGACAGGTCGTGCCCGTTCGCCTTCGCCTGCTCCAGGCCGGCGAGGAACGCCTCCATGACCTGCGAGTAGCGGTCCAGGCTGAAGATCAGCGTGACGTTGACGCTGATCCCCTGGGCCAGGGTGGCGGTGATCGCCGGCAGACCCGCCTCGGTGGCCGGGATCTTGATGAAGAGGTTGGGCCGGTCGATCAGCCACCACAGCGCCCCGGCCTCGGCGACGGTCTTCTCCGTCTCGTGGGCCAGCCGCGGGTCCACCTCGATGGAGACCCGGCCGTCGACCCCGCCGCTGGCGTCGTACGCCGGGCGCATCACGTCGCACGCCCACCGCACGTCGTACGTGGTGAGTAGGCGGACCGCCTCCTCGACGTCCACCCCACGGATGGCCAGGTCCTTCAGCTGCCAGTTGTACTCGTCGGCGTCGCTGAGCGCCTTGGCGAAGATGGTCGGGTTGGAGGTCACCCCCACCAGATGGTTCTCGCGGCGCAGTCGGTCCAGCCCGCCGGAGCTCAGTCGTACCCGGGAAAGATCGTCGAGCCAGATCGCCACCCCTGCGGCGCTCAGCTCACCCAGCCTGTCGGTCATGCCGTCCACGCTCCCCTCAATTTCCGGTCGTGAAACCGGTGATCTCGCCCACCCGGGTCAGTGCCGCGTGCGCGGCGGCCACGATCCGGTCGGGGGTGAACCCGAACTGCTCGAAGAGCACGGTGTGCGGCGCGCTCGCCCCGTAGTGCTCCAGGCTCACGCTCTCGCCGCTGTCCCCGACGATCCCCCGCCAGGACATGCCGATGCCCGCCTCCACGCTCACCCGTGCCTTTACCCCGCGCGGCAGCACCGACTCCCGGTACGCCTCGTCCTGCGCGAAGAACCACTCCTGGCAGGGCATGGAGACGACCCGGGTGGGGGTGCCCTCGGCCTCCAGCCGCTCCCGGGCGGTGAGGCAGAGCTGCACCTCGGAGCCGGTGCCGACGAGGATCACCTGCGGCATGCCGGTGGACGCCTCGGCCAGCACGTAGCCGCCCTTGGCGGTGCCCTCGGCGCCGGCCAGCGCGGTGCGGTCCAGGGTCGGCAGCGCCTGACGGCTGAGCGCCAGCGCGGTGGGACGGTCGGTGTGCTCCAGCGCCTGCCGCCACGCCCACACGGTCTCGTTGGCGTCGGCCGGGCGGACCACGTCCAGGCCGGGGATGGCGCGCAGCGCGGTCAGGTGCTCCACCGGCTGGTGGGTCGGGCCGTCCTCGCCGAGGCCGATCGAGTCGTGCGTCCAGACGTAGACCACCGGCAGCTTCATCAGCGCGGCGAGCCGCACCGACGGGCGCATGTAGTCGCTGAACACCAGGAAGGTGCCGCCGTACGGGCGGGTGCCGCCGTGCAGGGCGATGCCGTTGAGGATCGAGCCCATCGCGTGCTCACGGATGCCGAAGTGCAGCGTGCGGCCGTACTCGTGGCCCGGGAACTCCTTGGTCGCGTGCGCCGAAGGGATGAACGACGGCTCGCCCTTCATGGTGGTGTTGTTGCTGTCCGCCAGGTCGGCGGAGCCGCCCCAGAGCTCGGGCAGCACCGGGGCGAGGGCCTCCAGCACCTTGCCGGAGGCGGCCCGGGTCGCGACGCCCTTGGCGTCGGCCGGGAAGGTCGGCAGCGCGTCGGCCCAGCCCTCGGGGAGCTGGCGGCCGGCCAGCCGGTCCCAGAGCGCCCTGCGCTCCGGGTTGGCCTGCGTCCACGCGTCGAACGTGGTGCTCCACGCCGCCTGGGCCGCGGTGCCGCGCTCCATCACCTGGCGGGCGTGCTGGAGGACGTCCTCGTCGACCTGGAAGGTCCGCTGCGGGTCGAAGCCGAGGATCTCCTTGGTGGCCTGCACCTCGGCGGCGCCGAGCGCCGAGCCGTGGATCTTGCCGGTGTTCTTCTTGTTGGGGGCGGGCCAGCCGATGATGGTGCGCAGCGCGATGAAGGAGGGGCGGCCGGTCTCCGCGCGGGCGGCGAGCAGCGCCTGGTAGAGCGCCTCGACGTCCTCGTGGTAGTCGCCCTGGTCGGCGTCGCCGCGGCGCCAGTCGACGGTCTGCACGTGCCAGCCGTACGCCTCGTAGCGGGCGGAGACGTCCTCGCTCAGCGCGATCCGAGTGTCGTCCTCGATCGAGATCTCGTTGTCGTCGTAGATCACGCAGAGGTTGCCGAGCTGCTGGTGGCCGGCGAGGGCGCTGGCCTCGTGGCTGATGCCCTCCTCGATGTCGCCGTCGGAGGCGATGCACCAGACGTCGTGGTCGAACGGCGACTCGCCGGCCTCCGCCGTCGGGTCGAACAGGCCGCGCTCGCGGCGGGCGGCCATCGCCATGCCGACGGCGTTGCCGATTCCCTGGCCGAGCGGGCCGGTGGTGGTCTCCACGCCCGGGGTGTGCCCGTGCTCGGGGTGACCCGGGGTGAGCGAGCCCCACTGGCGCAGCGCCTTCAGGTCGTCCATCGACAGCGGGTAGCCGGAGAGGAAGAGCTGGATGTAGAGGGTCAGGCTGGAGTGCCCGGCGGAGAGGACGAACCGGTCCCGCCCAGCCCAGCCCGGGTCGGCCGGGTTGTGCCGCATGACCCGGTTGAAGAGCAGGTACGCCGCGGGGGCGAGACTCATCGCCGTACCCGGGTGGCCGTTGCCGGATTTCTCCACGGCGTCCATGGCCAGGACGCGGACCGTGTCGACGGCCCTGCGGTCGAGGTCGGACCAGTTGAGAGCGGGAAGCTCGGGTCGGTTGGCAGCCACGTTGTGCTCCTCGGCAGATGGGCGGAACCCTCGGTGCTGACCCTATCGAGTGGTCCTGAACGTCCGCCCGGGGATCTCTGCATGGTGTTCTGGGTACGTCCGCCCGGATCAGGCGGTTGCCGCGGGGTGTGACGGCCCGCACCGTTGTCGGGTCTCGGGGGCGGCGAAAACGACGACGCGTAGTCTGTGGGTCGGCGTGTGGACCCCGGGCGGGTCCGGCCGAACCGACCTCCCCCCTGCCGACGCCGGAAGGTGGCAATCCGTGAGCATGATCACCGAGCGCCCCGTCGGCGACTCTGCCGGGCAGCCGCCGGTGGGCACGGCGCCCGAGGAGCCGACGAGCGGTCGGCGGAGCGTGCGGGCGGTGGTGGCCGCGTACGTGGCGCTCACCAAGCCGCGGATCGTCGAGCTGCTGCTGGTCACCACGGTGCCGACGATGATGCTCGCCGAGGGCGGCATGCCCTCGCTCTGGCTGGTCGCCGTGGTGCTGGTCGGCGGCTCGCTCGCCGCCGGAGCGGCCAGCGTGATCAACTGCTACATCGACCGGGACATCGACCAGTTGATGCGGCGCACCAAGCGCCGGCCGTTGCCCCAGCACACCGTGTCGCCGCGCAGCGCGCTGGTCTTCGGTCTGGTGCTGGCGGTGATCTCGGTCGCGCTGATGGCCGTGTTCACCAACTGGCTGGCGGCGGGGCTGACCCTGGCCGCGATCGCGTACTACGACCTGGTCTACACGCTCTGGCTGAAGCGGACCACGGTGGCGAACACCTTCTGGGGCGGCATCTGCGGTTCGGCTCCGGTGCTGATCGGCTGGGCCGCGGTCACCGGCTCGCTGGCCCCCGCCGCGTGGGGGCTGTTCGCGGTCGTCTTCTTCTGGCAGATGCCGCACTTCTACGCGCTGGCGATCAAGTACAAGGCCGACTACGCCCGAGCCGGCGTGCCGATGCTGCCGGTGGTGGCCTCGGTCCGGCGGGTGAACGCGGAGATCCTCCTCTTCTCCTGGCTGACCCTGCTCTCCTCGCTGGCCGTCTGGCCGCTGGGGATGAGCCCGATCTACGGGGTCACCGCGCTGGTCGTCGGTGGCGTCTTCGTGGTCGAGGCGCACAAGCTCTGCCGGCGTGCGGCGCGCGGCGAGGCGATCAAGCCGATGCGGCTGTTCCACTGGTCGACCACCTACCTGACCATCCTCTTCGTGGCCGTCGCGCTCGACGCGCTGATCTGATCCGGCCGTCCGCTTCGTGCCGACTTAGCGCGACACAGGCGGGCGAATCACCTGTGGTCTTCCTTAAACTCGCAGGTAATTGGCATCACAATTCGTTCACCGTTCTCGCACATGTGGGTGGAAGTCTGCTTAGGCTTCGCGTCATGGCAGATGGTTCCGATACGACGCTGACGGCTGAACAGACCGCCGGCCAGACCCCGCACGGCCTGGTCGCCGGCATCAAGTCGTTCGCCGCCGGGCACGGCGGCGCGAAGGCGGTCATCGAGTACGTCGGCAAGCGCGGAGCGCGGATCGTCCTTGTGGGTTCCGACGGGGCCTGGACCGACCAGTTCGCCGACGGTACCGATGTCGCGCGGCAGGCCTGCGCCAAGGCGGGGGTTGCCGTGGAGAACGCCTGGGAGCGTGAACTGATGGACCAGATGCGTCCGAGCAACGACCTCTGGCGGTCGATGGCCCGGCGCACGATGGCGCGTTGACCTGAGGTGAACAACCACCAGCCGACCCGGGGGAAACCCCGGGTCGCTCTCGTCAGCTGCTCCGCCCTGCCCGATCTCGAACCGGACGATCAGCTCGTGCTCGCCCCGCTGGCCGCCCGTGGTGTCACCGTCGAGGCGACGATCTGGGACGACCCGGCTGTGGACTGGTCCGGGTACGACCTGGTGGTCCTCCGCTCACCCTGGGACTACGCGCTGCGCCGCGACGAGTTCGTCGCCTGGGCGCAGAAGGTGCCGCGCCTGGTCAACCCGGCCGACATGGTCGCCTGGAACACCGACAAGCGCTACCTGGCGGAGCTCTCCGCCGCCGGCGTCCCCACCGTGCCGACCGTCTGGGTCGGGCCGGGGGAGAGCTGGGCGCCGCCCGCCGACTCCGGTGAGTACGTGATCAA
Source organism: Micromonospora sp. NPDC048999 (assembly GCF_040649295.1). Classification (NCBI taxonomy): domain Bacteria; kingdom Bacillati; phylum Actinomycetota; class Actinomycetes; order Micromonosporales; family Micromonosporaceae; genus Micromonospora; species Micromonospora sp. NPDC048999. The sequence continues at coordinate 10,148 of NZ_JBEZFI010000058.1, read as the reverse complement.
GCCGGCGGTCAGCGCCGGGAGCCAGGACACCGGCCGGTACGACCTGGCCGATCCGGGGCACCGGGAGCTGGCCACGGCACACGTGCGGCGGCTCACCGCCGCCGGGCGGATCGCCATGATCCAGCCGTACCTGAGCGCGGTGGACACCGCCGGAGAGACCGCGCTGCTCTTTCTCGCCGGGCGGGACGGCCTGGCGTTCAGCCACGCCATCCGCAAGGGCCCGATGCTGACCGGCCCCGACCTGGGCGTGGCCGAGCTCTACAAGGAGGAACAGATCGACCCGCGGACGGCGCGGCCTGACCAGCTCGCGGTGGCGCGGCGAACCCTGGCCGCCGTCCCGGGTGGCCCGGAGCAGCTGCTCTACGCCCGGGTCGACCTGATTCCCGGCCCGGACGGCGCACCGGTCCTGGTCGAGCTGGAACTCACCGAGCCGAGCCTGTTCATCGGCTACGCCGACGGCGCCCCCGAGCGCCTCGCGGCGGCGATCACCACGCACCTGGCCCGCTGGGCCTGACCCGGGTGGACCGGGCCGCGCCGGGCGGCGGTGCGGCCCGGCCCGGGCGGCGGTGCGGCCATCACGCGTCGTCCTCGTGGTTGTGCTCCCAACGGCCCCCGACCGGCGGCGTCTCCAGCCGGACGGCGGCGTCGGTTCCGGCGAAGTCGTTGTCCTCGATCCGGCAGGAGACGCAACTGCCGGCCGCGGTGATCCAGAATCCGTAGGTCTGGGTGTGCTCGTCCCGGTGCCAGATCCGGTTGCCCCGCACGGTGGCCGACTCGAACCGGGAGTTGACCGCGATCCCGGCGCGGACCGCCGGCCCGGCCGGCAGCTCGTACGGCGTGCCGGGCGCGGGGGTCGCCTCGTTCCACCCGGTCGCGCCGTCCGGCCGCACCTCGGCGAGGGCCAGCTCCGTGGCGGTGTTGGCCGCCACCACGGCGACCCGCGAGTCGACCCGCACCACCTTGCCCCGGTGCCCGTCCCACGGCCAGTCCGCCGCGCTGTCGATCACTCGGCGGGGTCCGTAGCGCACCGAGTCCCCGCCGCCGCGGCACTCCGGCGCGAAGCGCCGCCCGTTGTCGCGGATCCGATTGCCGAGCACCGTCGCGTCGATCATGGGCCGGTCGATCCGGATGCCGTCGAGCGCGTTGTCCCGGATGTCGTTGCCCTCGATCACCACGTCCGCCGCCGGCCCCTGATAGCCGTTGCCCAGGTTGTGCTCGTGGTAGCCGTACCCGCCGTTACGGCTGATCCGGTTGCCGCGCACCGCGTAGCCGCCGGGGGTGTTGCCCATGCTGATCCCGTCGCCGACGTTGCGGTCGATGTCGCAGCCGGTCAGCAGGCCGTACCGGCCGGCCACGCCGGCGGTGCCGTTGGCGGAGACGTCGAAGCCGGCCTCCAGGTTGTTGGTCAGGGTGCAGGCGGACACGATGAGCCCGTCGGCGCCCCAGTCGGAGATGCCGAACCGGTTGGCCTGGCTGTGACAGCCGATGATGCGGAAGCCTCGCGGGGGCGTCCAGTGCTCCTTCTGCAGCTCCAGGAAGATCCCGTTGGTGCCGTTGCCCAACGTGGTGCAGTTGGCGATGGTGAGCCGCTCCACGTCACCCCAGCCGCCGATGCCGACGCCGATGCCCGCGCCGCCCATCTGCTCGCCGTTGTCGAGCCGGCCGCAGCCCACCACGACCACCCCGTCGATCAGGCTGTCCTGGAGGAAGTCGCAGCCCAGCCCGGTCGCCCCGGTGTGGTGGATGTAGAGGTTGCGGAACACCCCGCGTACCACGTACTGCAGGCCGAGGCCCTTGGCGAGATAGTTGTACTCGGCCATACCGACGCCGGAGCCGTCGATCTCGAAGTCGGCGAAGGTGCAGTCGGCGATGTGCCGGTCCCGGTCCGCGCCGTGCTGGATGGTGGTCCAGTAGGCCAGCGGCACCGGGTCGCCCCGGTTGCCCTCGTTGCTGAGCAGGAACCGGGTGGCCGCGGAACCAGCGCCGACCAGCGACACCCCGCTGCGCCAGACGGTGCCGGCGTCCCGGATCGAGTAGATGCCGGGCGGGCAGTAGATCACCCGGGCCCGCCCGTCGGCGGCGTACCCCTCGCCCAGCCGGTCGACCAGCGCCGCCAGCGCAGGCTGGTCGTTGGTCACGCCGTCGCCGGTGAGCCCGAACTCGCGCGCGTCGCACCACAGCGGCGCGCCGGCGACCGGGGCGAGCCGCTGCGGGACAGTCGTGGACAGGCCCTTGGGCGACACCATGCTCCCCTCGGCGCGGACGGTCCGTCGGCGGACCGCATTCCCGCTGCCGCCGACGGGTAACGTGCGGCTGCTCGCGGAAGTCGCTCTCAGCCGGCCACGGCCACACCGACCGGCTCGGCGGCGGGACTCGGCCGGGTGGTCGGCGCGACCGGGCGGCGCTCCCGGGTCGACCAGAGCGTGGCCAGGGCCGCCAGCAGCACCAGGCAGGAGCCGAGCATGTGCGCGGCGACCAGCACTTCCGGCAGGTGGGTGAAGTACTGCACGAAACCGATCAGGCCCTGACCCAGCTCGACCGCGATCAGCACCGTGGCGGCCCGGGTGGCCCGCGCCGCCCCCACCGCGCGGAACGCGAAGACCAGCGCCACCGAGAGGCCGATCAGCAGGAACACCCCGTCGGCGTGCACCTGGGAGATCGCCTGCGGGTCCAGGCCGTTGCGGGCCGCGCCCTTGTCGCCGGCGTGCGGGCCGCTGCCGGTCACCCAGGTGCCGACCACCAGCACCGCCGCGCTGGCGACCGTGGTGATCAGCGCGAGGGTACGCAGCGGGGCCGGCACGGTGAGGATCGCGGGCGCGTCCGGCTCGACGGTGCGGCGCCAGAGCGCGTACGCGGCGGCGATCACCGCCATCGAGGCGAGGAAGTGCAGCCCGACCACCCACGGGTTGAGGTCGGTCAGCACGGTGATCCCGCCGATCACCGCCTGCGCGGGGATGCCGAGGAAGACCGCGATCGCCAGGGGCAGCAGCCCGCGCGGGCGGGGTCGCTGGGCCAGCACGGCGAGCAGCACGGCGAGGGCGATGACGCCCACCGCGAAGGTGAGCAGGCGGTTGCCGAACTCGATCACCCCGTGCACGCCCATCTCCGGCGTGGTGTGGTACGACTCGTCGGTGCACCGGGGCCAGGTGGGGCAGCCGAGACCGGAGGCGGTGAGCCGAACCGCCCCGCCGGTGACCACGATCGCCACGTTCGCGATGATCGAGGCGTACGCGAGGCGGCGCAGCAGCGTGGGGGAGACCGGGAACCGGACGGAAGGCTTCACGGAGCGAATCCTACGCACCGTAGTGGTACCCGATCGGGTGACTCCGTAACCCCGGTGGTGGGGATCACCGGGGCCCGGTTTGCGAGGGCCCGACGAATTACGTAACGTTGCTGTTGTGAAAAACGCGGCGGGGCTTTCGGGGCACCAGCACGCGACCGGGCAGGTCGCGTCCGCCGACCTTTCCACCCGTGACCGGGTCACCCAGCTGCTGTTGGAGCGGGGGGCGACCACCGCCGTCCAGCTCGGCGCGGCACTCGGGCTCAGCCCCGCGGCGATCCGCCGGCACCTCGACGCGATGCTCGCCGACGGCGACGTGGTCGCCCGTGAGCAGGTGGTGCGGGGCAGCCGGGGCCGGGGCCGGCCGGCGAAGGTCTTCGTGCTGACCGAAGCGGCCCGGCTGCGCTGCGGGACCCACCACTACGACAACATCGCCACCGCCGCGTTGCGCTGGATCGCCCGCACCGGGGGCGCGGCGGCGGTCGAGGAGTTCGCCGGCGAGCAGGTGGCCGCGCTGGAGGAGCGCTGCCGGGCCGCCATGGAGGACGCCGGCGAAGACCCGCTCGCCCGGGCGGAGGCGCTCGCCGGGGCGCTGACCGCCGAGGGTTACGCTGCCAACGCGTCCACGATCGCCTCCGGTGGCCAGCTCTGCCAGCACCACTGCCCGGTGGCGCACGTGGCCGCCGAGTTTCCCCAGCTGTGCGAGGCCGAGACCGAGGTGATCTCCCGCCTGGTCGGCAGCCACGTGCAGCGCCTGGCCACCATCGCCCACGGCGACGGAGTGTGCACCACGCACATCCCCGCCCAGCCGCGTAGGAGCCCCCGCGCGGGTGCCAAGTCCGGTAAGACCGTCACCACCACTGTGAGGGACAGATAGATGACCGAGCAGATCGTCCAGCCCCTGACCCAGGAGGAGCAGCTCGCCGCCCTCGGTCGCTACGAGTACGGCTGGGCCGACCCCGACGTCGCCGGGGCGTCCGCCCAGCGCGGCCTCAACGAGGCGGTGGTGCGGGACATCTCGGCGAAGAAGAACGAGCCGGCCTGGATGCTCGACCTGCGTCTGAAGGGCCTGCGGCTGTTCGGGCGTAAGCCGATGCCGGCCTGGGGCGCCGACCTCACCGGGATCGACTTCGACAACATCAAGTACTTCGTCCGGTCCACCGAGAAGCAGGCCACCAGCTGGGAGGACCTGCCGGAGGACATCAAGAACACCTACGACCGGCTGGGCATCCCCGAGGCGGAGAAGCAGCGGCTGGTCGCCGGTGTCGCGGCGCAGTACGAGTCCGAGGTGGTCTACCACAAGATCCGCGAGGACCTGGAGGAGCAGGGTGTCGTCTTCCTGGACACCGACACCGCCCTCAAGGAGCACGAGGACGTCTTCAAGGAGTACTTCGGCACGGTGATCCCGGTCGGCGACAACAAGTTCGCCGCGTTGAACACCTCCGTGTGGTCCGGTGGCTCGTTCATCTACGTGCCGAAGGGCGTGCACGTGGAGATCCCGCTGCAGGCCTACTTCCGGATCAACACCGAGAACATGGGCCAGTTCGAGCGGACGCTGATCATCGTCGACGAGGGTGCGTACGTGCACTACGTCGAGGGCTGCACCGCGCCGCTCTACTCCTCGGACTCGCTGCACAGCGCGGTCGTGGAGATCATCGTCAAGAAGAACGCGCGGTGCCGCTACACGACCATCCAGAACTGGTCGAACAACGTCTACAACCTGGTCACCAAACGCGCCGTCTGCCACGAGGGCGCGACCATGGAGTGGGTCGACGGCAACATCGGCTCCAAGGTCACCATGAAGTACCCGGCGGTCTACATGACCGGCGAGCACGCCAAGGGCGAGGTGCTCTCGGTGGCCATGGCCGGCGAGGGCCAGCACCAGGACGCCGGCGCCAAGATGGTGCACGCCGCGCCGCACACCTCCTCGACCATCGTGTCGAAGTCGATCGCCCGGGGCGGCGGTCGCACCTCCTACCGCGGCCTGGTGCAGGTGCTGGAGGGCTCCACCAACAGCAGGAGCACGGTCAAGTGCGACGCGCTGCTGGTCGACACCATCTCCCGCTCGGACACCTACCCGTACGTCGACATCCGCGAGGACGACGTGTCGATGGGGCACGAGGCGACGGTCTCCAAGATCAGCGACGACCAGCTCTTCTACCTGATGAGCCGGGGCCTGAGCGAGGACGAGGCGATGGCGATGATCGTGCGCGGCTTCATCGAGCCGATCGCGAAGGAACTTCCGATGGAGTACGCCCTGGAGCTCAACCGCCTGATCGAGCTCCAGATGGAGGGCGCGGTCGGCTGACGCCGGCCAGCCGCCCAGCACGAAACCGTCGTCCCAGAACAGCAAGGAAGAGATGACTACCCAGGCTTCCGCGCCGCCCGCCACCAAGTCGCAGGCGCTGCGCTCGTACGACGTCGCCGACTTCCCGGCCCTGACGGGCCTGGAGGAGGAGTGGCGCTTCACCCCGCTCAAGCGCCTGCGCGGCCTGGCCAACGGCGCGCAGGCCGCCACCGGCACGGTCCGCCACGAGTACGCCGACCTGCCCGACGGCGTCACCGTCGACCGGATCGGCAGGGACGACCCGCGAGTGGGCAGCGTGCTCACCCCGTTCGACCGGGTCAGCGCGCTGGCATACGGCGGGGTGGAGCAGGCGCTGCTGGTGCGGGTCGCCCGGGACGCGGTGGTGACCGCCCCGGTGCACCTGCGGGTGGTCGGCGAGGGCGCGGACGCGCTCGCCTTCGGCCACACCTTCGTCGAGGTGGGCCGGTTCGCCGAGGTGACCCTGGTGCTGGAGCACACCGGCTCGGCCACCCTCGCCGACAACGTCGAGGTGGCGGTGGCCGACGGCGCGAAGCTGACCCTGGTCACGGTCGCCGACTGGGCCGACGACGCCGTGCAGGCGCAGCACCTCAAGGTGCGGCTGGGCCGCGACGCCAAGGTGATCCACGTGCAGGTGACCCTCGGCGGCGACCTGGTCCGCCAGTACACCTCCGTGGAGTACGCCGACCGGGGCGGCGAGGCCGAGCTGTACGGCCTCTACTTCGCCGACTCCGGGCAGCACCTGGAGCACCGGCAGATGGTCGACCACACCGTGCCGGACTGCCGCAGCTACGTCGGCTACCGGGGCGCCCTGCAGGGCGACAGCGCGCACACCGTCTGGGTCGGTGACGTGCTGATCCGGGCCGAGGCGACCGGCACCGACACGTACGAGATCAACCGGAACCTGCTGCTGACCGACGGCGCCCGGGCCGACTCCGTACCCAACCTGGAGATCGAGACCGGCGAGATCGCCGGCGCCGGCCACGCCAGCGCGACCGGCCGCTTCGACGACGAGCAGCTCTTCTACCTGATGGCCCGGGGCATCCCGGAGGCCGAGGCCCGCCGCCTGGTGGTCCGCGGCTTCTTCGCCGAGCTGCTCAACAAGATCCCGGTCGAGGAGCTGCGCGAGCGGCTCGGCGACGCGATCGAGGCCCGCCTCGCCAAGGCCGGCGCCTGATGATCAGGATCTGCGCGATCGAGGACGTGCCGAAGGGCACCGCGATCAGCGCCGACGTCGACGGCACCCGGCTCGCGATCGTGCACGGCGAGGACGACACCTTCTACGCCGTCTACGACGAGTGCTCGCACGCCGCCGTGGCCCTCTCCGAGGGCGAGGTCGAGGGGTGCACGCTGGAATGCTGGCTGCACGGATCCCGTTTCGACCTGCGTACCGGTGAGCCCACCGGTCTGCCCGCGACCGAACCCGTACCCGTCTATCCCGTCGAAGTCCGCGACGGCGACATCTACGTCAGTCTGACGCCGAGTAATGGAGTGGCCCGATAATGAGCACCCTGGAGATCCGCGACCTGAAGGTGTCGGTCAAGCTGCCCGAGGGTGAGCTCAAGCCGATCCTGCACGGGGTCGACCTGACCGTGCGCTCGGGGGAGACCCACGCGATCATGGGCCCGAACGGCTCCGGCAAGTCGACCCTGGCGTACTCGATCGCCGGTCACCCCAAGTACGAGATCACCGGCGGCTCGGTGACCCTCGACGGCGAGGACGTGCTGGCCATGTCCGTCGACGAGCGGGCCCGCGCCGGTCTCTTCCTGGCCATGCAGTACCCGGTCGAGGTGCCCGGCGTCTCCGTCGCCAACTTCCTGCGTACCGCCAAGACCGCCATCGACGGCGAGGCGCCGAAGCTGCGCACCTGGGCCGGCGAGCTGCGCGGCGCCATGGAGAAGCTCCAGATGGACCCGGCGTTCGCCCAGCGCAACGTCAACGAGGGCTTCTCCGGCGGTGAGAAGAAGCGGCACGAGATCGTGCAGCTGGAGCTGCTCAAGCCGAAGATCGCCATCCTCGACGAGACCGACTCCGGCCTCGACGTGGACGCGTTGCGCGTGGTCAGCGAAGGGGTGAACCGGGTCCGCGACACCGGTGACACCGGCCTGCTGCTGATCACCCACTACACCCGGATCCTGCGCTACATCAAGCCGGACTTCGTGCACGTCTTCGTCGCCGGTCGGATCGTCGAGGAGGGCGGCCCGGAGCTGGCCGACAAGCTCGAGGAAGAGGGCTACGAGCGGTACGTCGCCGGGGCTGGTTCGGCGCGGGCCTGAGCCTGAAGGGCTGCGGATATGACCACCATCGCCATCCCGCCGGGGATGCCGCAGTACGACGACGTGCCGCGTTTCGACGTGGCCGCGGTGCGCGCCGACTTCCCGATCCTGGACCGGGAGATCAACGGGCATCGTCTGGTCTATCTCGACAGCGCCAACACCTCGCACAAGCCGCGGCAGGTGCTTGACGCGCTTGCCGAGCACTACGCCCGGCACAACGCCAACGTGTCGCGCTCGGTGCACACCCTGGGCACCGAGGCGACCGAGGCGTACGAGGGGGCGCGGGCGAAGATCGCCGCGTTCGTCAACGCCCCGAGCGTGGACGAGGTGGTGTTCACCAAGAACTCCACCGAGGCGATCAACATCGTGGCGTACGCGTTCTCCAACGCCTCGCTGCGGCCCGACGCCGACCCTCGGTTCCGGCTCGGCCCGGGCGACGAGATCGTGATCTCCGAGATGGAGCACCACTCGAACATCGTCCCGTGGCAGCTGCTCGCCGAGCGGACCGGCGCCACGCTGCGCTGGTTCCCGGTCACCGACCACGGCCGGCTGGACGAGTCCGGGCTGGCGGAGCTGGTCACCGAGCGGACGAAGATCGTCTCGCTGGTGCACACCTCCAACATCCTCGGCACGGTCAACGCCACCGCGCGGATCACCCAGCGGGTCCGCGAGGTGGGCGCACTGCTGCTGCTGGACTGCTCGCAGTCGGTGCCGCACATCCCGGTGGACGTGGTCGACCTGGACGCCGACTTCATCGTCTTCACCGGGCACAAGATGTGCGGGCCGACCGGCATCGGCGTGCTCTGGGGGCGCGGGGAACTGCTCGCCGCGATGCCCCCTGTGCTCGGTGGCGGCTCGATGATCGAGACGGTGTCGATGGCCCGGTCGACGTTCGCCGCGCCGCCGGCCCGGTTCGAGGCGGGCACGCCGCCGATCGCCGAGGCCGTGGCGCTCGGGGCGGCGGTGGACTACCTCAACGGGATCGGCATGCGCGCGATCCAGTGGCACGAGAAGGAGCTGACGGCGTACGCGTTGGACGCCCTCGCCACCGTGCCGGGGCTGCGCGTCTTCGGCCCGACCGTGCCGGTCGGCCGGGGCGGGACGATCTCGTTCGCCCTCGGCGACGTGCACCCGCACGACGTCGGGCAGGTGCTCGACGCGCTCGGCGTGCAGGTCCGGGTGGGGCATCACTGCGCGAAGCCGGTGTGCACCCGGTTCGGCGTGCCGGCCATGACGCGGGCGTCGTTCTACCTGTACACCACGACGGACGAGATCGACGCGCTGGTGGCCGGTCTCGAGCAGGTGCGGAAGGTGTTCGGCTGATGCAGCTCGACCAGCTCTACCAGGAGATCATCCTGGATCACTACAAGCACCCGCACGGGCGTGGCCTGCGGGATGTCGCGGATCCGGACGCCCGGGTCGGCGAGGCGCACCACGTCAACCCGACCTGCGGCGACGAGATCACCGTGCGGGTGGCCACCGACGGCAAGGTGTTCAGCGACATCTCGTACGACGGGATGGGTTGCTCGATCAGCCAGGCGTCGGCGAGTGTGCTGCACGAGTTGCTGCGCGGCCGGACCGCGGACGACGCCACCGTGGTGCACGAGGCGTTCGTCGAGTTGATGTCCGGGCGTGGCCAGGTCACGCCGGACGAGGACGTGCTCGGAGACGGGGTGGCGTTCGCGGGGGTCGCGCGCTATCCGGCCCGGGTGAAGTGCGCGTTGCTGTCGTGGATGGCGTTCAAGGATGCCGCGGCACGCGCGGGGGTGGGCGTGAGCCCGACGGAGGGGACGGCATGAGCAACGACGACACCACCACGCCGGAGGCCGGCGCCGTGGCGACCGACGGCGCCGCGACGCCGGCCATCGGCGGGGATGCTCCTGCGGCCGGCGGCAAGGCCGCGATCGGCGACATCGAGGAGGCGATGAAGGACGTCGTCGACCCCGAGCTGGGCATCAACGTGGTCGACCTGGGCCTGCTGTACGGCGTCCACGTCGACGACGAGAACGTCGCCACCCTGGACATGACGCTGACCTCGGCGGCCTGCCCGCTGACCGACGTGATCGAGGACCAGGCCCGGCAGGCGCTGACCACCGGCCCGGGCGGCGGACTGGTCAACGACATCCGGATCAACTGGGTCTGGCTGCCGCCGTGGGGCCCCGACAAGATCACCCGCCGGTGCCAGCCCAACATCGCCGGCCAGCGGATTGCCGCGGTGACCACGATGGCGACGCAGTAGCTGACGATGTCGAGCGCCAGGATGCCG
>NZ_JBEZFI010000057.1:0-31089 GCF_040649295.1 Micromonospora sp. NPDC048999 | reverse complement strand
GACGTGCCCGAGGCGTACGCGCCCTGGCAGACGCTGTACCGCTGGTTTCGGCGGTGGCAGCGTGACGGCACCTGGGCGAAGATCCTGGCCGGGCTGCAGGCCGCGGCGGATGCCGCCGGGAAGATCGACTGGCGGGTGAGCGTCGATTCCACGGTCAGCCGCGCCCACCAGCACGCGGCGGGCGCCCGCCGCGACGGTCATCTGCAGAAGGAACCGCCGGGCGGCGTGCAGACCGAGCCCGCCGATCACGCTCTGGGACGGTCCCGGGGCGGGTTCACCACCAAGACGCACCTGGCCTGTGAGCAGGGCCGCAAGACCCTCACGGCAGTGGTTACCGCTGGTCAGCGTGGCGACAGCCCGCAGTTCATCACGGTCCTCGAACGGATCAAGGTGTATCGGGTCGGTGGCGGCCGGCCACGGACCCGTCCTGACCTGGTCCTGGCGGACAAGGCCTACACCAGCCGCGGCAACCGGGGCTACGCCCGCCGCCGCAAGATCAGAGTATGCATCCCGAGCAAGGCCGACCAGGACGCCCACCGCAAGGCCAAGGGATCCAAAGGCGGCCGGCCACCCGCCTTCGACCCGCAGGAATACCAGCTACGTCACGCCGTCGAGTGCGGCATCAACCAGCTCAAGCAGAACCGTGCCATGGCCACCAGGTACGACAAGCTCGCCGTCCGCTACGAAGCCACCGTCACGATCGCCGCCATCAACCAATGGCTCCGCGCCTTATGAAACGCGGCCTAGGCCGATCGGTGCCGCCGCGACGTTCTCCCACGCTGTCGCGGCTTGTCTGCCGCATCGGGAGGTTGTCGTCGGCTGACCACCGCGGCATAGGTGGTCCAGTCTCCCGCCGAGGTGCGTTGCCAAGCGGCGGCGACGCTGATGTGGATGCCGAGCATCCGGGCGAGGATGGCGGCGGGGAGTTCGGTGGCGAGCTCGAACAGCGCGGTGGAGCGGGATTGTGCCGGGCTGGGGTCGAGGTCGCGCAGCCGTTTGGTGAGTTGGAAAGCGCTGATGGGCCGGCCGGGCTGGCCGCCGGGGAACAGCCATCGGCTGCTGCCCGGGGCGCCGATGACGGCGTGTCCGCGGCGAGTGCTGGCCAGGTCGCGGACGAGGCCGGCGAGCGGTTCGGGCAGGATGACCGGTTCACGGCCCAGGCGCAGTCGGGCGCTGTCCAGAGTGATCTGGAGGTGGTCGAGGGTAAGCCGGCTGATCGCGGCGCGGTCACCCACAACGCCGGATGCTCCGCGCAGCCGAACCGGGGCCGGATGTTGTCCACGTAGTCGGCGACCGCCTCCACCACTCAGCCCATCACCGATGGCACGTTGCGCTGCCGCAGCGGCTGCCCACGCCCCGCCTTGCCGTAGCGGACGTGCAGCATGCCGTACCGGCCGAACTCCGGCGCCGCCGGATTGCGGCCCCAGTCGGCCACATCCAGCTTCGACGTCTCCGTGCGGCGCAGCCCCCGCGCGTAGACGACCTTGAACATGTCAGCGCGGATCTCTCACCGGGTGTCAGTGGATGAGCGGCCCGGCTACAGCGACCCGACCACCTTGGTCCAGGGTTCGGTGAGGCCGTCGAACTGCTCTTTCGTCAGCAGGTGGCAGCAGCAGACCCCCGCGGCGGCGTACCCGGCGTGGCAGTTCGGGTTGCCTGGGGTTTCCGACAGGTCGTCGCGCTCTTCGAGGACATGCCGAGCCGTGTACCAGGCCCGCTGTTCCCGGCTGCCCGCCCGGTAGATGGTCGCGACCTTCACGCCGGGGTCGGCGCCGGCCTGCCAGCACTCCATGTCGTCGCGGTCCGCGACGGGTGCAGGGCTGATGCCGGTTCGGCGTGTCGCTGATAAAGATCGAACGCGGGTTAGTCACAGGTATGTGTGATCGCACCCGGAACTTGCTAAAGGCCGAGTTGGACCGGCTGGTCTGGCGTCCCCGCAGTGAGAAGCGCTGTCAAGGGTGTTGTGAGGTCGCGGGGCGAGAACAGCTCAGGTCCCGAATAACCAGCGATCTCCGAGAGCTGCCACCACCGGAACGCGGCCAGGTTCTCCTCCGCAGCGAGTTGGTCGTCTGTCAGCTCGCCGCGGGGCTGGAAGTGGTTCGCGCGGATGAGGAAGTAGTCATTGATCATGCCGTCGAAGCCCGGCGCATGTTCGGCGGCCACGATTTCCTGGCGCCAGACGTGCGGTGGATCGGCGGTGATCGCCAGACCAGTCTCCTCACGCAGTTCACGGCGCAAAGCCGTCAGCCGGTCCTCACCGGGTTCGATGCCGCCGCCTGGGGCCGCCCAAACGGCCTCCGCCTGTTCTGGCACCGCCGGATGAGGAAAGACGAACCGGCAGAGCAGGATCCGGTCGTCCTCATCAAGGATGATCGCGCGGACGGAGCGGCGCAGGTTCGGCGTCATGGCATGTCGGACGCGGCGGCCAGGCGGATGATGATCGGCACCGCCGCAGGCTACCAACCGCCCGCTTGCCCTACCTCAGTCAGCTGCGATCGTTGGCTGCGCGTTCCAGACCAGCCATTTCTCGGCAACGGCGGCCTCAAGGTCGATTCGTTGGTGCCTGGCGAGCAGCAGCACCTGACAAAGCACGTCGGCGACCTCGGCGCGGAAGTCGTCGTCCGGCTCAGCCGCCGAACGGCCTTTGTCCCGCGCCGTCGTCATCAAGAACGCCTGCGTCAGCTCAGCACCGAGTACCGGACCCCTGCTCAATCAGCTCGGTGCCGTCGACTCGAAGTACTCGCGCAGTTTGTCCGCATAGGGCAAGCGCTGCGCGGCTGGAGCGAAGTCCTGCTCCGGGTGGGTGAAGTAGAGGTCGTCGCCGGCGTACCGCGGAAAAACATGCATGTGGTAGTGCCAGCGGTCTTGGTTGCCGGCGGGCTCGTTGTGCTGGCGTAGAGAGGTTCCGTCGCAGCCGTAGGTCTGCCGGATGGCGATCGCGACCTCACGTGCCAGGTCGTGGATCGCGTGGCCGTAGCGCGGTGGCAGGTCGTACAGGTTCTCGTAGTGAGCGTTCGGGACGACCATCACCTGGCCGTGGTTCTTCGGCCACCATCGGGGCGAGACGAACGCGGTGGCCAGCTGGTCGCGCCTCACGACGTCGTGCTGCTTTCGGTGTTCGTCTTCGCCACCCGCTACCAATCGGCAGAAGGGGCACACGTAGTCAGCCGGCGCGTGATTGAACAAGGCACTCCTGACGGTCCACGGTGAATAGGAGGCGGAGCGGCCCCACTGTAGCTTCCGGACGGCGGTGTCAGTCGCGGACAGCTGACCTCCGTCAACGGCGGCGCATCGAAGGAAGCCGAGCGCTCACGGAGGTCGTCGGTCAGCTGCTTGCCGAGGCGGCCTCGGCTAGCCGTAGCGGCCGGTAGCCGTCGGTGTCAAGTTGGGCGAGTTCGCCGTCGGTGTCGACGGAGTGGGTGCCGTAGAAGTGCACGTTCTCGTGGTGGGTGGGCCAGATGTGCGCGAGGACCTCGTCGTCGATGTCGCGGCCGGTCCGGCGCAGGGCGGCCACGCCGAGACCGTGGTACTCCGTGGACCAGCAGACGATCGCGTTGGTGGCCAGGGTCAGGCACCACATCTGTTCGGTCTGCGACTCCGCTACCAAACCCTGGACCTTCTACGTCTGCTGAGAGCAGAGTGAGTCGAACAACCGGGTCGTGCCTCCGGAGAGGTGGCACGACCCGGCCGCCGAGGCACGCGTGCCGCAGGGCTTCGGGCAATGTAGCGCTTGAGGCGATCGACCAACAGCGTCCGCCGACATAATCTGCCACTGAACCCGAGGCAAGTCGCGGCGATGCTGGCGGCGGAGCGGAACGTGTCAAGGGATTGAGGCCAGTGGGAGTTAAGCGACCAGCGGTTGCGGCTCAGTTTGCTGGTCGGGTTTGTTGATCCAGACCTGGTCGGGTAAGTCGAGGATCTTGGGCGCGAGGCGGTGGGTGCTGAACCGTTCGGGGTGCGCCGCGCGGGCGGTGGCCAGGGTCTGCTCGCGTGCTGCGCGGACCGTGTGGTGGCGGCCGTGGTGGACCTCGGCCGGGGTGTGCAGTCCGATGCCGGCGTGGCGGTGTGCGTGGTTGTACCAGGCCACGAAGTCGGTCATGAACACCCGGGCGTGGGCGAGGGACGCGAACCGGTGCGGGAACACCGGTGCGTACTTCAGCGTCTTGAACCACGCCTCGCTAAAGGGATTGTCGTTGCTGACCTTCGGCCGGGAGTGTGACCGGGTCACGCCCAGGTCCTCGAGCAGATCGGCCACAGATTTCGAGGTCATCGAGGTGCCGCGGTCGGCGTGGACCACGTGTGGCACGCCGTGGGTGTCGAACACCTGGCGCATCATGTCTTCGGCCAGGGGTCCGGACTCGCGGGAGTGCACCCGCACGCCGACGATGTAGCGGGAGTAGACGTCGATCATCACGTAGGCGTCGTAGTACACGCCCCGGGCGGGTCCGGCGAGTTTGGTGATGTCCCACGAGTAGACCTGCCCCGGTCCGGTGGCCACCAACTCCGGGCGGGTCCGGGGACGGTGGCGGGCCTGCCTGCGGCGTTCACGGACCTGGCGGTGCTCTCGCAGGATCCGGTACATCGTGGCGATCGACCCCACGTATACGCCCTGGTCCAGCAACGCCGCGTACACCTGCCACGGGGCGGCGTCGACGAACTCGGGGCTGTCGAGGACCTGCAACACCTGCGTCCGTTCGACCGCGGACAGGGCGTTGGCCGGCGCCCGCCGCACCGGGCGCAGCGGTGTCGGCCGCCTTCGGTCCCGGTCGGCGCTGGCGCGGGCGATACCGGTCACCCGGGCCGCAGCACGTGTCGAGGTCCCGCCGGCGGTCAACGCCCGGTAGGCGTCCATCAGGACCGTCCGCGCTTGAAGACGTCCGGCACGTCCGGCTCGCTCCTGGAGATGTCCTCCAAGAGCTCGCGTGCTGATCCGAAAATGAACCGTGGGTGGGCAGGCGTCAGCATCCCGGCGGAGCCGGGATGAATCATGATGCTGGTTGGTCAGGCGGCGGGTAGCAGGGTGACGGTGTAGCCGAGGGCTTCGAGTTGGCGGACGTGGTTGCGTTTGCGGCGTTCGGGGTTGACACGGGTGTCGTAGAAGTCTGATCCGAGGTCGGTGAATCGGGTCGTCGGGTCGTTCAGCAGGTGCCAGACGATGGTCAGGATGGATCGGCCGACGGCGACGATGGCCCGTCGGTTACCGCGGCGTCTGGCGATGCGTCGGTAACGTTCGCCGAGGAATGTGTCGGTCTTACCCGCGGCGACGGCCGCCTCGCCCAAAACTCGGGCCAGGTAGGGGTTGCCGTGGCCGGTGAAGCCGGTGCCCTTGCTCTTGCCGGCGGATTCCTTGACCCCGGGGGCGAACCGCGCCCATGAGGCGAGGTGGGCCGGGGTCGGGAACCTGCTCATGTCGACGCCGACCTCGGCGATGATCACGTGAGCAGTGGCCGGGCCGACACCGGGGATCTCGTCCAGGCGCCGTCCGGCCTCGCCGAACGGGGCGATGTGTTGTTCGATGCGCCGGTCCACGTCGGCGATATCCTCGGTGATCGCGTCGACGCGGGCCAGCATCTTGGCCAGTAGGAAAGCGTGGTGGTCGGTGAACCGCCCGATGAACGCCTCTTCCAGCTGTGTGATCTTCGTGCGCAGGCGGCTGCGGGCCATCTGCGACAGGACCTTCGGGTCACGCTGCCCGGCGATCATCGCAGCCATCATGTCCCGACCGGAGTGCCCGAAGATGTCGCTGGCTACCACGCTCAGCTTGATCTGCGCGTCTTCCAGCAGTTTCTCGACCCGGCTGCGTTCCGCGGTACGCGCGCCGATCAGATCGACCCGATAGCGGGTCAGGTCCCGCAACTCACGGATAGGCGCCGGAGGCACGAAACTCGGCCGGATCATCTGCCGCTCAGCGACCTTGCACAGCCAGACCGCGTCCAGCCGATCCGTCTTGGGCCGCCCGGGTAGATGCTTGACATCCCTGGCATTGACCAGCCACGGGTCGAACCCGGCCGCTTCGAGGAGATAGAACGCCGGCTTCCAGTAATCCGAGGTCGCCTCCATGACGACCCTGGTGACCCCCAACGCCCGGAGCCGGTCGGCCATCGTCAGTAGCGACCGGGTCATCGTGGAGTAGGTCGACACCTCCTGCCGGCGACGGCCTCCCGGTCCTTGGCCGGGCAGCCGCACGCAACACACCAACTCCGCCTTGCCGATATCCAGCGCCGCGACTCGCTCGATGATCTCCTCATTGTCCTGACTCGACTCCAACACCTGCTCCTCCCACCCGCGATCCACAGGTGGCCGCCCGCAGGAGCTGCTGGAGACGAAAGCGAAGCTGATCCGCGTGCTCGAAGCAACATTGAAGGGCCCATGGCGCAGCTCCCCACACCCGACTTTTCCACGGCCTCAAAGACCAAGCGCGCACGGCGTCGGCGGGCGACCGCACCCATTTTCAGCCCGGAACGGGCCCGCCCAAAGGGCAGCGAAGAACTTTTCCCATGATCTCCAGAGCCGTCTCGGTCCGGGCGAGCCTGGAGCGGGTCACCTCCAACTCCCGCTTCAACGCCGCGATCTCCGCCTGGTCCGCGCTCGGCCGCCCGACCGACTCCCCGGGCGCCTTGCCCTGCAGCAGACCCGCGTCACGGGCCCGGCGCCACTCACTCATCAACGACGAGTACAACCCCTGCTCACGCAGGAACGCCCCGCCCTCACCAGCGGCCACGGCCTGCTCGTAACGCGACAGCAGGTCCAGCTTCTGCGCCGGCGTGAACGCCCGGCGTGCCCGCGGCCCGTCCGAACGCGGACCTCGCTTACGACTCATGGCCCCATCATCCTGGGCCAACCCGACACCAGCAGAAACACTCACCGTCAATCGATCCTGATCTCGCCCTGTCAGCGGGACTTGCTACGAGCCGCTGGCCTCAACTCACCCTGGCAGACAGGGCTATCGCCGCGACTGTCGACGGGAGAACGGGGACCGCCGGCCCGCCAATCCAGTTGCTTGGATGGTCCTGAGGCATGCTGACCAACAGCACCCTGCCCTTGCAGTCGACCTGTTCGACAGCGACAGCGAGTGGATCCTCACACAGCGCTTGGGAATAGGTTGGTCTGCCGCGCACTCGCCACCTGTAGGTGACCCCGTCAACCGTGATGAGCCGAGAGCCCTTCTTGACCAACGCCATGACGACTCTCCTCGGCGTCAGATGCCCGTGCCCGTAGCGTGCCCGATGCAACGGCCAGTATGGGGCAGCGAGAGACGCCCGCCCGGCGAGGCGGACACGCTGCGTGCCGCATGGCCTCAAAATGTCGCTAAGTAGCGTGTAGATCAACCCGATTCCCAAGCTGACAGTCGCCGGTCACGGCAGAGCCAACGATCGGTACATACTGTTCAATATGCGTCTGCCGAACTTCCGGCGTAGTCGGTTCCCAGGTGACCGATCAGCGATCGCCATGCACACCGTCATCCGAGGCGAACTTCCGGCGCTCGTCGTTGCCCGGTCTGACGATGACCTGTGGCTCGTTGGCGACGGCATCAACGAGCCGGACTCCGCCGAGATTATGGATCTTGTCCATCTGGCTCATCTTGTGGAGCTTGACCGGACGCTTCTCGAACTCGCTGACCTTGAGCGCGCACAGCAGGCCGATCGGGAGACCCTCGGCTCTCCTTGGGTCCGCAGCCCATTCCAGTGGCTTGATGAAGAGGAGTGAGGTCTTGCAAGCGCAGTAGGCAAGAGCCGGAACAGGCGCGGAATGATCAAGGTCTCGCTTCCCAGCGCCCGACCTGTTCTGCCTGGTCGATCCAACGGCCCGCAGCTTGCCGCTGAACCCTTCCTAATACGTTGCTCATGACCCGCCCGCATGCCCCGAACTGGCTGGCGACGCCCGCTGAGGCCGAAAGAATAAGAACGGCTCCTCACCGAATCCGAGGGGCAATCGGGACCAGCGAGCCGAGTCACGAGCCCGGGCAGACAGTCAACCTGACTCAGGGCGAAAGTCGCTACGGCGGCCAGGAGGAAGTTGCGCCCCTTTGAGGGTTGATCCGTCGGTGAGGGCGGCGGTCAGGTCGGTGTGGATCTTGCCGGCGGTGCGATCCGGCCCTGGCCGTCGTCTTGTCCTGGGTGGTTGTTGATTCGTAGGTCCCAGCCTGGAAGGTCGTCGTCGTTGAGCACGAGGGTGGGGTTGAACCAGTTCGCGGCAGGGCGTCCGACGCGTTCCCATTGGTCGAGCCAGGTCCGCAGCGCAGCCAGGGAGGAGGAGTCCGAGCTGTCGGCGATGATGGTGGAGTCGGTGAGGATCATGGCGGCTGAAGTTTCGGTGGTGTGGCCGATGCCGCGGATGCCGTCGCGTAGAGCGGCGATGCTGCGGTGGTGGCCGCCGGCGATGACGGAGTAGGCCGTCCATGACTGCCAATCCAACGGCACCCGGGCGTAG
Organism: Micromonospora sp. NPDC048999; assembly: GCF_040649295.1. NCBI lineage: Bacteria > Bacillati > Actinomycetota > Actinomycetes > Micromonosporales > Micromonosporaceae > Micromonospora > Micromonospora sp. NPDC048999. Next base: position 22,659 of record NZ_JBEZFI010000057.1, on the reverse strand, counting down.
GTCTCACTGTGACCGGGGTGTAGCAGCAGGTTGAGGGTCGCGCGGGCGCCGCTACGCTGCCGGTCGTCGCGGTCGCGCCAGCCGATGGATATCCACGCCGGCTCGGGCTGCTGGAGGATGCAGTCGACCCAGCGGGCGGGGATGGTCAGTGCGTCGTCGACGGGGACGGCGGTGCTCTGGGCGTATCCACCGAAGGTGATCGCCTCGACGTGCGGTCGCCCTGCCGTCAGGGTGATGGTGGCGATGAGGGTGGTGGACGGCTGCGCGGTGATGGGCAGGCAGGCCACGATCCGGCCGTCGGGGGTGAGCTGATCCACCCACGCTCGGGGGAGCCGTGGGGGTACCTATTGACCGGGACTTTTCCGATCAACTCCGGCGTGCCGCTGTGTTGGACGATGGAACGGCGACTACCTCTGCATTCATGGAGTTCGAACAGCAAGACCGACGGGCCGTCGAGACGATCCGCCTGCCGTTGTGGGGCCGCGTGGTGCCAGCAGACGGCGTCACACCATGGGTGTTGGTCGACGGTCTCGGTCGTCCCGTGGAGGCAGTTGAGATCTTCCTTCGCGATCTCATGGCCCGCGGACGGTCGGCGGGTACTGCGCGCAGCTACGCCTTGGCGCTGCTGCGATGGTGGCGCTTCCTCGTCGCGGTCGACGTCTCCTGGGAACGGGCCACCTCAGCTGAGGTCCGAGACTTGGTCCTCTGGCTGACGCATGCCGTGAAGCCCGTCGCCGCGCGTCGAACGGCTTCTCGGCCTACGGCGGGGCGGATTAACCCGGTCACCCGGAAGTCGCACCTGGGCGACGGCTACGGCCCGGCAACCATCCGGCACAGCAATGCGGTTCTGCGGGCGTTTTACGAGTTCTGGCTGGAACGCGGTAGTGGTCCGCTGATCAATCCGGTTCCCGTCGAACGTTCGCGTGGCGGGCGTGCGAACCGGCACCACAACCCGATAACGCCCTTTCAGACCGAAGGGAGGCTTCGCTACAACCCTCGCCTGCCGAAACGCCGACCGCGCTGCATGCCCGATGATCTCTGGAATGCGCTGTTCGCGCAGATGAGCTGCAACCGGGACCGGGCTGCCGTCGAGTTGGCGGTCAGCACCGGCGCCCGTGCGGCGGAGCTTCTAGGAATGCGTGGCGCGGACATCGACTGGGGTGACCAACTGGTTCGCGTGATCCGTAAGGGCACCAGGGCACAGCAATGGTTGCCCGCCGGCCCGGACGCCTTCATCTGGCTACGCCTCTATTTCAACGACATCGGCCGCATCGTCGGCCCCAACGAACCGGTCTGGCAGACCGTCAACCTGCGCAATGGCGTCCACGCGCCGTTGACTTACGACGCCCTGCGCGCGGTGTTCCGCCGGGTGAACGTGCGGCTGGGCACCAACTGGACGATGCACGACTTGAGGCACACCTGCGCGATTCGGCTGCTTCGCGATGAGCGGCTCACGCTACGCGACGTGCAGACCATCCTCGGGCACGCGAATCTGTCGAGTACGCAGATCTATCTTGAGCAGATCGATGAAGAGCTGTTCGCTCGCGTTCGGGATCACTTTGCACGGCGCAGCGCGGACCAAGCCCTGCCGCCGGTGCCGGTGGCGAGCGGTTACAACGCTGCCGATCTTGCGGTACTCCTCGGCGGCCTGCGGTGACCATGACCGTGATGGCCCCGGTAGAGGACGCCGTCGTTGCACCCCAACAAGTCTGCCGGCCGCGCGAGCAGAAGCTCAGTGGGCTCGATGCGGTCGCCATCGCGCCGGTGCTCGGCGCTCTGCCCGGGCTCGCGACGTGGCCGGCGGCAAAGAGGGATTGCCGGCGCTTGAGCTTGAACACGGAGCGGATGCTGGACTGGATCCAGCCGCTGACAGGGGACGGCTGGCAGGCCCGATGGCAGCGCGCCGAGGACTTGCACGGGTCGATGTGGCGGGAGTGGCCCGTGGAGACGTCCGGGACCGTGCGCGGGGAACTGACTCGTGGACTGGGCTGCCTGATCAAGGTTCGCCTGGTCAAACCCAGCTACGCCTTCCTTACTACGTACAACCCCAATTCGCTGTTCCGCGAGATGAGAACTGAGGTCAGCGCGGACCTCTTCGCGCGCGCCGAGGCTCTCGCCCGCGCCCGAGGTGTCACCGAGGAGCAGGTCAGGAAAGCGCTGAACGCGCTTACCGCGATGATCATCCATCTCGGGGTCGAGCTGAATGAGCTGACAATTGCCGACATGCTGTCCTTCCAGGAGGCGGCGAGCCGTCGTCCCCGAGAACGCACTGTCGACGGCTGCCACGCCGCGTGGCAGATGCTGGTCGACCTCGGCGTATTCCCTTCGGGCACGACCCTGCGGGCGGCGATGCTGCCTGGTCAGCTGACGAGCGCCCAACTGGTCGACCAACATCAGATCAAGAATGAACGCGTCCGCGTGCTGCTGATCCGCTACCTCGACGGGCGGCGGCCCGGCCTGGACTACACCACGTTCAGCGGTATGGCACGGATGCTGGCTGGCCAGTTCTGGGCGGACATCGAAGGGCACCATCCCGACTTAGCCACCACCAATCTGCCCACCGACGTCGCGCAGTCGTGGAAGGACCGAGTCCGCGCCCCGGTCCCGGGCCGCGAGAACCGCCGCCGTTGGGACGTCTTCATGATCGTGCGGGCCTTCTACCTCGACATCGCCGAGTGGGCACTGGCCGACCCCTCGTGGGCGGAATGGGTGTTCCCCAGCCCGGTACGCAGGATCGACATCGAGGGGTCGACCCGCAGAGGTAAGGCAACAGCCGCGGCGATCCACCAACGTATCCGCGAGCGGCTTCCCCACCTGCAACGACTGGTCGACACTGCAGAGCAATGGAAACGCGACCGTGCCGCTCTGCTCGAAGCGGCATCCCGGACAGCGATCGGCGCGACGTTCCGGTGCGCCGACGTCAGCTACCGGCGGATCAACCGTGACGTCACCCGGGCGCACGGACGCCGCCGGTCCCACCTGTTCGTCGAAGACCTCAGCGACGGCAACCTGATCAACGCCACCGTCGCCGAGGACGAGGCGTTCTGGGCCTGGGCAGTCATCGAGACACTCCGGCATACCGGGATCCGGATCGAGGAGATGCTGGAGCTGACCCAACTCGCGATCGTGTCATATCGACTCGCTGATACCGGAGAATTGGTTCCACTACTGCAGATCGTGCCGTCCAAGAGCAACGAGGAACGACTACTCCTCGTGACCCCTGAGCTGGCCAGCGTGCTTGCCACGATCATCGGCAGGATCCGCGACCCTGACGGCGCCGTCCCACTGGTGGCCCGATTCGACGGCTACGAACGTGTCACCGGCCCCGAGCTGCCACATCTCTTCCAGCACCGTGATGGGTTCCGGCATCGCAACGGCTGGCGGCCCGATGTGCTGCACCCCGAACTGGTCCGTCACCTGCTCATCAATACCCTCGCGCGCTCCGGCATCACCGATGCGGCCGGCCAGCCGCTGCACTACACCCCGCACGACTTCCGGCGCATGTTCGCCACCGAAGCCGTTACCGGCGGACTGCCCATCCACATCGCCGCGAAGCTCCTCGGCCACGCCGATGTCGGAACCACCCAGTCATACACGGCCGTCTACCAGAACGATCTCATCCGAACCTACCGGGCCTTCGTAGACCGGCGTCGAGCAATGCGCCCCAGCCGCGAGTACCGAGAGCCGTCGGAGGCTGAGTGGACCGAGTTCCAGCAGCACTTCCACCTGCGCAAGGTTGAGCTCGGCAACTGCGGCCGGCCGTACGGCACGCCGTGCGCCCACGAACACGCCTGCGTTCGCTGCCCTATGCTTCGCGTCGATCCCCAACAGCGGCATCGCCTTACCGGAATCATCCGCAATCTCGCCGACCGAATCAGAGAAGCGAAGACCAACGGGTGGCATGGCGATGTCGAGGGCCTCACCGTCAGCCTCAACGCAGCTGAGAACAAGCTAGTCAGCCTCGATCGAGTCGCCCAGAGACCTTCAGGACCTACGGCTCTCGGGATTCCCTCACTGCGGAACAAGGGGTAACACATGCTTGCGCGTAGAAATCCAGCCGTGTGTGGATCAACGGTTCGGGAAGAAGCCGTACCGCCCCAGACCCTCCTGCTTGGTGAAGTGATGGACAACTGCTGTGTCTGAAAGCTGTGCAGGCGGTGTGGTGTTCTCGATAACCACAGTCTGCGCTGAGGCCTCGATGTCGAGGTATTTATAGAAAGCCGCTGCAACGTCGAAGCTGACGTACTCGTCCTTATTGTCGACGCTAGCGCCCGCGGGTTCCGGCTGCCGGTAAGTGACGAGGGGTGAGTCAAGCACCGTTACCCCCGGATGCGGAAGACCACCTTCGTCGCAGTACTCGGCCAATCCGAGGTTAAAGCTGGCGTGAATCATCGAGCGCATACCCTTGCCCCGCGTATGGCGTGGTCGCCCGTCAACGAGGAGATCGTCTTTCTCAATGTCGAAAGCGACTCCGCCACCCGTCTCAATTCCCCATTTATCCAGCAACAGCTTGATCGCCACTGAAAGGGTGTTCAAAGATTGAAGGCTAGGCCACTTCTTAGCTACTGGAGTATCCTGTGGCCCTTCGGGCGTCGCGAAGGTCGAGGCAAGCGTCTCGATCTCCTCAATCTGTTTGTAGGTGGCGAGCATATGAGTGACCTGCGACTGCTTGGCGTACGCGGCGGCCAGTTCCTGCTGCTGGGGTGCAACTTCGCCATCTAGCGCAACCACTGCGTCACGGGCCGATTCGGTGCGTCGAGCTGCCTCCAAGACAGCAGCTTGCGTTGTGCTGACCTGTTCCTCCAGATCGGCCAATGTAAGCTGCAAGTCCGTTAGTAGGTCAGCAGTTTTTTGCTGTTCCGCAACTATTGCGATAGCAAATTTCTCAGCCTCTACTACAGCATGACCTGGTGGGTTCTGGTGGTTAGCTGCGGCTCCACAGAACAGGCAAATATCAGATTGGAAGAATCCCAGAATGTTGCCCGCCTCTTGGACCGCTTCCAGTCGTGCCAGATCGGATTGATATTGATCGCGAAGAAGTGTAAAGCGCGCGGTGATCTCCATCATCTGCGCGACTCGATGTTCCAGTGAACGCTGATCATCGGCAAGTTCATCTCGCGCGCGGATCAGCGAGTGGCGCCTGGCGAGCACATCATTCAATGCCGGATTCAGTTCCGCGATGGTATTGCCGAGAGCTTCGAGTTGACGCTGAAGCTCATTAGCCGGGGCTTTGCCCTCCACTGTTCTATACAGTCCAGAAAGTACCTGCTGGAGGACTTCATACTTGCCCTTGCTGACTTTGCGGATGTCGTCGGGAACAAGAGCCTCTAGCTCTGAGTCATCGTCGCCTTCGAGTAACACGCGCAATAAAGAGAGCTCGGCCGTTGCATCAGTTCTGCCAACGGGGTGGTAAGGCGGCGTCAGTGCAACCATCTGACCTTCGTGCACTACGAAGAACGGAGCAAGCTGCCGCAAGGTTAGCTCGACTACTTTGTTCTCCGAGTTTTTGCGCAGCACCTTGCCGTAAAGGCCTATGCGCTCAAGTAGAAAAGCCGAGATGGTATTGGTTCGACCTTTAGTGTGCCTGGCCTTGAGCTCCACAACTGCCGTGCTCGACGGCACTTCTTTCATGATGCCGTCGTATACGCGGATGATGCCGGAGTTTAGAGCGCGAACCAGAGTCAGGCTTTCATCGCCGATTTTAATCCCGAGAAGGATGTGAGAGTAGGGCTCCGATTCGCGGATCGATCGTAGCTTTGAGCTTCCCATGGCGAAGTCGATGGAATCGGCAATGAAAGATTTTCCCGTGTCCGACGCGCCGTAGATTACCGTAAGCTTCGGACCAAAATCTATCGTCGCCGGCTCAGCATCTCTTCCCACGAACGTCAGGTGAATGAGTGCAATCCGAGCCATCTACCGCACCTCTTCAGCTGTTGGCGGGCGCTCGTCTAGTTCTTCAGTCCATCGCCCTAGAATCCTGCGAAGCCTGCGCCGCGTCTCCTCGTGGGTGCCATCAGTGAACTCTTGCGCTACCCACTGCGCTGTGTCGATGAGCCGCAGGACATACGACGATTCTAGGGCGCTAACGAAAGCCTCGGCGTTGTCTGCGGCCACGTACTTCATGCCGCCGGTGCTTATCGCAAGATCGACCATGTTCGCGCGCATCATGAGCCGAAGGGCATCCTCGAGCACTGTCTTCTTCAAACCGATCTCGCCAGCTCGAATAGGGACGTCGGGATGAATGCTCGGCGGACCGCCTAGATCACCGCTGTGAATGAGACTGTGGTCCAGCAAGGCCAGGGTGTCGATATCGAACGAACGCGGATAGGCTGCCGTCAGCAGAATTACGGCGCGTAACCCTACCTCGACTGGGCTGTTCAGCGGACCTCTCATGTGGGCTTGCACCACCTGAGCTTGTCCTCATTGGCCAGCTGGTGGCACATCCCTTTTCGGTCGACTGTTGTGACTACATTAGTAAGGGCATTGGATGTGAAGTTCAGGTTCATGGAGGCTTGGAGTACGGCACCAAGCCGGTCGAAGCCGGAGTTATGGCTCCCGTCGTGGATCTCGATCACGCCTTCGAGTATTTCGTTCTGAAGGCTGTTGAATGTCTCTTCTGAGACGCTATCACGCGAAAAGGTTCGAAGTGCCTCGGCGCTGTAGAATGCGACTCTTTGACGGCGGATGTGGGTACTGGCCTCTGGATGTTGCAGGGCGTCCGCTGTAGCGGAAATTTGATCCCCGTGTCTTTCGCGGTGCACCTCGACGAGTTGCTCAAGGTATCGGTTCTCCCTTGGATGGATCTCGTCAGGTAGCGGCAATGCGTCTGGCCGCGGCGGGAGGCGGCCTCCGAATTCCCTCGTGTAGAGCGAGGTGCCTACGAGGCTGTCTAGTACTTCTTTCAGATTTTCAGTGTTGAAGATGCTGAAATCGGTTCGCGTGGCGAGGTCTCGGATCTTCGCCTTGGTAACGGAGTCCAGGCCGGGGAGCAAGGCTGCACCCTCGTCTAGTTGCTTGATGAAGCCGGCCCGTAGCTGCGTTGGGTGATTTATTTTGTTGCTGAGTTGGGTTCCACACCCTCGCGGAGCTACGAATCGGTATTTCCGGGGGAGGACGTAGTGGTTCTCGGTGACACCCTTGAGGATCTTTGCGATTTCGATGTATGCGTCACGTGGGGTGAGTGGCTTGGCGTAATGCTTGCATTGGTAGCAATCCCACTCGCCTTCGTATCCTCGGCTTGTCGCGAAGGCTGCCACGTCAACTCCGTGGTCGTTGGCGCCGCCCAAGCGTTCCACCTTGGCATATTTAGGAGCGAGGGTGAGGACCCATTCCTCGACGAACTCTTCCCACTGATCCGGCTCATACGTGAGGATTACTTGCCGTGGCGTCAGGCGACGTCCTGCGGCGACGTCAGCGACCGTCAGCACGCCGACGCGGGTCACTGCCGATGGGGCCCCTTGAGGCGCTTCTGCCGCCAATCGACCCTCGGGCAGCGACACAAAGCCTCCCCATATGTGCGAAACATGCACCCCTATCGCGTCCACATAGGGTAGCGGAGCAACCGCTTGATGTAGAGGTTGAGGAATGAGGATGGCCCCTCTGGAGGAGGATGCATCGCCCTGTCGGTCAGAAAAATGCAAGATCATCGAAGTCCAGAGAATGTGCACCAGGCCACGAGTCGCTGGTAGGGGGCGTGCGGCGGGTAGCCGGCCATGCCGTCGGCGACGTGGCACCTGATCGTGGTGAGGCCGCGTTGCTGGTGCAGCCGATTCGCCCAGCCGACCAGGTGGTCGCTGATGTCGATGCTGGTTACGCGGCCGGTAGTCCCGGCACGTGCGGCGAGCACCGCGCCCGAGTATCCCGTGCCGGTGCCGATTTCCAGCACGCGTGCGCCGTCGTGAACGTCGAGGGCGATCACGTCGCGGTGGATGGCTTGCGCGGCGGACCGGTGCAGGGTCTCACCGCGGTGCTCGTTGTGAACGTAGTAGCGCTCCGGCACACTGCCGAGCACTGTACGGGCGTCGATCACAGGACTCCTTCCGCGATGCGCGGTGGCTTACCGTCAGCGACGTCAGACGGACGATGCGATCGGGCAACGTGACGTTCGAGGCTTGCCACGTCGGCGGGGAGGGCGAACACCCGAGCGAACTCCAGGACCGCGCCGTGGCGGACCTACCGTGCCGGGAACATCTCCTCGTCCGGGTACGGATTCTCAAGCCAGTCGAGGTTGAACAGCCCCTCGAGCGACGCCGCGTTGAGGAACTGTGTCCAGGCCACATCGACGCGGAGAGTGTCAATATCGCACCACCAGAGCGGGTGCTCGTTGCACTCGCCGTGCACCACCCTGCCCGGGATGCCTCAGGTGTGGAGGGCATAGGCCAGGACGCTGCTGGGGCCGAGCCGAGCGCCCTCGCAGCCGGCAAACCCGTGCTCGATGGAAGTCACGGCCGAATCCGCGAGGTCGGAGATGAGAGTCGCATCGGCAGCGACGGTCGTCGACATGTCGGATCCTCCAGTGTCTCGGCCGAGATGCCGATACCGTGGCGTCATCGCCGGGAGGCGCCAGCCCGGCGGTCGCGGTCGTGGTTGGCGGCGCGCTAGCCCGATGGTCGAGGGCGGGATCAGCAGGCCCGTATGGCAGGACCTATGTAGGCAACGGGCGGTGGAGCACGCAGACGACCTTGCCGAGGATGGTTGCCTGGTCGCCGGGGATGACTGGGTAGTGCGGGTTGCGGGGGATGAGTTCGACGTGGCCGTTGCGGGTGCGGTACTGCTTGACGGTGGCTTCGTCGTCGAGCAGGGCGGCGACGAAGTCGCCGTTGTCGGCGACGGGCTGTTGCCGCACGATGATGACGTCGCCGTCGGCGATGCCCGCCTCGATCATGGAGTCACCGCGTACCCCGAGTGCGAACAGGATGCCCCGCCCAACCAGGTCGGCGGGTAGGGACAGGGTCTCCTCGACGTGCTCCTCGGCGAGGATCGGCGTGCCGGCGGCGATGGCTCCCAGCAGCGGCACAACGGCAGCGCGCGGCGCGCTGGTCGTGGTGCCGTCAGGTTGGCGAGCGTCAACGGCGCGTGGGCCGCGCAGGTCCTGCGGATCAGGCCACGCCGCTGGAGGGTTTCCAGTTGATAGGCCACCGACGAGGGTGAGCGCGGCCCCACCGCGGCGCCGATCTCCCGCACTGTTGGCGGGTAGCCGTGCTGCTGGACCCAGTCGCGGATCACTGTGAGGATCTGCCGCTGTCGGCGCGTCAACGCTGGTGGATCAGGTGGCGGGCCGGTTCCGGTCATTCCGCGACGATACCCCAACCATCAGTACATGTGTACTAAATGTGTTGCCTCGTGTCGGCGGCGCCTTGCCGAGGCCGGGCTCGATCCAGATGCGCTGATAGCCGAGCCAGCGGTCGAGTTCCACACGGATGATTCCCTCAAGGCAAGTACCAGCCACTTACCGAGTGGCTGCACGCACAGGCTCCCGACGGACTTCCGGTGACCTTCGAGGACCTGGAAGACATCCTCGGCTCGTCCTTGCCGCTATCGGCCCGTAACCACTTGCCCTACTGGTACTCGGCCAGCAGCTCTTTGGGCAAGGCGATTGCAGCGGCGAGTCGGACGTCGTGCGGCTGGCGCTGCGGCAGCCTGCCGTGCCGGCAGCGGACCACGCACACGTGTTCCGCCGTTTGGGCCAGGGAGAGCTCCAGCTACGCGGACCTTTCCGGCTCCTGGCTGCGGGCCACCAACCTGACCGGCGCCAATCTCGACTGCACCATCATGAACTCGGTCTTTCTGCAGGACACCAGACGCACCGGTGCTCACGTGTATGGCGCCTATCAGGCGGGAGCCTTCTTCAAGGCGGCCGCCGGGGACGCGCCGTTGACCAAGGTGGACGTGCGCGGCGTCGACTCCACCAACGCATACTTTGTCCACCGCGGGGGCCGGTCGTTCACGCTGAACGCCGACCTCGGCGGCGCCGTCTGGAAGGGCGCGCTGATTGAAAAGGTGATCGACCTGCCCGATGGAGAGATCACCGAGTTCGAGGCGTCGGCGACGTCCCCCGAGAGCTTCGGTCCCGGCTTCACCACTTGGAAGTCGGACAAGACGGATCCGGCACCGTGCCCGGCCGTCACCGGCCCGGAGTCCTCGCCTGCGCCGACACCGGCGGCATCCGGAGCGGTCGCCCCGCCCCCGACCGGCACGCCGAGCCCGCACGTGTCGCCGCCCATGCCGCCGTCGTCAACGGCCCCGGTTGCGTGCGCAGATCACAAGCGGACGAGGCGCAGCGCTCCAGGACAGAGGCGGGGAAGCTTGCCGTCGCATCGTTGCTGTCTCGATGCCGGTGATTGGCGCGTCAAGCGAACCTGCGATGAACGACGTTGCCTACAACTGCTTAACCTTGTCGAGGAACATCTCCCAACTGGCGCTGCGGGCGAACCAGGGGGCCGTCAGCTGACCGAGGGCCACGATCTTTTCGGCGATCGCGACGCTGTCGGCCTCTGTGTAGGTCTGGAACGATGGCCGTGCGCCCGGTGGTGTGACTGCCTTCTTGAGTTCCTCCTTGGCGTTACGGATCTTACCGACGTCCCGTCCAGCGAACTGGTCCGGCCGGCGCCAGGTAGGGCGGACGGCGCGGACCGCGTCAGGGAACAAGAACCACCAAGTCTCCATCTCCCACGCCGGCACGACCGCAAGGACGGGCCACCGCAGCGACCGGTGGCCGTCCTCAATCTTCGTGATCAGTTTCTCGTGCGCCGGCTCCACCTCGTCGGCATCCTCATGCATGAGGACCGCGCGGATCGGCGTGCTCATGTCAACGGCGCGCAGCAGGGCCGCAGCCTTCGTCGATTGGCTTGGCAGCCGCTGCAAGGGCACGTTGCGCACCAGCGACATTGGCTTGCGCAGCGGCTTCAAGGCTCCGCGACGGATGTCCGGGCGCAGCGCGGCCACCAAGATCTGAATCGTCTTGCGGTCGTTGTCGTCTTCACCGAGGATCACCACTACCGAGCGATGCTCACCCCGCTTCGCCGTCATTCCGGGCAGCCCCCGAGAGCGCCGGAGAACCACAGCTCGCCCAGCCCAAGCTCGCCGTTCAGTTCCTGCTCCATGGCTTTGACGGTTTCGGGGTCGATCGCGGGAATCTTCGACGCGGCATCGTCGCCCCGCTCACACACGATGAGTTCGTCCGGCGTCAGCCGATTCACTAGCGCGGGAGAGTGAGTGGCGATCAGGAACTGCGTACGGCCGGACGCTTCGCGCAACAGCTCGACGAGCCGGTCAAGGATATGCGGGTGAAGCCCGTGATCGATCTCTTCGATGCATGTCAGTCGTGGGGGAGACGGATCGTAGAGCAGCGCGAGTAGCGCGAGGGCGCGGATGGATCCATAGGAGGCCTCCTGCAGCGTGGTCACCCCGGACAAGCCGCGCTCGACCAGGGTGAGGACCGTTCCTTCACCGGCGCCACCGATCGCAGTGAACTCCAGACGTTCCAGACCGGGGATGAACGCGCGGGCGTCGCGTTGCAGCGCGTCGAAGCGATCGGCATGCCGCTCGGCCAGGAACGCGAGGAACGCAGCGAGGTTGCTCGCGTCGTTGTGCAGACGCTCACTCGCGCGTTCCTGCGAAGGCCTGCGCGCGGCAGCGACGTCAACGTCGAACACACGGAAGCTGGCGAAGAGATTCGCCAACGCCTCCACCTGCTCGCCGCCGTCCTCGGGGCTGAGCTTCGGCAACGTGGACAAACCGAGGGACCCTTCCCGCAAACTCGCGGTGTCTTCTCCACCTTCCGGCTTGTGGAACGTGATCAGGCCACCCTTGACCGTGATGCGCCGGCCAGGACCAGCGGTCCGCTTGAACGCGAAGCTCTCCGCTCGCCGCAGGTAGTACCGCTCCTTCTCGCTGCGACCTGACTTCAGCTTGTCGGAGGAAAACTCAAGCGTGTAGGTGTCGGTCGCCTTCAATGAGCTGTTCTTGGTGACCGCGGCCTCAACTTCGATGCTGATCGCCTGCCGAGACCCCTTCGCAGCCCGGAACACCACGCGATCGAACCCCGCGCGGCGGTCGAGCGCTGGCGCCAAGTCATCGCGGGTAGCGTCGCCCAGGAACGCGATGACGTCGAGGAAGTTCGACTTCCCCGCGCCGTTAGGGCCAACGAGAACGTTCAGCGCCCTCAGGTGAACCTCGACATCGCGAAGGCTCCGGAAGTTGATTACCTTCAACCGGAGCAGGTATGGGGGACGCCGGACAGCCACGCCCGCAGCGTACCTGGTTGATCACTGTCGAGGTGAGCGGCGCGCAGCGTCTCAAATCAGCTAAGCGATCCTGTGTCGGAGTAGGTTTCCGGGATCGTTTCCCACCTGGGTGGGGTGGCGTGGGCGTGGAGATGGAATCCTGCGCCCAGCGCTGCTCCTCGGGCCTGGTGGCCGGTGGTGGGTGTGCTGGTCGTGGTCACGTTCTGGTGCCGGTGGGCTGCGCGGGGCAGCCGTCGGTCCGTTGGTGCGTGTCCCTCCGGACGCTTGCCCGCCCGCCGGTGGGGCCGGGTGGGGGAGGGTGCCCTGCGTCGCCTGGGCGCGGGGCGTGCTGGCTTGCGCGGGGTGGGGCCGGTCTTCGACCGGTCCATCCCGCTGGCTTTCGTGGTGGGGGTGACGACGGCTGCGGCTTCGAGGGTGTCGACGACCGACCGGATCACCATGTGCCCGCTGGTCTTGTCGATGGCGGTCTTGGCTTGGTGGGTGAGGCCGCGGGCGGCGATGCGCCGCCAGGCGCCGTGGTCGCGGTCGCCCTGCCAGCCGCAGGACGGGTGGGGGCAGATAGCCCACTTCCAGCCCGCCACGGTGGGCTGGTCGGGGGCTTTACGGTGCCGTAGCGGGGTGAGGCACTGCGGGCAGTGTTTGGAGGTGTTGCGGGCGGGGACGGTGACCACGGCGATACCGGTCTCGGCGGCGAGGTGTCGGATGCGGTCGGCGATCTTCCCGCGGACCTGTTGGGACAGGCGTGTGTTCATGGTGGCGCCCATGCCCTTGGCTTCCATCGACCGCAGGTCTTCCAGGTAGATCACGCTGGCCCCGGCCGCGATGGCCTGGTCGACGGTCCAGCGGGCGGCGGCCCAGGCGAGGGCGTCGTTCAGGTTCGTGCGGCGGGCGGACACGTGCTGGATCTCGTCGCGCAGGACCGCGTGTTTCGCCCGTAGGTGTTCGTCGGGGCGGCCGTCGATGAGCCGCTGGTAGTGGTCGGCCTTGGCATTCAGCCGCTCACTCTGTCGGCGCAGCCGATGCTGCTTGGCCAGGACACCAGCGGCCCGGAACTGGCCACCGGCACCGAGCGCGGTGATCCGACCGTCCGGACGAAGTCGGAGGGTTCCGGCGGTGAGGAGGGTGTTCAGGCCCCAGTCCACGCCCAGCGCCACCTCGTGCCCGGCGCGCTTGGCCTTCGGCACCGGATGCGTGTAGGCGAGATCGGCGTGCACCGTCCGCCGGTGACGCGCAGGGTGGGTAGATGCAGCACTGCGCCCGCCCGCCCAGGGTGAGCCACACCGGGACCGGCACCTGCCCGCGCTCGGGCGCGGGCACGGTGTCGCGGTGGTGGAGGGCAGCGAGGACGAGCAGGATCATCGCGCCGGTCTTGCCAGCGCCCGCGTCCCCCAGCAGCACGAGCCGCCCATGCGGCAACCGGGCGTAGACCTCGTCATGCAGGCGGGTCACCACCCCCGACCCCAGCACCCGGGCCGTCCCACCCGGGTGATCCGTGGAGGCGGGGTCGGGCAAGGGCCGCGGGACCACACCCGGCACGGCAGAGGCATTCACCTCCCCAAGGCCAGTCCCGACATCGGCGCTTCCCCACCGCCAACGGACCGTCGCCGGTGCCGGCGTAACGATTCCCCGCCGTCTGGCCTCCGCCAGCCACGTCACGCGCATGACGTCCGCGAGCCGGCCGGCCGCAGCCACGAGCGGCGGCGGCTTCCCGGCCTGCCCGTGGAAGTGGATGTTCTGCACATTGCGGTCGCCGACCTGGACACCCTGAGCGCCCTGCAGTTCGACCTGCGCCCCGGCCCTACGACGCCGCCTCACCGCCACCGACCCGAGTTGTTCAAGACCAGCAGCGGACGGCGCGGCAGGGCGCCCAGGGCGCGTAGCGTTACCGCACCGGGAGTGCTCCGATCGGAGTCGATGGCCCAAGCCATCAATGCTGGAACGGTGGCCAGCGCGACCGTGCCGATCGGTGCGAACACGTTTCGACTCGAAAGCTGCACAGCCCGTGATTCTCCTCCCGGCGACTTCCAAGGGAAAGTTCGCGAGGTTCAAGCACCATCCCGGCTCCCGGCCGACCCAATCCTACGACCGGCCGTCAATGGGCCGACTCGGCTTGTTCTTTAACCTCGGACGTCTCGGTCGGGCAGGCAGTCCTGTATGGACTCGGCGTGTCGCGGAGACGTAAAGCGGCCGCCGTCTAATGATCCTTCGCATGCCTTGCAAGGACACGGAGAGCAGAACAGGCGGTGGCCGTGGCCACGATTCTGGACTACCTGGGAAGCGTCTGCCCGACACGCCCATGTCCGACCCGTCGACGGTCAGGTCGGTCGAGGATCCAGCAGCGAGCAGCTATGGCTGGTTCCTGGTGTAACCCCTGTAGATGGGCGCGGCATGACGGGCTGGCACGTGCCGGCCGGTCAGATGGCGGGCCTGCAGCGCATTCGGGGCCGCGGACACGGCCTGCCGGAGTTGAGCGTCCGCCGACGATTCCGCAATGGGTCTCGAGGACGGGTTCCATCAGCAGCGCCTCCCACCGGAGCTGTGAACAGAACTTGGGCCACCGCAGTCTTGATGGCCGCATGTCTGGCTACGGTCCCTCGGCCCTGTCGGATTGTGCGATGTGGCGGCGGACGGCGCCGGCGTGGGGGTCGCCGAGTGGGTCGAGGATCTGGAGCGCGTGCTGCCAGTAGCGCTGCGCGTCGTCGTGTTGGCCGGTGGCGTGGAACGTGTCGCCGAGGGCGGCGAGGGTGAGTCCCTCGCAGCGTCGGTCGTCGAATCTGCGGAAGAGTTCCAGGGCCCGCTGATGCTGTTTAAGGGCCTCGTCGAGTTCGCCAGCTTGCTGGTACGCGAGGCCGAGGGGGTAGGAGGCCCAGGCGACGCTCCATTGGTCGTTGATGCCGTCGAGGACGGTGACCGCTTCCTGGTAGTGGGCGATGGCGGTGTCGAGGTGCCCGCCCGCGCGGTGGCAGTTGCCGAGGCTGAGCAGGGACATGCCCTCGCCGCGGGTGATGCCGTGGCGGCGGAAGACCTCCCGTGCCTGCCCGTACAGGTTGAGCGCTTCTTCTATCTGCCCGAGTTCCTCATGGATCAGGCCCTGGCCACGCAGGCAGAATCCTTCTACCCAGTGGTCGTCGACGTCGCGGCTGGCATCGACGCCCTGGCGGTAGCAGTCGAGGGCGGTCTCGCGCTGCTCCATCCGCCAGTAGGCGTCGCCGAGGCAGCGGAGGTTGGCGGCTTCGCCGAGGCGTGATGCGGCGGACCGCGCCGCACGCAGGCCGGTGAGGTGGACGTCGCGCCAGTCGGCCCAGTACGACTTGAGTTCGAAGAAGCCGTCACTGACCACGGGCAGCTGCCAGGCGATGTCGAGGTCGCCCAGCTCGTCAGCTTGCCGAACGGTGTCGAGCAGGTTCAGCCGCTCCTGCTCAAACCATGCCATCGCCTCGGCCACGGTGCGGACAGGAGTCAGAGGGACGTCGGGGTCGGCAGCGGGCAGAGCGATCGCGTGGGAATAGGGAAGGATGACCTTTCGGCCTTCCTCCGCCATCCACAGGTACCAGGTGTAGCCACGGCGCCGTGATCGGCGTTGCTGTTCGGGTGTCTCTTCGGCCTGCGCGCGTTCGAGGGCGTACGCACGCAGGAGGTCGTGGAACAGGTACCGGTCGCGGGCAGGATTCTGTACGAGGTGCGCCGCGGTGAGCTGGTCGAGGAGACTATGCGCTCGGGGGAGGCTCACACCGGCGATGGCTGCTGCTGCGGCGGCCGAGATGTCGGAGCCGGCGTGCAACCCGAGGAGCCGAAAGAACCGCGCCGCATCCTCGGGCAGCGCCCGGTAGGACCAGGAGAACACCACCCGTACGTCGGACAGCTCGTCATCGACGACCGTCAGGGCGTCAAGCTGGCGGTCGGCCAGCGCGAGGTCGGCCACGAAATCGGCGAGGGTGACGTAGGGGGAGTTGGCGATGCGTTCCCCGATGATCCGCAGGGCCAGCGGGAGGTAGGCGCAGCGGCGGGCGAGTTCAGCGGCCGCCTGAGGCTCGGCGCGGACTCGGTCCCCGCCGATGCTGTCGCGCAGCAGCGCGAGCGCTTCTTCGGGGGACAGGACGTCGAGGGTCATCCGTGACGCTCCTTCCCGCGCGACAAGGCCGGAGAGCCGGCTGCGGCTGGTGATGATCGCCATGCAGGTCGGTGCGGCGGGCAGCAGCGGCCGAACCTGGCCGACCGTGGACACATTGTCCACCACGATCAGTACCCGCTTGCCGGTCAGGACGGAGCGGTAAAGGGCGGCGCGTCCCTCGGTGTCCGTCGGGATCTGTTCGGCCGGCACGTGAAGGGCGCGAAGGAAGGTGTCCAGCGCCTGGCCGACGTCCAAGGCCGGGCCCGGCCCGTAGCCGCGCATGTCGACGTAGAGATCGCCGTCGGTGAACCACCGCCGGACCCGGTGAGCCCAGTGCACAGCGAGGGCTGTCTTGCCCACACCGGGGGCGCCCGCGATGGCCGCGACGGTCATCGACCTGCGGCCCGCACCCAGGGTTTCGTTGTCATCGGGCAATGCCGCGTCCAGTCGGGTGAGGGTCTGCTCCCGGTTGACGAAGCGGATCGCGTCGAGGGGCAGTTGGCGAGGTGGCGGTGCAGAAGGCGGTTCCGCGCGCCCGAACAGGTTGATCCCGCCGTGCACCGTCCCGGCCTGAACGACAGCCTCAGCATCGCCTGACGACTCATTGCGCGCCGTGTCCACGCTGCCTCCTCCCCGGCGGCGAGCTGCGGATTTATGGGGAGCTGGGCTGTAGCCGGTCTGCGTACTTCCGGTAGGGGATCGACGCCGAGACGGCGGCATCACGCCACAGGTTGGCCTGCACGATCTTCTCTGGCTCGTTGATCAGCTCGCCGGAGACGAACCGGCCCTCCTCGTCGTAGTACATCGCCACGAGCTGCGAGGAGTCGAACAGCCAGTAGTCGTAGTGCGGCAAAGCGGCCGGCCAGTCGTCGCCGGAGACCGCGATGAGGCGAACGTCCTCGCCCGCCTCGACCGTGTGCTCGTAGGCCCAGCCGCATTCGAACCGCACGTAGTCCGACAGCGGCTCGGCCACGACATGAACGCGGTGCATGCGCTTGCCGGCCGACACTGCTGCCCGCACGGTGTCGCACCAGGCCGCGATCCCGGGAAACTCCCCGCGTGTCTCACCGGCCAGGAACCGGCCGAACTCATCCTGCTCGTACGACACGTCGTACCGCTGAAGCGTCTCCAACCGGTACGCCGTGTAACGGAAATCGCGGAACAGCCGGTTGAACTCGTCGTCATCCAGAGACGTGAACGATCGGGTCAACGCTCGATCACCGCTGCCCGGACTCGCGGTAGCGCTCGATCGCGCCGAGCACCACCTCGGCAGAGATCCGAACCGCACCCTCACCGGGAAGAACGTTCTCCAGCTCGCCGAAGGTGTCTCCGTCGACCAGGTGCCCCTGGACGACCAGCTCTCCACTCTCTGCGAGGTAGACCGTCGGACAGCCGTTACCACCCGAGCCGACGTCCTTGTAGAGCTTGGTCAGCTTCACCGCGACCTCCTTCGAAGCAGACGGCCAGCCAGTGCCGTTGGTGAGGAGAGTAGTGCGTAGCGTAGCGGCCGAACAAGCGGATACCGTCTATCCGACCTTGGCGAATCAGGGCGCGCGCATCGCCGTAAGCGCCCATGTCTGAAGGGTCACCGAGCGCGGAACCGGAGCGGCTGGCTGGCACCGGCCCCGACTCTTTGGGGCCGGCTCGAGGTGGTCAAACCCGTCCACGTCACCAGCTCTTATGGCGAGTTTGGGGCTGACAGTAGCATCGAGAGAAGTGGATAGGATTCGCCGTCTCTGGTTGATCTTCGTGTCGGCCCGAGCATCGATGCTTGGAGGTAGACCCACGGTGGACCCACTCATGGTTACTGCGGCGACAACGCTCGCTGCGTGGACGACCAACGAGCTTGCCCAGGGCGGCCAGCTGGCGGTGTCCGCGCTGATCGATTTCCTGCGGGACCGATTTCGGCGCGAGCCCGAGGCGCGGGAGGTCATCGAGGGCGTGCTCCGCCAGCCGTCACAGGACTCCGTTCGTTCCCTTGTGGAACTGCTGGATCGCGAGGCGCGACGTGACCCCGCGTTCGGCGCAGAGCTTCGGGCCCGATGGGAGCGGACCGAAGCGGCCGTCGCAGCGGGTCCGGGCGGCGTGGCGAACTCCATCTCGGGTGATGTCAGCGGGCCTGTAGTGCAGGCGCGTGACGTCCACGGGGGTATCTCGTTCGGTGGCGCGTGAAGTTGACTGGCGGCGGCCCGAGCCGTTTGGCCGCTCCAACCGTCGCCGCCCATGCCGAGTCCGCTGTCCCAAGCCGCTGCCGTCACTACCGGGCACGGGCTCTGTCGGCGCTCACGGAATTCCCTACGCGCTTGTCACGCCCAAGTACGCGAGTCGCAGCAGCACGGCGGACCATCATGCCGTGTCGATCAGCGGCTGCGCGAGAGCCCAGCGCGAGCAATCGGGACGGACATCCCGTCCAGCCACGCACCGGCTCCGACCAGGGCGGATCAGGTTTTCGGCAGGGGCAGGGTCAGTAGCCGCCAGACGGTGCTGCCGACCGGCACGCCCCGGTTGAACCCGAGCCGGACCTGGCCGCGTTCGTCGAGGTCATGCAGCCAATCCTGATCGCGGCGAAGGACGATGCCCCAGCGAGGACTGCGCAGACCGCCACGGCCAGCAGCGCGCTCAGCGGATAGCGCACGCCGCGCGGGTCACGAGGATCGGGCACCGCGGCGAGGGCGTGAATCAGCCCGCCGTGTTCACCATCGGTGACCGACGCGGTCGAGGTCGTGGAGGTATGTGCTGTTACGGCCGGTAAAGGGATGAGAGATGATGCCATCGGCGGGTAGGTCTTCCTCGGTGTCGTGAAGCGTCGCAACTCCATGATCACCGACGCGGCCCCACCCGCTTCCCACGCCTGCATAGAGGCCGGTCACGCATCAGATTCCCTGGTCAACACCCCACCGCTCGACTACGCAATAGCCCTGCCCCCACACGGAAGGACGAAAGGGGATGCGGCCGGCATCAGGCCGCGTCGGTTCCGGCGAGGTGGGCGGGGAGCCGTCTCAGGCAATCGGACCAGCCCGTGCGGTGCGCCTCCACCGCTTCGGCGGGCAGCCCGTCGTGGACAACCTGCAGGTCGGTGCCGTCGCGGGCCGGTACGAGGTCGATGGTGACAGTGCTCGTGTGCTCGTCGCCGTCCCACTGCCAGGTCATGATTAGCCGCTGCGGCCGGGTGAGCTCGAGGTACTCGCCGGACACCGCCATCGGCGGGGACGCGGCGCTGATCCGATAGCTTCCGCCGGTCTTCGCCTCCAGGGTGGCGGCGGGTTGCAGCTTCCGCGGCCAGAACCATGCAGCCAATTCTTCTGGGTCGATGAGCGAGCGCCATACCCGCTCCGGTTTCGCGTTGACACGCAGCGAAACGAGGACCGGCACGGCGAGGCCGGGCCGAGTGTTGTTTTCGATGCTCACCCGATCGAGCATGAGGATGTTCGTCCGGCCACGCAACCGGCGCGGCAGGGAGAGTCGAACGTTCGGTCGGCGAACCGCTCGCTGACGCAGATCGCGTAGCCGTCATCGCGCACGCATGTCGGCGCGATCGAGCGTTCGGCCCGCCGCGCCCCGTTGACTGAGCGTTGCGGCCGGTCGGCGGCAGATGTGCGCGTCGGATTACGGGGTTGGGTGTACGTCACGACGCATGTTGCTGTCCGGACCTACGTGGTCTTGTCCGGAAGCCGGTCGGGGCGGATCGCGATTGTGTTGATGGTGCCGTTACCCCAGAGCGTGGTGTTCAGCAGCATCTGGCCGTCGGTGGACAGCATGGTGAACTTGGGGACGAACCGCTCGGTGAACAGGCCGGCGAATCCGCTGCGCAGCGCCGGCACGTGACTGCCGACGAGGTCCCACTCGGCGGCCAGCCGGACCCGCACCCAGGCATAGTCGGGATCGGCGTGTTCCGGGATGTCGTAGTAGATGCCGAGCAGGAACTCGCGCTGGTCGTTGAGCAGCCCGTACTCGCTGGCCATGCGCCACCAGTCGGCGTTGACCTTGGCCGGCAGGTCGTGATCGTCGACCGCGACCGGCGCAGAATCGAACCGCCCATGTTCCGCCAGACACCTGGCCGGACCTCGACGCGGCGGCAACGGTTGGCGGACCTCTCCACGGATCCGTCCCACGAAATGCAAGCCGGCCGGAGCCAATTGGGCCTCGACATCCGCGTCTGTCAGCGACACCAGCGGACCATACCCGCTCACGACACCGCTCGTGGACGCAGTGGCGCGCCGGGTCCCGGCAGGCTGCACAGATCGAGGTCACCGACCGTCGCGGTCGCCTGGCGGCAGATCCGGATGCCTCCGGCCGGCCGCGAAGAGGCTCTTGGGATCATGGACAGGGTGGCCGGGTTCAGTTTTAAGACGTCGTGGCTGGCTGTCCGGGACCGGACCCCTGGGGAGGTCGCCGATGCGCTTGAGCTGCGCGACCGGGAGGTCCTCGACTGGGCCATTGGCACCGACCGGGCCTACCGGTATGGCGTGTATGTGGCCGCGCCGGTGCCAGGCTGGACCCTCGCCCATGGCCGGCTGCATGTGCCGGCGGGGTTCGACGCGACGGAGCCTCCCTTCCCCGACTGGCTCAGGGAGCTGAGCAGGCACCTGGGCGAGGTGCAGTTCTTCGCCAGCGAGCGGGTCCCGGATTATCACGCCTGGGCCCGGGCCGAGGATGGTGAGCTGTGGCGCGCCTACTGTTTCATCGGAGAGCGAGGCGAGGTGCCGCTGTTCCTTGGTGGTCCGACAGTCGATGAAGTCGAGTTGGGCATCGGCATTCGCGGTACGGAGCCCGGGTGGGAACACTGGTCGGACGATGAGTGGACAGCCTGGTACGCCACGACGCCGTCCGAGTTCGACGTGATGGCGATGGCCGGTCGCTGGAGCATCGACCCGAACACGATCGACGATGCCATCGTGACTGCGACCGGCATTTACGGGCTACCGCTGTCGGTCTCCAACACGTCTCCCACGGTCTCCTAGACCATCAACGGTGACGCTACGCAACGCCCGGTTGGCGGCAGATCCGGATGGCGTCGACAGGGCGCAGTCATCGCTCGGGCGCGACCTGGATCTCCACTCGATGCCGGAGGTAGTCGTCGTTTGAGGTGCGAGCGATCTGCACGGCCTGAGCAACTTGGTCGCGCATTTGGTTGGGGTACATCTGTGGGTCCAGGGTGAGGCCTGGCAGTATGCATCGGCGCAGGTCCAAGTCGTCGTCGGTCAGGAAGCGGCGTAGTGCGGTAAGGCGGTACCGCTCGCGCAGGTCGCTGACCGCCTCGTATTCGGCGGCGCTTTCCGGAGTCATGGTCGTCGTTCCCGGTAGGTACCTGACTCCTATCGAGGTCCAGTACCAGGCGCGTGCCGCGCCTGCCGCGTCGGCGGGGGCACCGGTGTCGAGATAGTCAAGCAGCGCAACCTGGACGCGACGGCGGCCGAACGCGGTGATGGCGGGTTCGACCAGTTGCCGGTTGAAGCTCGGATCCGGCTCGTACACTGCGGCTCGGATCAGCGGTTCGAACCATTCGTCGGGCATGCCGCGAGCACCGGTCGGGTGCTTGGCCCGGCGTGCGACGGTCGCACCGATCATCCGCCGGGCACGATGACGCCAGAACAGACGGTCGTCGGGCTCGTCGACGTCCGGGGGTTCGGCGCCGACGAGGTCGAGGAGTGCCTGTAGCGAGGCGTGATAGACCGCCGAGCGATCAACCGTACGCCCAGGTAACGGTTGGAACGTAGCGGGCGTCTCGTTTGTCGATGCCATGGGCGACCATGGTAGCCGGCGCTCTCCTCAGCCCGACCTCGCTCAGGTTTCCAGCTCTTGGCCAGCTGATTGCCGTGACGCAGAGCGACGCTCGGAAGGCGGCAGATCCGAGCGGCGCCATGAGCGGACGCGGCCAAGTTCACGAGCTCAGTTGGCCCAGGGATACGGCCCCGGAACAACCACGGTTAGGGGTGCGGGCTCACGGCTCACGGTTCGCCTATGCCGAAGGTGATCCGCTGTCGAATACCGACACCACCGGTAACGCGGTGGATGGTAAGTGCGGTGAGTACGACTACGCGTGCGCGCTGCGCATTTATCAGGCGGCGATGGATGTCTACAACGATGCGATGGAGCAACGCGACCGGGACATGCAGGCCGCGGGGCGCAGATCGCGCAGCAGGAGGCCGAGTTCCAGCGGGCGGAGCGGGAAGGCCGGGTCTCGCTGCTGGACATTCTGTTGCAGGTCGGTGTCGGCATGCTGCTGGATCTGATCGGCTACACCTCGTTGCAGGGTTGTCTGGGTGGCAGCCTGTGGGACTGCGCTGACCTGGCCTCCAATGC
>NZ_JBEZFI010000056.1:0-31178 GCF_040649295.1 Micromonospora sp. NPDC048999 | reverse complement strand
ACCAGCGAACCCGCCACTGACCAGCCCGGAACACAACCCTTCTAACCAGCACAACTCGAAAGATCAGCCGTTACACCACTTCCAGGGGCTTGACCGTGTGCGTCTGGTGTACAACCGGGCGGTGGAAGCCCGTACCCGGGCGTGGGTTGTCGACCGTCAGCGCAGCACGTATGTGCAGTCTTCGGCGTGGTTGACCGAGTGGAAACGCGCGGATGAGTTGGCGTTCCTGAACGAGGTGTCGTCGGTTCCGTTGCGGCATTTGCAGGCTGCGTACGTGGCGTTCTGGGACAAGCGGTCCCGGTATCCGAGGTTCAAGTCCAAGCGCAAGTCGCGGGCGTCGGCGGAGTTCACCCGCTCGGCGTTCCGTTGGCGTGACGGCCGGCTCACTCTGGCCAAGATGACCAGCCCGTTGGACATCGTGTGGTCGCGACCCCTGCCCGAAGGGCGGAACCGTCCACGGTCACCGTGTCCCGGGATGCCGCCGGCCGCTGGTTCGTTTCCATCCTGGTGGAAGACCCGACCGTGGTGCCGCTGCCGCCGGTCACGCCGGCGGTCGGGGTGGATGCGGGCATCACCAGTCTGCTCACCCTGTCCCACCCGATCCCCGGGGTGAGCGACGAGGAAGGGAAGACCTCAGCGTGCGTAACATGCTGCGCAACCGGCGCCTGACCCGCGTCATCTCCGACGCGAGCCGGAGTCAGTTCCGCAGCAAGCTCGAATACAAGACCTGGTACGGGCGTGAGGTGATCCCCGTCGACCGGTGGTACCCGTCGTCCAAGACCTGCTCGACATGCGGACAGGTCAACACCACCCTCGCCCTCAACGACCGCACCTGGACCTGCCCCGGCTGCCAAACCGAACACGACCGGGACATCAACGCAGCCAGGAACATCCTCGCCGCCGGGCTGGCGGAGAGGTAAAACGCCTGCGGAGCTGACGTAAGACCCCAAGGGAAGAAGTCCTCCCGGAAAGGCAGTCGGCGATGAAACAGGAAACCCCACGGGCGACCGTGAGAATCCCGGCCCTTTCAGGGCCGGGAGGATGTCAACAGGCACCGTTGTCGACGCGGTGGCGGCCCAACCGGGTGCTCACGGCGGCCGCCACCGTCCCAGCCGACCGGAGGGCCTTCGCTGGCCACCACCTGCAGGCCGAGTACGGCGGGCATCCGGTGTTCCCCACGGGCGGTATCGGCCTGGACATCCAAAGCCCCTCCCTCGCCCTCGGGGCGCGCTAACCCCCTCCTGTGCGCCTCGTCACACCGGGTCCTTGTCAGCCCATCTTCGACCGGCGAGAATGGCTGGCGTCAGCAAAGGCGAATCGTGGTGGCTTTCAGTCCGGAACGGGAGCTGCCGTACCCACCGGATCGGCCTAAGTGTCGACTTGTCCGGGATCAGGAGCGCTGGGTGACGTGCCCGTCAACACCGAAACTGCCCGCGTTGCGGGGGCGTCGACGGGAGCAGGAGACGCTCGACCGGCTGATGCGTGACGTCCACGGCGGACAGAGCCGGGTGCTCGTCCTGCGCGGCGAGGCCGGAGCCGGCAAGACAGCCCTGCTGGACTACCTGACCGAGCAGGCACCGGCGGGCCGCGTGATACGGGCGGCCGGGGTGGAGCCCGAGTCCGAGATCGCGTACGCCGCTCTGCAGCAGATCTGTGCGCCGCTGCTGGGCCACCTCGACCGGCTGTACGGGCCGCAGCGCGCCGCGCTCGCGACCGCCTTCGGGCTCAGTGCCGGCGAGCGACCGGAGGCGCTGATCCTCGGGCTGGCCGTGCTGGGGCTGCTCGCCGAGGCTGCGTCGGAGCAGCCGTTGGTCTGTGTCGTGGACGACGTGCAGTGGCTGGATCCGATGTCCGAGCTGATCCTCACCTTCGTTGCCCGACGGCTGGATGCCGAGTCGGTCGCGCTGGTCTTCGGCGCGCGCAGTCCCGGTGACGAGGGGATCCTCGACGGGCTGCCGGAGTTGCGTGTCGAGGGCCTGGCGGACGCGGACGCCCGGGACCTGTTGGACTCCGTGCTCCCCGGGCCGGTGGACTCTCGGGTACGCGACCGGATCGTCGCGGAGACGCGCGGCAATCCGCTCGCCCTGCTCGAGCTGCCGCGTGACCTCACGGCCGCGGAACTGGCGTTCGGTTTCGGCGGGCGCAGCACGACGCCGCTGGTGAGCCGGGTGGAGCAGGGCTTCCAGCGGCGGATTGCCGGGCTGCCTTCGGAAACCCGCACGCTCCTGCTCACCGCCGCGGTCGAACCGGTCGGCGACGTGCCGCTGCTGTGGCGCGCGGTCGAGCGGCTGGGTGTCGGGCTGGACGCCGCCGCACCGGCGGAGGTCGCGGGCCTGATCGAGATCAGTACCCGGGTGCGGTTCCGACACCCGCTGGTCCGATCGGCCAGCCGGCGCTCAGCCGGGCCCACCGAACTGCGCGCTGTGCACCGGGCGCTGGCCGAGGTGACCGATCCCCAGCAGGACCCGGACCGGCGTGCCTGGCACCGGGCGCACGCGGCGCTGGGACCGGATGAAGAGGTCGCCGCCGAACTGGAGCAGTCGGCCGACCGGGCGATGGCCCGTGGCGGCCGAGCGGCCGCCGCCGCATTCCTCACCCGCGCGGCCGAGCTCACCCCCGATCCCGCCAAGCGTGCCGGGCGTACTCTGGCCGCCGCCGAGGCCCGTTTCGCCGCTGGTGCCTTCGGCGAGGTGCCGGACCTGCTGGCCGCCGCCGAACTGGGTCCGCTGGACCCAGTGCAGCAGGCCGGAGTGGAACGGCTACGCGCCAAGGCCGCGTTCGCGGTCAACGCCGGACGGGGGGCGGTACCGCCGCTGCTGGCGGCCGCGCGCCGCCTGGAGGCGCTCGACCCCGCCGCGGCTCGGGAGACCTACCTGGCGGCGATCGGCGCGGCCGTGAGAGCCGGGCGGCTCGGCGGCGACGACCTGCGCCGCGCGGCCGAGGCGGCCCGAGGTGTCGCGCCGGGCGAAGAACCGGCCGGTCTGCTCCTCGCCGGCCTGACGGCATGGGTGTTGGAAGGGCACGCGGCGGCGGTACCGCTGTTCACCCGTGGCCTGACCGCGGTCACCGCCGACAACGATGTGGACCTGGCCTGGCTGACCTCGGTGGTCGGGGACGAGGTGTGGGACGACGCGGCGTTCCAGACCCAAACCGAACGGGCCGTCGGGTACGCCCGCGAGACCGGCATTCTGTCGCTCCTGCCGTACGCGCTCTCCTACCGCGCCACCGCGCTGGTCGAGACCGGCCGTTTCGCCGACGCGTCGGATCTGATCGACGAGGCCGAGGCCCTCGGCAACGTCACCGGCTCGTCCTCGCATCGGGCCCCCGCCGTCATCCTGGCCGCCTACCGGGGACGCGAGGAGCCGGCTCTGGAACTCAACGACGCGTTGGTACGCGATGCCGAGGCCCATGGCGTGGGGTGGTTGCAGGCCATCGCCAGCTACAGCAGGGCGTTGCTGTTCAACGGGCTCGGCCGGTACGCGGCCGCGTTGGAGGCAGGGCTGGAGGGGGCCCGGTACGAGGACCTCGCCGTCGTGCAGAGGACGCTCGGGGAGCTGATCGAAGCCGCCGTCCGCGCCGGTGAGCACAGCATCGCGGTGCAGGCCCGTGACCGCCTCGTCGCCCGCACCCAAGTCGTCGACACGAGCTGGGCGCGCGCTGCCCACGCATTCGCGGACGCGCTCGCCGGGCCGCCCAAACGCGCCGAGGAGTATTACCGCGAAGCGATCGAGCAGTTCTCCGCGACGCGGCTGAGCATGCAGGCCGCGCGCGCCCGCCTGCTCTACGGCGAATGGCTGCGCCGCAAGGGGCGGCGCGGCGACGCGCGGGACCAGCTGCGCGCCGCGCATGAGGCGTTCACCACGACGGGTGCCGAGGCCTTTGCCGAGCGCGCTGCGCGGGAGCTGGCCGCCACCGGCGAGACGGTGCGCAAGCGGACCCTGGGGGTACGCAAGGAGCTGACCCCCCAGGAGGCACAGATAGCGCGTCTGGCCGTGGCAGGGCGTACGAATCCGGAGATCGGCGCGGTGCTGTTCCTCAGTCCGCGCACCGTCGAATGGCACCTGCGCAAGATCTTCACCAAGCTGGGCATCAGCTCCCGCCGCGAACTCGCCTCCGCCCTGCGCGACCGGTGACCCGGGGGGGGGTGCCCGGCGTGCTTTCCTGGGGCGCCGCCCCGGATGTCCCCGGTGAGGGTGGTGGGCATGAAACGACCACTGATCATCCTGATGGCCTCGGCAGTACCGGTGGCAGCGGCGCTGGTGCCGATGGCCGCCAACGCCGCCGCCCGCGACAGCACCCCGGTCGCTGCCACGTCCTGTGTCGCCGTTCCCCCACTGCACCCCTAGAAGGAGACGCTCACCGACGTGCCGGCCTGGTGCGACGTCACCGTCACGGTGGCCCACCCGGGTGCGGACGACCGCGTCACCATCAAAGTCGTGCTGCCCTAGGACCGGAAGAAGTGGTCCGGCCGGTTCCAGGCCACCGGCGGCAGCGCCTACCTGGCCGGCGACTTCGGCTCCCGCCGGTCGCCGCGATGAATGCTGGCTACGCCGCCGCGGCCACCGACGCCGGTGTCGGCGCGAGCCCGCTCGACGGCAGCGGCTCGTCCAACCCGGTCAACACCCCGCTGCTGCAGGGCTTCGCCTCCCGCTCGCGGCACGACATGGCCGTCGTCGGCAAGGACGTAGCCCGCAGGTTCTACGGCAAGCCGGTGACGTACGCGTACTGGAACGGCTGCTCCACCGGCGGCCGGCAGGGGTACGAGGAGGCCCAGGACTACCCGAGCGACTTCGACGGCATCCTGGCCAAGACGCCGGCGATCAACTGGGACCGGTTCGCGGTCGTGACGCTTTGGTCGCAGGCCGTCTTCAACGAGGAGAAGGTCGCGCCCACCCAGTGTGAGCTGGACGCGTTCCCCGCCGCAGCGATCCAGGTGTGTGAAACCCTCGACGGGTCAAGGACGGCGTCATCGACAATCCTCAGGACTGCCACGGGGATGCCCGGCGGTTTGGTCGGTACCACGGTGGTCTGCGAGGGCAAGGAGATCACCATCCCACCCAGGGCGCCGTCGACTACCGCGAGCGTGTCGACCGCGTTCTGGGCGGCGACAAGAAGGTCGACGACTTCTACCGCCTGTTCCTGCTGGCTGGCCGGCATGATCCACTGCCAGGGCGGCACCGAGCCGCAGCCCACGGACGATCTGACGCGCTCGTCAACTCTGGGGTGGAGAAGGGTCAGGGCTCCGGCCACCCTCGCCGCTGCCACGCCTGACGGCAGCGTCACCCACAACATCTGCCAGTCTGCGCACCACTGACCCTATCCACACAATCGGCGGCCCCGGGCACTGCACTCGGCGCCACGGCATGGCTATGCGCGCGTGGTCTTCCTCAAGCCGGCTCACACGGCGAGGTACCCGCGGCATTGCGCTGGGTGTCGTCAGGGTGGTCGCCAGGGTCCCTCCCTGGGGTGACGCGATCGCTGCGCGGGCGATCGTGAAGACAGGATGCCGGAGCGCATCCGGGAGCGCAGAGGAGTGGTAATCATGGAGTACAAGCTCGAGGTGATTGTGCTGCCGGTGGCCGACGTCGACCGGGCCAAGGAGTTCTACAAACGGATCGGCTTTCGGGAGGACCTCGACTACGTCGACGGTGAGGACTTCCGGGTCGTGCACTTCACCCCGCCGGGCTCGCACTGCTCGATCATCGTCGGCACCGGCATCAGCACGGCGGAGGCGGGCTCGGTGCAGAACCTGCACCTCATCGTGAGCGACATCGAGCGGGCCCGGGCCGAACTGGTCGGCCACGGTGTCGAGGTGAGCAAGATCTTCCACGACGAGGGCGGCGTCTTCCACCATGCGGGTACCGAGAAGCGGGTAGCAGGGCTGTATCCGGGCCGGCGCTCGTACGGCTCGTTCGCCTCGTTCAGTGACCCTGACGGCAACGGCTTCCTGCTGCAAGAGATCACCGAACGCATCCCCGGCCGGTGAGGGCAGGCTGTCACGGCACCCATCCGCCCTGTAGCCCGTTGTGCCGACGGGTTGGGCCTGCCGCGGGTCGGCGATCATCGTGGTCCGATGTCACGCTGGATTCTGTTGTTCAGCCAGCCAGATCCGTACTACTGCGCCGCTACGCCTTCGTCGTAAGACGCTGGGCCGCGTCAGGTCAGCCCCGCACCAGACGTGGGCCTGGACTCGATCGCGATGAACGCGACCAATGGGCCAACCACCGCCGGATCGCCCACGGCTCAGTCAAGGCGTGGGCGCCGCCGCCTGAGCATTGGATGATTCAGGCCGCGGCCCAGGTGGTCGGGAGCGCCACACGGCCCTCACGGCGCTGCGCGGCAAGGAACCGGTCCGCGTCAGCCAGCTTCACGGTCCACATTGGGCAAGTTCGGAAACGGATGAACTCGGGCATCGTCGACCGATCACCGCTGACCGTGCTGCCACAAAGCCCCGCCCCACGCCGGACAGCATGTACTGACCCACCAACTCCTGCCCGCAGTCCGCCTCATCCTCAGCCGACCCGAGCCGACGCGGGGAACCCAACGAACGCATGACAGCCCCGACCCGGCCCACCGAGGTCTGGCAGTGGGTCATCTTCCGGCCGTGGCTCGGCTTTCTCGCCGCCGCGATCGTCGGGACGGTGTTCGGCCACGATCAGGTGCTCGCCTGGCGGCACCGGCGAATCGTGGCCGGGGCGCGGTGGCTGACGATCGCCGCCCCGCCGCAGGTCACGGCCGAGTCCGCCGCCGCCGGGCGCGGTCGAGGCCGCCGTCCGGGCGGCTTGGCCCGCCGCCACCCCACCACCGCAGATGCCGCTGCGCCGATCCCCGGCGAGGTGGGCGACGAGGTGCGGGCTCCGGCACCGTACGGGAGCTGATTCTGTCCACCGATCCGAACACCGAGGGCGAGGCGACCGCCACCTATCTCGCGCTGATGGTCAAGCCGATGGGCATCGCGGTCACCCGCCTGGCCAGCGGCCTGTCGGTCGGCGGCGATCTGGAGTACGCCGACGAGATCGCCCTCGGCCGTGCCTTCGAGGGCCGCCGCGCTGTTTGATCGCGGTGCCGGTCGTCGCGGTCCCAGGGGATCGGAAACGACCATTGCACCCGTGGGGGGGCCATGGCATACTCATCGGACCGCTATGAGGTATAGAAACATGTAAAGAGGCTAGTATGGGTCGACCTTTCGGCGTTCAGATGCCTAAGCCACTTTTTGCGAGCGCCGACGATGCAGACAGCCGTTCTTGACGCAACAAGGCTCGCAATAGCGGTGACTCTGCTGTTCGCCGGTGCGTCGAAGCTCTTGAGCCCGTATCCGCTGGCCCATGGGATACGTAGCGCATTCAATTGGACACGTGCGCACTTACGTGCGTCGAGTTACTTGGCTCGGGGTATCGCGGTAGTCGAAATAACGGCGTCGCTACTGGTGGCGAGTGCCTGGCTACTGCCAATCGGTCTCGTGTCGGTCGGCGCCGTCGGCGCTGGCGTCATCGTCTTTACGCTGGTCTCGATGAGCCGAGGGGCACGTGTTTCCTGCGGGTGCTTCGGCGAGAGCAGCGGAAAGCCGGCCGGCGTACCGAATTTGCTCGCGGGCGTTGCCTTCGTGGGAGTTGCTGCTCTGTTGCTGGTGCTCGACAGGGGCGCCGGTGCCGATCCGGCGTTGTTGCTCGCCTTGACGGCGATCCTCGCTGTGGCCGCAGCAATGGTCAGGCATCGTGCAGAGTTGCTGCGTCCTTACGCACGACACTTCAAGTCCTTCGCAAAATGAGAGGAAGGTGCCGGCGCAGGTGATGGACCTGATTCTCGCCCTCGCAGTGTTTGTGCTCGCGGTCGCCGTTATCGGCCTGTTCGCCATGATGGGTGAGCTGGGCTCACGCGTTCCGGCGTCCGATACCGACGCTGTGCCGTCGAGACTGGACCCGATCGACCAGGCGCGATTGGGCGGGGAGGTCGACTCTTGGCCAACGGGCCTCGCTCACCTGCGCGATGCGGATCATGGGCTGCTGGTGGTGCTGAGCACCCTCTGTACGTCTTGCGGGCGGATAGCAAGCGGCGCGACCGGTCCGCTGTCCATGCCCACTCCGGCCGCGGCGATCCTGGTGTCTTGTCCACAGGAGGCCGCCGGTGCCGCCTTTGTCGACGGAAATCCGATGGTGCGCGATCATCCGCATGCGTTGGACATCGGTGGCGAGTGGCTCATCCGCAACTTCAACGTGGACATCAGCCCGAGCGTCCTGGTCTTCGAACGTGGCCGACTCCGTTCGGCATTTACCTTCGGCTCGGTCGATGCGTTGAAGCATCTGCCCGGCGTGCACGCCGAGGCGGGAGTGGAAGCCAATGCAGGGTAACCGACAGCGGCTTGTGGGTTCGGCATGGCTATTTGGCTGATGGTGGCGGGGCTCGGCGGAGTTTTGCAGCTGCTGAGCCCTTGAGGCCGATCCATGGTTGGCGTGTCCAACCCGATTATGCGAGCCGACCCTCGGGAGGGCTGGCGGTTTCTCGCTGGGTTCGGGGCGGGGCTGGCTGCTGCCGCGCTGACGCTGCTGGGCCCGTTGCTCCTGCTCGCCTGGGCCCTTGAGTTGGTCCATCCGACCGCGCGCACGGTGCTGTTGATTGCTGTCCTGCTCGGGTTCGGAGCCGCGGACTTGCTGAATCGCACCCCGCACGTCTGGCGACAGGTGCCGCAGCGGTTCGCCCGCGAGCTTCAGCCCGGCCGGCTGGGATTGATCTGGGCGTATGACCTGGGTCTGCTTGTCACGACGCAGAAGACGACGTCGCTGCTGTGGATAGGCCTGGCCGGGGCGGTGCTGGTCGGGCCGCCGTCGCTGATCGCGGCCACCGCGTTCCTCGTTGTCATGCTGTTCGGGCTCGGGGTAGCCGTGGCCACGCTGATGCGTAACGGCGCCGAACTGACCGGGCTGCGGCTGTCTCGGCGTATCGGCGGCGTCTGGGTCGTCGCGGCTCGCCGGGTGAGCGGTCTGATCGCGATCGTTCTGGCCATCGTGGAGGCGGTGAGGCTGCTGTGGGGGTGAAACGGCTCGGCAAGGATCAGCCCTTGTCCGACGAGGGTGGGGTGGTGGCGGTGACCACCTTCGCCTGCCGGACATTGGTCAATGTCTTGCTGGTGTGTTGGCTGCATTGGCGACTGAAGGCGGGGGTACGGACCAACGCGCCGGAGTACCTCGGGGTCCGGCTTTATATCGACTGGCGGCGACGGGTGATCCGCAGTGTGTCACTGTGGACGTCGCTGACGGGGCTGTACGACATGGGCAAAGTGCAGGGGCACATTCGTGCGGCTCGATGGGCCGGGAACCGTGGCATCGCCACCTGTGGCGGCGTCTACAGGTACGGCGGCGACTGGCGGAATCTGCTGTTCGGCAAGGGGTACACCAGTCCACCGCCGCTGACCACGGTACCGGAAATATCAGAGAGGGAAGGCGAGACGAATAGCAATCGTCCGCCCACCCGAGCCAAGGAAAGGGAGGATGTCGATGCAGGGTAAGGAAAAACGGCCCGCCTGGGGCCGGCGAGGGTTCCTCAAAACCATCGGCGCGAGCGCGCTCGGCACGGCGATGGTCATCTTCGGTACCCCCGGGCGGGCCGAGGCCGGCCCTTTCTGCTGCAACCTGGCTTTTTCGCCGTCGATCTCGTACGACAGCTGCCGTGCCTCCAGCAACTACACCTGGGTGTGCATGACCGACACCAAGACCTGCCAGTGCTGCGAGAAGAAGAACAGCTCGGGGCAATACACCGCCTCGGCCTACTTCTGCTCGAACGTGTAGGTGCTCGTCCGGCGAGCGAGACGTGCGCCGGATAAATAGCTACGAGTATTGGAGCTGCGGATGAGCCGGAAACTCCCGATCGACCAGGGCTATGCGGCCATAACCGCATTGCCGGGTGGTGGAAAGCGGGTCGAGGTCTACGCCAGCCTGTCCACCAATGGGCCGACAAAGCTGTTCGCCGCCCATTCGTTCGTACCGAACGTGCTGGTGCTGTCGAAGGCGGCGTTCGAGCGGCGCGGGCAGACGAGCTTTTCCACCGACGTCGTCGAGGTTCTCCAGGACCCCGACAAGAACCAGTTGATCATTCGCGATCCCTCCTGAGGGCTACGCCCGACCGCTGACCTGGGGCTGGTTCGCAAGCCGCGAACCAGCCCCAGGGCACCTATTTGACGACGAGGGTGACGCCGTCCGTGCGGGCCGGTCGTAGCTCGCCGATGACCGGGGGGCCGGGCACTTCCCCGGCGATGAGTAGCCCGCCGGAGGTCTGCGCGTCGGCGAGGAGGAGCAGCTCAAGCTCAGGCGTGGTCCCGGCGTCGGTGTGCGGACGGGGCCAGGCGAGGTTGCGGCGGGTGCCACCGCTGATGTAGCCGGCGGCAGCGGCGTCGCGGGCGCCTTCCAGGCAGGCAATAGCGGCGGCGTCGATATGGGCGCTCACCCCGCTTGCCCGGGCCAGCTTGTGTAGATGCCCGAGCAGCCCGAAGCCGGTGACATCTGTGGCGCAGGTGGCGCCGGCGGCGAGGGCCGCCGCCGCCGGGTCGCGGTTCAGGGTGGCCATTGCCGCGATGGCCTGCGGGAACGTCTCACCGGTGGCTTTGTGCCGGTTGTTGAGCACGCCGATGCCGAGTGGCTTGGTGAGTGTCAGCGGCTGGCCGGGTTTGCCAGTGCCGTTGCGCAGGAGCCGCCGCAGTCGCCGGCCGTGGCGGCCTCGACGAGAACGTGATCTTGCACTCGGAAAGAGCTCTCAATAGCCGGTCTCGATCCCTGGGAAACCTCAGACCAGGCATCGAGATGGACCTGTGGAGCAGGCCGGGCATGTCTGTGCCGCAAAGGCCAGGCGCGGGCTGACGTCGACCACCAGCACACGCCTGACCTCGGGCTTTGACCGCTTGACGCGATACCCGACTGCACCGTCCAGCCCGACGTCCCGGTACGCGGCAGCGGTCCCCGGTGGGGATGACGAGCGCCAGAAGGGCGCCCGGCTCCGGACGGGCAGCACGGTTTGTTCGCCGCTCGTTCCGCCTTCTGCCCAGGAGTTGTTCTTGCAAAACCTTGGCAAGAAGGTGAAACTCCAGTTGACCTTGAAGGACGCCGTGCCCGGCCACTACCAGGCACTATTCGATGAGGGCGGGCAGATGGAAGTCACCTTCGCGTCGGTACGCCTCAGCGAACGCGTACCGCCCGTGATGGCCGATGCCGTGGTAGATGTGCGCAGCCCGGTCGAGGACCTCGTGCAGGGCCCGCCCGCGCTCGTACGCGTCTTCGATGCCGGCGTATCCAGGGACCAGCGCTTCCAGGTCGGCGGGGCGCAGTTGGTTCTCCCAGTGTGCGGCGGAGAACTCCAGCTGGGTGCGCAGGCTGTTCATCGCAGCGACCTTCAACGGCCAGTACGGGGCGATGTCGACCACGCAGTTGGCCCGCGACGGCGTCATGTAATAGACCGTCGGCACCGGGTGCGGAGCCAGTCCGTCGTCGGCGGCGAACCCGCGACTGGCCAACCCGAGCGCCTCAAGGATCAAGGTCATCGCCGGGCGTCGATCGGGGTCGAGGTCGGTCAGCGAGTGCTCCGGGTCCTGGGTGATGACGATGGACGGACGCACCGTACGGATGACCTTGACCAGGGCCCGCTTATGGGCCTCGTCGACGGCGACGTGCCCTTGCTGGAAGCCGAGGAACTCCACCGGCACCCCGAGGACTTCTGCGGCGGCAGCGACGCCGGGACGCATCTCCTCGTCGCACACCATCAGCGCCGCGTGCGACTCGCCCCCGGCTGCCAGGTTCGCCGCGAGCGCGCCACCGCACTCGACGAGTTCCATGCCGTAGACACCGATCAGCAGCACCCGACTAGCCATTAACCGCTCCTTCATCACACCCACCGGTTCGTGGGAGTGCCGACGATATCCGGCCGGGACCGCCAGGTGCCCGGCCCTCTGTTACCGGAGGTTGAACACTCGTGTCACATCGCACCCGGCGGCGACGGATGTACACCCTGCGGCTCCTCGCGGCGGGGCTGCTGCTCGCCGTCGCAGGCTGTGCCGGCGACGGGGCAGGGTCGCCGGCCGCGAAAGAGCCGCAGACCGCCTCGGCGCTGACCATCGCGGTCGGCGGCGACCAAGGCACGTTGACCCCGTACACGTACAGGACCGGCTACCCGGGCTACCACCTCATGAGCCTGGTCTTCGACACGCTGCTGGTCCTGGACCCGAGCAACCAGGTGACGCCGTTGCTGGCCACCGGACTGACCACGAGCGCGGACAGCAGAGTCTTCACGCTGCCGCTGCGCACCGACGTCAGCTGGCACGACGGCGAGGCGTTCACCGCGGACGACGTGGTGTTCTCCATCGACTACTACCGTAAGCACGACAGCGTACGGTTCGCTTCAGCGCTGGCGGCCGTCGAGGACGTGCAGGTACGCGACGCTACGGTGGTCATCACGCTGGACAAGCCGGACCCGGAGTTCCCCGTCCGTCAGCTCGCGGACATGCCGATTCTGGCCCGCCACGTGTGGTCCGGCATCACCGACCCGCAGAAGGCGCCGGTGTCCGCGGCGGTCGGCACCGGTCCGTACCGGCTGGCCGGCTACGAACCGGAGCGCCGGTACGAGTTGACCGCCAACACCGCGTACCCGATCGGCAAGCCCCGTGTCGACAAGCTCTCGGTGTCGGTGATTCCGCAGCAGCAGACCGCGCTGGCCGCGCTGCGTACCGGTGAGGTGCACCTGGTCGCCGACGAGGTGCCGCCGAACCTGACGGACCAGCTTTCCGCGCAGCAGGGCGTCAAGATGGCCACCGGGTCGAACTTCTCCAGCACCCTGCTGGTCTTCAACGACGGCAAGGCGCCGTTCGACCGGGTCGAATTACGCCAGGCCATCTCGGCGGCGATCGACACCCGCGACTTGGTCGACACCATCCTGCTCGGGCAGGGCACCGTCGGCAGCCCCGGGTTCTGGCATCCGGAGGCCCCGGGGGCGGACACCAGCCTGAAGCACAGCTACGACCCGGCCGCGGCCGCCGCCAAGCTGGACGCGTTGGGCGCCGCGCCGGGCGCGGACGGGGTGCGCGTCCTCGACGGCAAGCCGCTCTCCTTCGAACTGCTCGTCTACGCCGACAGCCCGGACCGGGTACGCGCCGCCGAACTCATCACCGAAATGCTCGGCAAGGTTGGTGTCAAGACGACGGTACGGGCGATGGACGCCGATTCGGTCGACGTCAAGGTGTGGCCCGATTTCGATGTGGCCAAGGGCCGCGACTTCGACCTCGCCATGTGGGGCTGGTCGGCGACAACCATGACCGCCTACACCAAGCTCGCCGGGCTCGTCGCCACCGATCCGAAGGCAGGATCGCTGAACGTCACCGGCGTCGTCGACGCCGAACTCGACACCGTCGCCAAGGAGTTGCTGGCCACCACCGCACTGGCCGAACGGCAGGCGGCGGCCGGGCGGCTGCAGCAGCTGCTGGCGCAGAAGACGCCGTTCGTCACGCTCTACTACCCGGCCGGGGCGTACGCCTACCGCGGTGACGTCTTCGCCGGCTGGGCCTACCAGCAGGGCTGGGGGCCGCTGAACAAGAACTCCCTCGTTGCCCGGCACGGCTGAGATGACCGTCGCGTCACGCCCGGCCCCAGCGCGGATCGGGCTTGCCCGGGCCGCGCTGGGGCGGGCGGGCGGCTACGTGGCGGTGTTCGCCGTCGCGCTGACCATCACCTTCCTACTCCCCCGTGCCCTGCCGGGCGGTCCGCTGCGTACCCTCGGCGGCGGCGAGGTCGGCGACCTGGACCCGGCGGCCCGGGCAAAGGTCGTCGCCGCCTACGGACTGGACCAGCCGCTGCACGTGCAATTCGGTCGATACCTGCGTGACCTCATCCGACTCGACCTCGGCGAGTCGTTCAACGGCGGCCGCCCGGTCGTCGAGGCGATCCGGGAGGCGTTGCCCTGGACGCTGCTGCTCGTGGGCACCAGCGTGCTGCTCACCGCCGCCGTCGGCGTACTGCTCGGGGTGATCGCCGGGCTGCGGCGTGGGCGCGGCAAGGGCAACCTGCTCCTCGCCGGGGTGCTGCTGTTCGACGCCGCGCCCGCGTTCTGGGTCGGCATGCTCTGCATCCTGTTCTTCGGCGTGCACCTGGGCGTGCTGCCGACCTTCGGTGTCACCACTGCGGGGCACACCGGGCTGGCCGCGGTCGGTGACGTCGCCAGCCACCTGGTCCTCCCCGTCGGCGTGCTGGTCGCCACCGGCATCGGACAGTTCTTCCTGGTGACCCGGTTCTCGGTGGCCTCGGCTCTGCACGCCCCGCACGTCGAACACGCCCACGCGCGAGGAATCCCGCACCGGCGGGTGGTCGCCCGGCACCTGCTGCGCCCGGCGCTCCTTCCGGTCCACACCCAACTGATGATGGAACTCGGCTGGCTGGTCGGGGGTGCCCTCGTCGTCGAGACCGTCTTCGCCTACCCCGGCCTCGGCCGGCTCACGTTCGACGCGATCCAAGGCCGCGACTACCCCACGATGCAGGGCACCTTCCTCACCCTCACCGTCACCGTCCTGGTCATGAACGCCCTGGCCGACCTGACCTATCCGCTGCTGGACCCCCGGATCCGCGCGCGAGGCCGGTCGTGAGGGCGGGCCGGGCGGCCGGCTGGGCCGGGGCCTTCCTGCTGGCGGCGCTGGCTGCCGTCGCGGTCGTCGGGCCCTGGCTGCTGGGCACCGACGGTCGGGAACGGGTCGCCAGGCCGTACGAGCCGCCGTCGGCCGAACGCTGGCTCGGCGCCGACGATCTTGGCCGGGACCTGTTCGACCAGTTGGTGATCGGAGCCCGCGGCTCGCTCGGCATCGCCCTGCTCGTCGCGCTGGCGGCCACCGCCGCGGCGGCGCTGGTCGGCGGCGTCGCGGGGCTGGCACCCCCCTGGGCCGCCGCGACCCTGATGCGTATCGTCGACCTGGTCCTCGCCCTGCCATTCCTGCCGTTGCTGATCCTCGCGGCCGCCTTCCTGGGCCCGGGTCTCGGGGTACGGGCGGCGGTGGTGGCCGCCCTGGTCTGGGCCGGCCCCGCCCGGCTGGTCCGCGCCGGTGTGCTCGCCGCATGGTCCCGTGGCCATCTGCAGGCCGCCCGCGCGATGGGCGCATCCGCCGGGTACCTGCTGCTGCGACACGCCTCGCCGGTCGTCGCACCGCTGCTCGTGCCAGTCTTCGTCCGGACCGCGATGACCGCCATCGTCCTCGATGCCAGCCTTGCCTTCCTCGGCCTGGGCGATCCGACCATCCCCAGCTGGGGCACGATGATCCACTGGGCCTCGGTGCGGGGCGCCATGTTGAGCGACGCATGGCTGTGGTGGGCGCTGCCGCCCGGCACCGCGATCGTGGTCACCGTCACCGCCCTCGCCCTGGTCGGGGTGGCCACCGAGGACCGGCTCAACCCAACGCTCCGCAAGGACCGCTGATGCTGACCATCACCGATCTGACGATCACCTATCCGAATGGCCACCCCGCCGTCCAGGATGTGGGCTTCACCGTCGGGGCGGGTGAGATCGTCGCCTTGGCCGGTGAGACCGGCTCCGGCAAGTCCACGATCGCCAAGGCCCTGCTCGGGCTGCTGCCGACCGGCTCGACGGTCACCGGCAGCGCCCGGCTCGACGACCTGGAACTCGCCGGTCGCACCGGCCACGACTGGTACGGCGTACGCGGCCGCCGAATCGGCATCGTGCCGCAGGGGGCGATGACCGGGCTCAATCCGGTCCGCCGGATCGGCGACCAACTCACCGAGTCTGTCCGGGTCCACACCCAGGCCTCCCGCGCGGCGGCCACCGCCCGCGCGGTCGACCTGCTCGACCAGGTCCGGCTGCCGGCCAACACCATCGACGCCTACCCGCACCAACTCTCCGGTGGGCAACGCCAACGGGTGGCCATCGCCCTGGCGTTGGCCGGTGAGCCGCAACTCGTCGTCGCCGACGAGCCCACCACCGGGCTGGACCTGGTCACCCAGAACCACATCCTGGACCTGCTGGCCGACCTGCGTACCAAGGATGTCGGACTGCTGCTGATCTCCCACGACCTGCCGGCCCTGCGCGGAGTCGCCGACCGGATCGCGGTCATGTACGCCGGCACCCTCGTCGAGTCCGGGCCTGCCCGAGGTGCCGCCCACCACCCGTACACCCGTGGTCTGCTTGCTGCGATGCCGTCATTGGAGCAGGACACACCGTGGGTCAGCATCCCCGGCACCGCGCCGGCCCGCGCCGACCTCGGCGCGGGCTGCCCGTTCGCGCCCCGCTGTCCCTGGGTGACCGCGTCCTGTCACACCCAACGCCCCGTCCCGGCACCGGTCGGGAACGCGACGGTCGCCTGCCACCACCCGAGCGACGACCGACCTCTGCTATTCCCGCCCGCGCCCACGTCCGGCGGGGGCGTCGGGTCACGGCAGGCCGTCGGACCGGTGGCCACCCTGACCGGCGTCGGTCACGTCTACCGCAGCCGCCACCGCCAGACCGTCGCGCTGGCCGGCGTTGACCTGCACCTGTGGCCAGGAGAGATCCTCGGCGTCGTCGGCGAAAGCGGAAGCGGCAAAAGCACCCTCGCGCAGATCCTGCTCGGGCTGCTACGACCCAGCGCCGGGCGGGTCGAGGTGGCCGGGAACGACCTGTCCCTGCTACGCGGGCGCCGGCTACGGGCCATCCGCCACCAGCTCGGGTTCGTGGCCCAGGACCCGTACAGTGCCCTGCACCCGGCGATGACGGTCGCGCAACTCGTCGCGGAACCCCTGCGGATCGCCGGTACACCCCGGCACCTGCATGCCGCTCGCGTCACCCGGGCTCTCGAACTGGCCGGTCTACCCGCCGACCTGATCGGCAGGCGACCCGATCAGCTCTCCGGCGGGCAGCGGCAGCGTGTCGCCATCGCCCGCGCCCTCGCAGGTGATCCGGTCCTGCTGATCGCCGACGAGGCGACCTCCATGCTGGACGTGTCCACCCGGGCCGGCATCGCCGCGACCCTGCGGCACCTCGCCGAGAGCACCGGCCTGGCGGTCCTGTTCATCACCCACGACCTCGGTGAAGCCGTGCAGAGTTGCGACCGGATGGTCGTGCTGCACGAGGGTGTACCCGTCCAGCAGGGCGGTCCGCAAGACATCGTGGGTAGCCCGCGCCCCGGATACCCGGCCGACCTGGTCGCCGCCGCCCGCCGGTACCTCGGCGCGCCGGCAGTCACGGGGAGCGGTGATTGATCACATCGTTGACCGATCGGGCGACCGCAGGGATGGACCGACTGCGCCGCGCCGGCCTGAGGGCCACCCTCGCTCGGCGCGGTGTGGCACCGGCGTGAACGGCCTCGGCCGACGATGTTCATGCCGGTAGTTCCGATGCCGCTGCCCGGGGATTACTGATCAACTAACTGTTCACGCCACCGTTCCGCGCCACACACTGGCCCGGGCCTGCGCGTTTCCCAACAGTCGACAAGGTGAGCCCGACTCCCGTCTCGGCAGGATCTGGAGCTTCTCCTTGTCACCATTCGGACATCGGCGTCGTCTCATCAGCGCGGCGCGAGCTGTCGCGCTGGCGGCCTGCGCCGTCACCGCCTCGATCACGGCCGTGCCCGCCCCGGCGGCGGCGCACCCGTTCGGCGATCCGCAGACCGTGGCCATCGCGCGCGACGAGCAGCGACCCGAGGTCGTACGTGTGCGGTGGCGCGTCGGCGGCACTGACGATCTGGCCCTGCTCGGGGTCTCTCTCGGCCTGCTGCCGCGAGACCGCGTCATGGCCGACGGCGCCGTCGAGTACCGGCACACGGATGCGGCGCTGATCGGGTCGTCCGAGGAGCTCGCGGCCTACCTGCTCCAGCAGATCACGGTCACTGACCGCGAGCGACCGTGCGCCGGCGCCGTCGAGCCGCCGAAGGCCCTCGCCAGGATCGGCGCGACGGTCGACTACACGTGCCCCGGGCCGGTCGGCATGGTCACGGTCGCGGTGCGGATGCTGACTGATCTCAACCCCGCGTACCGCGCTCTGGCCACCGGCCCGCACGGCCAACGTGCGGTGTACGGCTCGGGCGAGGACTCCCACGATTGGGTCCTCACCGGCGCACGGGCGACGGGCAGCACCAGTCCCGGCCGCAGCGCCACCGTCCAGATCGCCGCCGTCGCCGTCGGCACGCTGCTGGCCGCAGCGCTGATGATGTGGTGGCGGTCGCGTCGCCGGAGGGCCGTGGCATGACCGAAATCACCGCCTACCTCGCGTCCCTTCCGGACCGGCTGCAGGATCTCATCCACTCGCCGGGTGTGCCGCCGCTGGCGTTCGCGCTCGCGTTCATTGCAGGGGCCGGACATGCGGTGGCGCCCGGGCACGGCAAGAGCCTGGCCGCCGCCTACCTTGTCGGCTCACGCGGCCGGATCCGCGACGCCGCCTGGCTGGGCGGCTCGGTGGCCGTCATGCACACCGTCTCCGTGCTGGTGATCGGCGTGGCGTGGACGTTCCTGTCCCTCTCCGACGTCATTCAGATGCAGGAGCTCACGAGCTGGCTGCAGCTCGGCGCCGGCCTGATCGTCCTGGCCACCGGCCTGTGGATGGTGCGCCGGCACCTGCGCGGCCACGGCCACCACCACCATCACCACCACCACGGCCACAGCCATGACCAGCACCACGGCCATGACCATCACCACGACCACGGCAAACGCCCGGG
Organism: Micromonospora sp. NPDC048999; assembly: GCF_040649295.1. Classification (NCBI taxonomy): domain Bacteria; kingdom Bacillati; phylum Actinomycetota; class Actinomycetes; order Micromonosporales; family Micromonosporaceae; genus Micromonospora; species Micromonospora sp. NPDC048999. Next base: position 12,523 of record NZ_JBEZFI010000056.1, on the reverse strand, counting down.
CCTGTTCCTGCTCGGCATCTCCGGGGGGCTCACCCCGTCTCCGGCCGCCTTCCTCGTACTGGCAACCGGGCTGTTCCTCGGCCGCGCCGGATTTGCCCTGCTGCTCGTCCTGACGTTCGGCCTCGGGATGGCCGTCGTGCTCTTCGGCGTCGGCCTCCTCGCGGTCGCCGGCAGCTCCCTGGTCGTCCGAGGCGCGCAGTCGCGTGCCGTCCTGCGACTGGCCACCCGCGTCGCCCCGGTCCTCGCCGCCAGCGGCATCACGCTCTTCGGCGCTGGCCTCGTCGCGGTCGCCGTGATCAACCTCGTCAACGGCAGCTGATTCACCGGCTCGCGACCGGGTCCGTAGGCCGGTGGGCAGCCGGTGGCGGACGCCGGCGCAGGGCGTGGGCACGCTTCGGCGGCGGGATCATCACTCCTGCAAAGGCCGGGCACGACCGGCACGTACGCCGTTGCCGATGACGATGATCTCGGCCAACTCATGAATCAGGACGACTGTCGCGAGGCCGAGGACGCCGGTAGCGGCCAGTGGGATGAGAGCGGTGATCAGGCCGAGGGATAGGCCCACGTTCTGCAGCATGATGTGGCGGCTGCGGCGGGCGTGGGCGAGGGTGTGGGGCAGATGTCGCAGGTCTTCGCCCATGAGGGCGACGTCGGCGGTTTCGATCGCGACGTCCGTGCCCATGGCGCCCATGGCGATGCCGACGTCGGCGGTGGCCAGGGCGGGGGCGTCGTTGACACCGTCGCCGACCATCGCAGTCGGCCGCGCAGTCCGCATGCCGGCGACGATGCGGGACTTGTCGGCGGGCCGAAGGTCGGCGTGGACCTCGTCGATGCCGGCCTGGGCGGCGAGTGCGGTGGCGGTGCGGGTGTTGTCGCCGGTGAGCATCGCCACGGTGTAGCCGTCGGCGTGCAGCCGGGCGACGGCCTCGACGGCTTCAGGTCGTAGTTCGTCGCGGACGGAGATCGCGCCGAGCAGCGTGCCGTGGTGCTCGACGAGGACCACGGTGGCACCGGCGGTCTGCATGGCGGTGATGTGTTCGCCGAGCGGGCCGGGGTCGATCCAGCCTGGCCGGCCGAGCCGCGCGGGTCGACCGTCGACGACGCCGGTCAAACCCGCACCGGGTACGGCGTCGACGTCACTGGCCAGGGTGTGTTCGGGGGCGGCGGCCAGGATCGCCTGGGCCAGCGGGTGTTCGCTGCGGGACTCCAGCGCTGCGGCGACCCGCAACACCTGCTCACGGTCGGCGGTGCTCACGGCGACGTCGACGACGGTCGGCTTGTTGCGGGTCAGGGTCCCGGTCTTGTCCAGGGCCACCGCGCGGATGCGACCCAGCCTTTCAAGGGCGGCACCGCCCTTGATGAGCGTGCCAAAGCGAGTGGCGGCGCCGATCGCGGCCACGACGGTCACCGGTACGGATATGGCCAGCGCGCAGGGGGAGGCGGCGACGAGCACCACGAGGGCGCGTTCGATCCACGTACGCGGTTCACCGGCCAGAGCCCCCGCCACCGCGATGGCCGCGGCGAGGAGCATGATGCCGGGCACCAAGGGTTTGGCGATCCGGTCTGCGAGCCGCTGCGCGGCGCCCTTGCGGGACTGTTCGGCCTCGACGATCCGCACGATCCGGGCAAGGGAGTTGTCGGAGGCTGTCGCGGTCACCTGAACCTCGACCGCGCCGGTGCCGTTGATCGAACCGGCGTAGATGGCATCGCCCGGGTTGGCCTCGATCGGCATGGATTCGCCGGTGAGTGCGGAGACGTCCAGGGCGGTGCTGCCGGTGCGGATCACCCCGTCCGTGGCCAACCGCTCACCGGGCCGTAGGAGCAGCAGATCCCCGACGCGCAGGTGAGCCGGGTCGATGGCGACCTGCGCCCCGTCGCGCAGAACGGTCGCCTTGGCGGGAACGAGACTCAGCAGCGCCCGCAGACCACGCCGGGTGCGGGCGCCGGCGTACTCTTCCAAGCCCTCGCTGATGGAATACAGGAACGCCAGCGTCGCGGCCTCGGCGACCTCGCCGAGTACCACCGCGCCGACCGCGGCGATGGTCATCAGTGTGCCGACGCCGATCTTCCCCTTTACCAGGCGTCGCAGGGTGTTCGGCACGAACGTCGCCGCGCCGACCAACAGCGCGACCGTGTAGAGACTGACACCGAACAGGCGCGGAGCGCCGGCTAGGCCGGCGATGAACCCGGCAAGCAGGAACACGCCGGCGACGGCGGCGGCCCGCACCTCGCTGACCTGCCACAGCCGTTCCGGTTCGTGTTCCTCCTCAACGCCCTCGGCGCGGGGCTTGTCGTCGCCGCAGCCGCACGCGTCGCTCACCGCGCGGCCTCGTCATGGCTGATACCGGCACCGCCGGGTCCATAGTTGGGACACAAGACGACCGCGTCGCCGGTGGCGGCCAGCACCTGCTCGGCGCTGGCCAGCAGATCGAGTAGTTCCGGCCTGGTCAACGAGTAGACCGACGACCGCCCCACCGCCCGATAGTCGACCAAACCGCAGTCGCGCAGACACGCCAGATGCTTCGACACCGTCGACTGCGCCAATCCCAGCTCGCCGGTCAGGTCCACCACCCGAGCCTCCCCAGCCGCGAGCCGCTGCACGATCCGCAGCCGGGTCTCGTCCGCCAACGACCGGAACAGAGCGACAGCCGGGATCATGCCGGCCGCGATGCCCTCGGTCACGCACCCTTCACCTTTCATCGCCATTCCGCGATGATAGTCGAATCGGACGATGATCCGTCGACTACAGCCATCGTTCCGGTTCGGCGAGGGAACCGGTTGGCGCCTCCAGCCGACTGATCACCTGGGGCGAATGCGACTTCGACCGGAATGGAGTGGGATCGATGACGGCTGGCCGATGGTGGGGTCCGACAGCGGTGGCGACCGCTGCCATGGCTACGTCGATGACGGTGCTGTACGCGACTTCCGCGCTGGCGCCTTTTGTGGTGGCCGACCTGGGCTTGTCCCGTGCCGCGGTAGGTGGCCTGGTGACGGTGTCGTTCGCGGTGGCGGCGGTGGTGTCGCTGGTCGCGGGCCGGTTGGTCGATCTGTGGGGAGCTCGTCCGGCGTTGCTGTGGCTGGCGGTGGCGGTCGCCGTGGCGCTGCTCGGGGCATCCGTGGCGTCGGCATACGTCTGGCTGCTGCTGGCCGTGGCGGTGGCGGGAGTGGGGCAGGCCCTGGCGAATCCGGCCACCAACCTGCTGATCGCGCAGGCGGTGCCGCCGCAGCGACGCGGTACCGGCGTGGGGGTGAAGCAGTCGGGTGTGCAGGCGGCGGCGTTCGTGTGTGGCTTGGTGCTACCGGCGGTGGCGGCGGCCGCAGGATGGCGGGTGGCGTTGCGGGTCAGCGCGGTGGTGCCACTGCTGGTGCTGGTAGCAGTCTGGCGGTGGGTTCCGGCGGCGGGGCGGCCAGGGTCGGGTGGCCGGTGGTGGCGACTGTCGACGCCGTCAGGCTGGCTGGGGTGGCTGGTGGGGTTCTCGCTGCTGCTGGGTACGGGGTTGGCGGCGGTGAACACCTACCTGCCGCTCTACGCAACGCAGCGTCTGGGGCTGGGTGCGGGCTTGGCTGGTGCTCTGCTCGCCGCGTTCGGGGTGACCGGTCTGCTCGCCCGCGTGTGGTGGGGCCGCTGGGCCGACCGGTCCACGGAAGTGGTGGCGGCGTTGGGGTGGCTGTCGGCCGCGGCGGTGGCGGGCATCCTGATGCTGTGGGGTGCCGGAGCGGGCGGGGCCGGGTTGGTGTGGGTGGGCGCGGTGGTGGTCGGCGGTTCGGCAACGGCGGCGAATGCCGTGTCGATGCTGGTGGTGCTGCGTCGGGCGACGGCGGTGGGGCAGGCGTCGGGCCTGGTGTCGCTGGGTTTCTTCGGCGGGTTCGTGGTCGGGCCGGCAATTGTCGGGTGGTGCGCTGATGTCGGCGGGTGGTCTCTGGCGTGGCTGCTGGTCGCGGTGGTGTTCGCCCTCGCCGCGGCGGTCGCGACGCGGGTACGGGTGGCCGCCGGACGAGCGGTGACCGTAGCGTGAGCGGCGGCGATCACGTGACGGCGTCGGACGTCCTGCTACGCCGGGTGGAAACAGTCGCCGCGCAGGTCGGTGACCGCTTTCCGCTGTACGGCAACCCGGTCTCCGGCGTGTGGACATCGACGCGGCGGGGCTCGTGGACCGGGGGTTTCTGGGCGGGCTGGTGGTGGCTGCGCGCAGCGGTGACCGGACGGCCCGACGACCATGTCGCCGCGCGGGAGTGGACACACCGGCTGGCGCCGCGGGCAGGCGACGACACGGTGACGCGGGGGATGACGTTCTGGTATGGCGCGGCCCTCGGGCAGCGGCTGTGCGGCGATGTGGACGCTCGGCGAATCGCGTTGGAGGGCGCGCAGGCCCTGGCAGCGTCGTTCGACCGCCGGCTCGGGTTGATTCCGGTCGGTACGGCGTTCGGTGTGGACGGGCCACCTCGGGCCGGGGTGGACGCCCTGGCGGGTACCGTCGCACTCCTGGGCTGGGCGGCCGACGCCGGCCGGTACGGCTTGGACGCCCTCGCCCGCGCGCACGTGGCACGCCACGTGGAGCTGCTCGTCGGCGACGACGGGCAGGTGCGGCCGGAGGTGTGGCTGGATCCGGACGGCACTCCGGCCGACGATGGCGACGGGTCGCCGGGGGTTTGGGCGCGGGGGCAGGCGTGGGGTGTGCTGGGGCTGGCGGTGGCCGCCCGACGGTGGGGTGGCGACTTCACCACCGCCGCGGTGGACGTGGCCCGGTGGTGGCTCGACCAGGCCGGAACGGACGTCCCCGGGGCGGTGATCGGTCGAGCCGAGGCGCCGCCGGACACGTCGGCCGCCGCCATCGCGGCGGCGGGTCTGCTGACCTTGTCACAGGTCACGGCCGAGGCCGGCTGGGCTGACGCTGCGCTGGCGGTGGCCTCCAGCGCGGTCGGTCGTCTCGATGGTGGCGGTGTGCTCCGGGACGGTTGCTACGACCTCGCCGGTGGCGTCGCCATGCGGCACGAGCTGGTGTGGGGCAGCTTCTTCCTGGCGGCGGTGCTGGCGGTACTGGCCGGGAAGGTGGACGAGCACCCCTGGTAGGCGTCAGCGGGTCCGGGCGAGCAGACGGCGGGCCACGGTGGTGATGTGCAGTTCGTCGGGGCCGTCGAGGATGCGGGCGGCGCGGGCGGTGCGGGCCAGCATCGGCAACGGTGTGTCGTCCGTCAGGCCTTCCGCTCCGTACACCTGGATGGCACGGTCGACGACCGCGTGCAGGGCGCGGGCGGTCACCACCTTGGCAGTGCCGACGGCGATGCGGGTGTCGCCGCCGGTGATGATCGCGTCGACGGCGGCGTAGGTGAGGGCGCGGGCGGCGGCGATGTCGGCGTGGCTGTGGAAGACCAGGCCGTGCAGGAGTTGCTGGTCGGCCAGCGGGCTTCCGTGGGCGTGGCGGGTGGTCAGCCGGGTGAGCATGAGGTCATGGGCGCGTTGGGCCTGGCCGAGCCAGCGCAGGCAGCGCAGCGTCCGGCCGAGGGCGAGGCGTTCGCCGACGATGCGCAGCCCCTGGCCGGGTTCGCCGAGGAGGTGGTCGGCCGGTACGCGCACGTTGTCGAGGGTGATCTCGTACTGGCCGCCGGCGCCCAGGACCGGCACCTCCCGGTCGATGCGGTAGCCGACCGCGTCGGTGGGCACGACGATCAGCGAGAACGCCTGCCGCAGGTCGGTGTGGGGTGCGGTGCGGCAGACGACGGTGGTGAACGCGGCGTCGGCGGCGCGGGAGGTGAACCACTTGCGGCCGGTGATCCGCCAGGTGTCGCCGTCGCGGACGGCGGTGGTGCCCAGTCCGGCGGGGTCGGAGCCGGCGACGCCCGGTTCGGTCATTGCGAAGCTCGGGCCGCCCGCTCCGTCGACCATGGGCAGGAGGAAGCGGTCGCGGATGGCGGGTGTGGCGTGCCGGTCGAGCATGGTGGCGTCGAGCAGCAGGTCGGAGCCGAGCGCGGTGGGCCCGAAGTCGGAGTGTCCCTCCATTTCGGCAAGTGGTGCGTACGTGGCCAGGTCAAGGCCGTGACCGCCGAGACGCCTGGGCAGGGGAAGCGCCCACAGTCCGGCGACGCGGGCCGCTTGCTGCAGCGTGGCCATGGTCTGCGCGGCGTCGGCTCCGCTGTTGAGGAGCACCTGTTCGGCGGGGATGACCCGGTCGGTGACGAAGGATGCGACGCGGACCGGTAGGTCGTCCATGGCGAACTCCCGAAGATCGCGGGAACCGCAGCTGGGTGCGCCCCGACTACTGATGCATGTGGGCGATCAACGTAGCGCATTCCGGATTTGCCGGTGCATAGCGATCTCGTGGTGGACAGCCGGGTGGACGATCCGCCGCTGGACGGGGTGGCCCTGACCGGTGGCGACTGCTCTAAGGCGGACGCGATCTGCGTCGCGCACCTCGCGGCGCTGGGGGCTCGTCGGTCCGGTGGCGGGTCGCTGCGAGTGGACGGCACGTCGGTTGACATTGGCTGGCGTGACGGCTCGGGCCGGGCCTTGGACGAGGTGACCGCGCAGGCGGCGTACGGGCTGATGGCCGTGCACGGCCGCCCGACCGGCGGACCTGTCCGGCTGGGCGTCGACTACGTGTCCACGGTGGCCGGGGTGATGGCGGCACAGGGTGTGCTCGCGGCGGCGCTGGCTGGGCTGCGCGGGCCGCGGCCGACGGCGGTGTCGGTGAGTGTTGCGGGTACGGCGTTGCTGGCGGTGTCGCAGTACCTGGCCGCGGGCAGCGTCCACGACGGCGAGGAGACCGGGGAGGTTGCCGGTCCCGGGGTGCCGCCGCCGTTCGTCTCCGCCGACGGGGTGGTCTTCGAGGTGGAGACGCTGGATCCGGAGCCGTGGCGGCGGTGGTGGACCGCTCTCGGCGCGGACGCTCGGGAGGTGGCGCGGGGGTGGCGAGCGTTCGTGCTCCGGTACGCCACGGCGACCGCGCCGCTGCCACCGACGCTGCACGAGATCACCCGCCGGTCGACGTTCGCCGACCTGTGCGCGGCCGCCCAGGCCGCCGGCGTGGCGGTGCAGGAGGTGCGCGGGCTGGCGCAGCGACGCCGGGACGCCGGACCGGACGGACGATTCGGCGTGCCGTGGCAGATCACCGCGACCGTCCCGGCCGGGCCGCTGCCTCCGCTGCCGTCCGGCGGGCTGCCCCTGCAGGGGTTGCGGGTAGTGGAGGCGGGTCGCCGGGTGCAGGGTCCCCTCGCCGGTCACGTGCTGCGGCTGCTGGGCGCGGAGGTGGTGCGGGTCGAGCCGGCCGGCGGTGACCCGCTGCGCGGGATGCCGCCGATGGTGGGTGACTGTTCGGCGCGGTTCCTGGCGCTCAACCGGGGCAAACGGATCGTCGAGGTCGACCTGCGATCCGCGGCGGGCCGGGCGACGGTGCGGGACCTCGTGGACACCGCTGATGTGTTCCTGCACAACTGGGCGCCCGGAAAGGCCGCCGAGCTCGGCCTCGACAGCGGCGACTTCGTCGACCGCAACCCGGGCCTGGTGTACGCGTACGCCTCGGGGTGGGGTGACGCCCGCGGAGCGGACGCGCCGCCGGGCACCGACTTCATCGCTCAGGCGTACGTCGGTCTGGGCGAACAACTGCGGCCGGTCGGGCAGCCCCCGGCGGGCTCACTGATGACGCTGCTGGACGTGCTCGGGGGCCTGGTGTGCGCCGAGGGTGTCCTCGCCGGGCTCGTCGCCCGGCAACGAAACCGGCATGGGCAATACGTGCAGACCTCACTGCTGTCCGCCGCCGGGGTGCTGCAGAGCCCTCTGCCCTCGGCTCGGCCGGCGTGGGGCCGGTGGGATCTTCCGGTGTCCGCCGTCGACGGGCACGTGATGATCGCCGCCGGCTCCGACCGGGCGGCCGTCGAGGCCGCGCTCGGCGACCCGGCCGCGCTCACCGTCGCGGAAGCGGTAGCCCGGCTGACGGCGGTCGGGGTGACCGCCGTGCGGGTGTGCCCCGAGCCCGGCGAGCTGCCCGATGATCCGGCTGCTGCCGGGCTGATCGAGGTGGACGGCTGCGCGTTCGTCCGCCCTCCCTGGAGGTTCAACGCATGACTGTGTTGCCTGTCCACGACCTTGTCCCGCCGACGCTGCGTCAATGGTGGCGGCACGCCGGCCACTATCCCGGCCGTACCCTGTGGGAGCTGTTCGCCGGGCACGCCGCCGCCCATCCGCAGCGGGTGGCCGTGATCGACGACGACGGCGAGACCACCTACGCGCAGCTGCGCGACGCGGCGCTACGGCTCGCCGGCGCGCTGCGGCAGGCGGGCGTGGCGCCCGGTGAGGTGATCGCCGTTCAGCTGCCCAACGGCCGCACGCCGGTCACCGTTGACCTGGCTGCCGCCGCGATCGGCGCGGTCGTGCTTGCCTATCCCGTCGGCCGGGGGCGTCGGGACACCCTCACCCTGCTGCGTCGCTCCCGCGCGGCGGTTGCGGTCGTCGCGCACAAGGTCGGTGACCACCATTACGCCGACACCCTCGACACGCTGCGACCGGAGCTGCCGGACCTGCGGACCGTGCTGGTGTCCGGCGCCGACGGGCCGGACAGCCTGGAAGGTTGGCTGGCCGACGGCCCGCCGCTGAGCGCGCCGGTGCCCATGGCCTCGTCGTCGGCCGCGCGGATCCTGGTGTCGTCGGGCTCCGAGGCCGCGCCGAAGATGATCGTCTACTCGCATGACGCGCTCGCCGGTGGGCGGGGGGCGTTCATCGCCGCCCTGCACTACGGCGACGAGCCGATGCGCAACCTGTTCCTGGTGCCGTTGGCATCGTCGTTCGGGTCTTCGGGCAGCGCGGTCACGATCGCCCGGCACGGCGGCACGCTGCTGGTGCAGTCCCGCTTCGACGCCGGCCGGGCCCTGCAGCTGATCGAGGCGAATCGACCGTCGCTGGTGTTCGGGGTGGCGACGATGTTCGCGATGATGCTCGACCACCCCCGCCTCGCCACCACCGACACGTCGTCGCTGCGGGCGGTGGTGGCCGGCGGGTCGCGGGTCGACCCGGCCACCGTCGAGGCCTGCCGGGCCCGGTTCGGCGCGGCGTTCGTCAACTGCTACGGCTCCGCCGACGGGGTCAACTGCACCACCGATCCCCTCGACCCGCCGGAGTCGGTGCACGACGCGGTCGGCCGACCCAACCCGGCGATCGCGGCGATCCGGATCGTCGGCGACGACGGCGACGACGTGTCCCCGGGCGAGGTGGGCGAGATCTGGGGGCTGGGGCCGATGAGCCCGTTGTGCTACGTCGACCCCGACTTCGACGCCCGCTACCGCCTCGCCGACGGCTGGGTGCGCACCGGCGACCTGGGCCGCGTCGACGAGGCCGGGTTCCTGCACGTGGTCGGTCGCCGCAACGAGATCATCATCCGGGGCGGGCGGAACCTCTCCCCCGTCGAGGTGGAGCTGCTGATCGCCCAGCACCCGGCGGTGCGTCAGGTCGCCTGCGTCGGTGTCCCAGACCGGTTGATGGGCGAGCGGATGGCCGCCTGCCTGGCCGTACGCGACGGCGCGACGGCGCCCACGCTCACCGCGTTGACCGCCTACCTGACCGACGAGCACGGCCTGGAGTACGCCAAACTGCCCGAGCGGCTTGTCGTGTTCGACGCGCTGCCGCTGTCCCCGGCCGGCAAGGTCGACAAGCGGTGGCTGCGCGAACAGCTCACCGGCGGGGCCGACGCGTGACCGCCGCCGCCGTCACGTTCAACGCCGTCACCTGCCGCTACGGCCGGCGCACCGCGGTCGACGCGGTCGACCTCAATGTCGCCGCCGGCGAGCACGTCGCCCTGACCGGGGCCAACGGCTCCGGAAAGACGACCCTGCTGCGGGCCGCGTTGGGCCTGCAGCCCCTCGCCGGCGGCACCGTCACCGTGGGCGGCGTCGGGGCGCGGCGCGGCACCGACTGGGCGCGTCGACGCCGGGACGTGGCCTGGGTGCCGCAACGTCTCACGCCGGGCCGGTTCCCGCTGCTGGTCGACGAACTGCTCGACAGCGGCGGCCACCCGGAGGCGGCCCGCGACGCCGCCGCCCGACTCGGTGTCGCCGGACTCGGTCAACGCCCGCTGCACACGCTCTCCGGTGGGCAGTTGCAACGGGTGTTCCTGGCCCGCGCCCTCGGGGCGGTCGCCGCCGGGGCGCGGGTGCTGTTCGCCGACGAGCCGACCGCCGCCCTGGACTTCGACGGTCAGGAGCAGGTCGCCACCCTGCTGGCGAGGCTGCCGGTCACCGTGGTCGTCGTCTCCCACGACCGGGCGATGTCGCGGGCCTGCGACCGGGTGGCAGAGATGGCCGCCGGAAAGCTGCGGGTGATCTGAGCCGTGGACCAACTGTTCGAGCTGCTGACGCTGCCCGCGGTACAGCGCTCCGGAATCGGCCTGCTCATCGCCGCCGTCGGCCTGCCGATCGTCGGTGTGTTCATCATCGGCCTGGACATCATCGCCGTACGGTTCGCGATGATGCACGTGGCGCTGCTCGGCATCGCCATCGGCCTGCTCACCGGTCTGGACCCGATGCTCTGCGGCCTGGTCGCCTGTGCCCTCGCCGGCGCGGGCGTGGCGCCGCTGGCCCGGCGGCCCACCGGGCTGCCCGGGGCGATGGGCCTGCTGATGACCTTCGCCATCGCCGCCGCGCTGCTCGTGCTGTCCGTGTCCGGGGTGAACGCCACCGGCGCGTTCGAGCTGCTGTGGGGCTCGATCCTCGCCACCCGCGAGATCGACCTCGTTGTTCTCGGCGTGCTCACCGTGGTCGTCCACCTGCTGTTCTGGCGCTGGCGGCGGCAGCTCGCGCTGCTGCTGTTCGACCGGGAACTCGCCCTGTGTTCCGGAGTCGCCGCCGGGCCGCTGCTGCTGGCCCTGCTCGTCGTCGTCGCCGTGGCCATCGGCGCGTCGATCCGGCTCACCGGGGCGCTGCTGGTCGACGCCCTGACCATCCTGCCCGCGCTGGGCGCCCGCAACCTCGGCCGCTCCCTGCGCTCGATGGTGCTGTGGGCCGTCGCGCTCGGCGTGCTCGGCAACGGCGGCGGCTTCGCCGTCGCGCTGCTGCTCGACCAGCCGCCCGGCCCCGTCCTCGTCCTCGTCGCGGGGACCTTGACCCTGCTCACCTATCTGATTCCCGAAGGAGCACATGATGCGACTGATACGGACCGCCGCGCTGACCGCAGTGGCGACCCTGTCCCTGTTGGCCAGCGGATGCGGCAGCACTGACAACCCGAAACCCGCCAGCAGCGGCGACGCGTCAACGGCGGCGGCGAAGGGGCCGAAGGTGGTCGCCTCCACCAGCTGGGTCGGCGCCCTGGCCAAGGCCGCCGGCGCGACCGACATCACCGTGATCGCGCCGCCCAACGTCCAGCACCCGCCGGACTACGACCCGAAGCCCAGCGACCTCGCCGCCGTCGCCAGCGCCGACTACATCCTCTACGCCGAGTTCGACGGCTTCGCCGCCAAGCTCAAGGACGCCGCCGGCGGCTCCGGCAAGCTCGTCCCCGTAGAGCTGGAGAACACCCCGCCGAAGATCACCTCCGAGGTGCAGCGGCTCGCCGGCATGTTCGGCACCACGTCCGCCGCGGACACCTGGATCTCCACCTTCAACGCGGAGTACACGACCCTGTCCGAGCAGGTGAAGGCCGCCCTTCCGAATCCGGCGCCGACGGCGGTGTCGCACCTGTTCATGGCGTACTGGGGCGACTTCGCCGGCATCAGGGTGGTGGGCACCTACGGGCCCCAGCCGGTCACCCCACGGCAGCTCGCCGAGTTGACCACGAAGAAGCCGACCCTGGTGCTGGCCAACGCGCACCTGAGCGGCGCCAACCCTGACATCCCCGGCGCCACCCGCGTCGACATCATCAACTACCCCGGTGCCGACCTCGACCTGCTCGCCGTGTTCAAGACCAACGCCGAACGGCTGACCGCCGCGCTCAAACCCTGAGCGACACCCGATAGGCCCGGCCGGTGGGGGTGCGGCTGCCGCACCCCCACCGGCCCTCGGCCCTTGTCGAGGAGGCCACACGACCCTGTACTCGCCATCGGGGGCGGGCCGGTCGGACTGAGCTGACCATCCGCCTCGCCCAGCTCGGCGTCCCCCGCGATGCTCGTCGAGCGGCACCCCCGGACAGCGGCCTTCCCCAAGGGCCAGGCCCTGAGCATCCGCAGCATGGAGACCTACCGATCCTGGGGTCGGAGATCACCGCCGCCGGGCTGCCCCGCGACCACCTAGCCTTCTTCACCGGCCGCACCCTCACCGACCCGCAGGGCACCCGCATCGTCACCGGCCCTGATGCCCGACCGCCGGCGCCGAGCCCACCCACACCCTGCTCTGCTCTGCTCTGCTCTGCTCTGCTCTGCTCTGCTCTGCTCTGCGCTGCGCTGCGCTGCGCTGCGCTGCGCTGCGCTGCGCTGCGCTGCGCTGCGCTGCTCTGCTCCCAAGACCGTCTCGAACCGTTACCTCTCAGTGCGCTCTGGTGAGCGCACGGTCGGTAGTCCCGCCTGACGGTGGGACGGTCCCGGTCTTACCCACCTGGGTGGTGCCGGGT